>JAJZQT010000001.1:0-19641 GCA_021803005.1 Actinomycetes bacterium
CCACTGGTGATCCTCAGCAGCCGCACCCGCCAGCACCATTCCGGCCAGGTAGGCCGGGAGCACCGCTTCGCTGCCGGACCAGATGGCCAGGGCTCCCAAACCGAACAGAATCATCAGCACCCACTTCGTACGTATTGCCGAAGTTCGATAAGCATATCGTTGCGTCAATAGCTTTGTTAGATAAGGGAGCACCGCCAGAACGAACAGGGTAACGAACACAAACACGAGTGTTTTGTAGGTGAAGGGGGCGAAAATAAGGCCCAGCGCGATTACCGTGCCCAGGTCATTAACGAAGCAGGCGCCCAGAATTCCTTTGCCAAAGCTGATCCTGTGAAGGCCGGTGTCAATCATTACCGCATAAACTACAGCCATCGAGGTAGTGGACAGGCAGACGCCCGCCAACCAGCTCGCCCGCGTGTCCCAGCCCAGCCCATACTTCGCCAGTGCGGTGCATCCTAAAAATGGGGCAAGAAATCCGACGAGACCGACGGCGCCCACCTCTTTCCACTTGCTGCGAAGCACGGCCGGCTCCAGTTCCGCGCCGGCCAGAAAGGTCAACAGTACGGCACCCGAAGCAGCCAGGAATTTCAGCCAGCCAGCATTGCCTCCCAAAGCATCGATACCAAAATATTCTGCAGCGATTGCCGCAGCCACAACTCCGATACATATCTCTATCAGCGTCGCTGAAAGACGAAGGGCGGTGGCAACCATGGTAGCGAGAACAGCCAGACCAAACCACACAGCTGCGATTGCAAATGGATCACTCACGACTTGCCTCCCCATGTCTGGCCAGTATCTTTTCCTCTTTCAGTCCATCCAGTTCATGAAGGGCACTTTCAAGAATGCGAAGGCGTTGCCCCAGGTCAGCCTCTTTTTCCGAAGCTCCGTGTTCTCCCTCTTGTTTTACCCTCTCGGCCACGTCAAGTGCGCGGCGGATTCCGTCCAGGCTTGCCTCGACGGTTTCATTAAGCTGCTTCTCGAAATCCGTGACGGACTTCTCGATCCGGGCCATGAAATCCTGGCGCAGCCGCCCGCAGTGCCTTTCAACCAGTTCCTTCATCCTTTCTCGTGCGTTCCTGAGGATGATTTTGTGGGCAAGCGGTCTCGGGAGCAGGAGGGTGGCCGATTCGGTGATATATTCGAGTGACACCTTGACGTCTTCCTCGATTTTGAAGGTGAAAGCTGATTCCTTGGCCAGCGATTCTTCTATCGTGAAGGGCTGCAAGTCGATTTCGAAGATGCTCGCGGACACACTGACAATATTTTTTATGATCCGGTTGGTTCTCGATATCAGCCGTTCGAGGATTGCCTCAAGCCGCGCCCGCAAAATGCCTTCCTCACGGGACTGGAACTCGTCGAAGGTATCATGTATCTGCTCGTGCACAAACTGGTTGATATCGCGCACGAGATCCCTTTTCCCAATCGGCTGGATGGATTTGTAATATTCGTCAATTGCTTTGACCAGGGCAGAAGACTTCTCGGCTTTGAGGCCATCAAGATCGGGAATGAGAACGTCGTTTGCCATACTGTCTGTCTCGGCCCGGACGAGGTGATGGCTGTCCTGGCGCTCCTGCGCTATCTCTTGCTCGGTGGCCGCGAACCGGCTGATCTTGTCCTCAAGATCCCTCAGGGGCTCGCCAAGCGACTTCTGCATAAGCCTTGCTGAAAAAGATTCCTGGGCGATTATATTGCGGATTTTGCTGGCAGCCGACGCCAGGAGCACGCGGCCTTTTTCCTCGACGAGAAAGCCCTCAAGCATGGATTCGAAAGCCGCAAGGCCGCTTTCCTCGTACATGGCGCGGTTCCCGTCAAGCTTTCCCTCCAGCGCCTTTTTGGCCGAGAGCGGAAAAATGGTTATGTCCTCAAGACCGGCCTGTTTGCCAATTACTTCCCGGGTAAACTCGAGTGACTCAATCCGGTCGGCGGCGCTCACCGTGTCGATCTTGTTCTGGATGAAGAAAAGCCTGGTGGCAAATCCTCTCAGATCGTTTAGAAAGTGATACTCGGCGTCCGTGATCGGTGGGTCGACGCTGACCAGGAAAATCGCTGCGTCGGCGTTGGGCAGGTAGCTGTAGGTCACGTCAGTGTTGTGACTGTGGATTGAGGCAACCCCCGGGGTATCGATCAGGCGAATATTGTTCTTGAGATAAGAGGAAGGATGGAAAATTTCCACGATTTTCACATCCTTCGTGTTCCTGGGGTTATTTTTTTCGGTGACGTACCGGGCCAAATCCTCGCTGGAAATTTCTTTTTCGGTGCCATCGTTGAAAATCACGTTGATGCGCAGGGACTCACCGTAGCGGATCTCGGTGATGATGGATGTGACGGGGATGATCGCCGTGGGCAACAGATCATCTCCCAGCAGGGCGTTAATGAAGGTGCTCTTGCCCCGCTTGAACTGCCCCGCCACTACCAGGCAGAACTCGTTTTCGTCCAGTCTTCTGGCGATAACCGCAAGAGCCTGGCGCGATTCCTCACTTTCGGCCGCCGCGGCGACCTTCGCGGGCAATTTCAGCAGTGTTTCCCTGATTTTTAAATAATTCTCTAGCATGATGGCAACAAAAAAGCTCCTGCAGTCAGACTACAGAAGCCATTAGCCCCACGGGGCGCTTGAAGGCGAGCTTCATCGCCTGTATTTAATTCAATCTACCCGAATTATAGCAATTATAATCGGCGCCGGTAAAGCCGGATCCGGGCTCTAGCCGGGAAGAGCTTCAAGCCCGGCATCCCTGTGTGTATAGCGGATTACATTAACATTCGAGACAATGACTATTCCTTCCTGCACGAGGTCGTCAAGGATGGGAATAACCCTGCTGATGTTGGCTTCTGTATCTATGACAGTGATCAGAACCGGCAGCTCGCCCTTGCTCGCCAGCCGCTTTACTTTATGGTAGCGGCGATGCGGGCCATAACCCGCGATGGCTTTATAAACAGTGGCGCCAGCGATATCGGCGGTAATCAGGCGTTTCACGATTGCCTCATGCAGGGGTTCGCCTTCCCATTCATCATCTTCGCTCACTATCACCCTCAGCATCTTGGCCTGGCCCTCGAGCTTCATGCGCTCACTCTCCTTTGGAGGTTCCTCCTGGCGGCAGCACTTGATGACGTTGGTGTCTGTTACCTCCACGAGGCCCTTGTCGACTACCTGGTAAACATCCGGAAGGACCGAGTCGATCTTTGCCGCTGCATCAACTGCCTCGATTTTTACCGGCAAATCCGTCGACAGCTCCAGCATTTTTGAAGTGTGGAACTGCCCATCGCTCCCATATCCCGCGATGCCGCGAAATACGCTGAGACCCACGATTTTCTTCTTGTAAAGGATGTCTACTACCACTTCATAGACGGGCTTGTGATGAAACTTGTCCTTTTCGTCCAGGTATATTGTCAGCTTTTTCGCCGGTCCGGTAAGCATTTCTCCTCCTAGATAATTCTGGCGATCAGCTCGCCAAGCTTCAGTGCGGCAAAGCCAAAGCCGACGCTGGCGACGATATTGATGCTCGCAAATAATAATTCGCCGTCCCCAATCAGGTTACCGGTCTCGTATTCGAAGGTGGAGAAAGTGGTAAAGGCACCGAGGAAACCGATCACGAGCAGCGAACGCCACAAGGAGTTTACCAGCAGCCTCTGGGCTAGCAGGTACATAAGCAGCCCGATAAAAAAACTGCCAGTGATATTGATGACGAGCGTGCCGAGCGGAAAGATGCGGCCCCAGCGTTCGCCGATCCAAAGGGCCATGCCATAGCGGCTGATCGCGCCGAAAAAACCGCCAACGCCAATTACGATTGCATTTTCCAATTAACTGACCCTTTCTTGCGTTCGGCGAAACGAGGTCCCACGAACAAATCGCGGAAGCAATTAGCGCTGGATGACTGAATCACGAAAAAAGCTCCCGCAAGCACTTGCTTGCAGAAGCCATCAGCCCCGGAAGGGGGCGCTTTCGGCGAGCCTCATCGCCGTGCATCAAGTAAGGAAATTAGCAAATTACGGCGAGCTTTGCAAACAGGGCCTAGAAGTACTGGACGATGTAATTTACCGCCAGAAAAACGATGATCAGCCCGATCATCAGCTTCAGCCCCTTTTGGGGAACGTACTTCTGAAACCGCGCCCCCAGGTACATTCCGGCGAAGCCGCCCACCCCGAAAAGGAGACCCAGCAGCCAGTCGGGAGAGGTCGCCAGCCCCTCCCTGGCAGGAATGAGGCTGTAGAAGGCGACGCCGGCAAGGGATGTAATGAACGTGCCCATGAGGGCCGCCCCCGCCACCGCGTAGACGGGGAGGTTGAAGACCGCCACGCAGAACGGGGCGATGATGGCGCCGCCGCCGATGCCGTAGGCGCCGCCGATGACACCGACGACGAAAGCCAGCGCCAGCATTCCGGAAGTGCTGAAGGAGAAGGTCTCTCCCCAGAATTCAAACGTAACTCTGGAGTAAGAGAACGAAATCGTCCTGACGACCGCTTCCGTGGGCAGGCCGGCGGCGAGCCGCGTGTCGTTGCGTTGTTTGAGCTCGCCGGAACGCCGCCTGAATTTTTCCTCCAGGGCTTTCATCTGGCCTTTGCCTGCCGCTGCGCGGCCCGTCATTTCGTAGAGCAGGCGGCCGCCGATATAGAGCAGCACAAAGCCGACGAACAGCTTGAAGGTCTTGGGGTCGGGAAGGCAGGTCACCCGCAGGAAGTAGCCGATGAACACGCCCGGGAGCGTCCCGACGACCACCACCAGGGTCAGCGGCCAGGCCATGCGCCCCTCCCGGAAATAACGATAGACGCCGCTGGGGATGGCGACGATGTTGTAGACGAAGTTGGTGCCGCTGACGGAGGGCGTGGTGTAACCCAGCACGCTCATCTGGAACGGCAGCAGCAGGAAGGCGCCCGAGACCCCGCCCATCGAGGTGAAAAAGGAGATGCCCAGGGCCACCAGCGGCGGCGCCAGGATGTTGGTCTCGACACCCGAAGTGGGAAACAGGAATGTAAGGAAATCCATCTTCTACTTTTCGCTGGAGCTTTAGCTCACTCCTGCGTGGCGTAATGAATGATCATCTGGTCAGTCAACCATTCCACCGGCGCCTTGTCGTCGGTAAGGATGGCGCCGCCCGGCTGCACTTCCTCCACCCGGGACGAGACCTGGCCGGCCAGGCGCGCGACGTCGGGGGGCATGCCGGCAACGCGCCCGGCCAGGTCCGTCGCCGCGGCCGGCTGCTTCGTCGCCACCACCAGCTGGTTGAACTGCCCGACGCTAAAAGAATATACCGAGGGAAAGACGTCGCGCATGGTGGCGGCGATGGCGTCGGCGACGTCGCTGTCGCCGGGCGTCTTGCCGACGTTGATCATGACGCTGCCATCGTCGTTTAGGTGGCCGCTAACGTCCTCGAAGAACTCGCGCGTGGTCAGGTAAAAGGGGATGTAGGGCTGGCGGAAGGCGTCGACGGCGATCAGGTCCCAGGTTTGGCCGCTGGTCCGCAGGAAGGGACGGCCGTCGGCGACGTGCACGGTCAGGTTGGGCTCGTTCATATCGAAGAAGCGGCGGCCGGCGTCGACGATGTCGGGATCGATCTCGACGCCGTCTATTTTGATATCAGGGTAGTAATGTGTTAGTTCGCGGGGAATGGTGCCGGCGGCGTTGCCGATGACCAGGGCGTCCGCGGGCGGCCGGCCGGCGCTGAACCAGGGCGCGACGCTGAAATAGTCCCAGTAGGCGCCGGTGAGGATGCGGTCGGGATTGTATTGGGAATGGACCGCCCAGCCCTCGTTGAGCTTCAGGAAAGTCGTGTTCCCTTCCCTTGTCACCTGGATGTAATGGTAGGGAGACTCGGTTTCGAAAATGGCGCTGGGGTCGGGCTTGATCACTCCCTGGGGGATGGCGATGCCGGCGAGGATGATCAGCGGCGCTCCCATCCAGAGGCCGCGGCCGAGGCCGGCCACCGAGATCAGCGCCAGCGCCGCCGCGAACAGCAGCATGGTGTCGCGGGTGCCGATCCAGGGGATCAGCATCAGCACCGGCAGGAAGGTGCCGGCGATGCTGCCGGCGGTCGAGAGCGCGTAGAGGCTGCCGGCGACGTTGCCGGCGGTCTCAACGCCGGTGAGGCGCAGGCGGATGGCGAAGGGCGGCACCATGCCGAGGATGGTCACCGGAACGGCGAACAGCAGCACGGTGACGGCAAAGGAGCCGAGGAAGGCGCCGGCCGAGACCTGCTCGAGACCCTTGATGGCGAGGCTCATGATCGGCCGGGCGATGAAGGGAAGCGCCGCGATCGACGCCGCCGTCACCAGCGTCAGCCAGCAGAGCAGCCGCGGCTCGGGCCGCCGGTCGGCGAGCCGCCCGCCCAGGTAATATCCCAGGGTCAGATAGATGAGGATGAGCCCGATGAGGTTGGCCCAGATGAAGAGAGAGTTGCCGAAGTAGGGCGCGATCAGCCGGGAGCCGCTCATCTCGGTGGCCATGGTGGTCATGCCCGAGGTCAGGACCAGCAGGTAAAGGATCGGGCGGGGCACCTAGCCTTCCAGCTCCTTGCGGCGCTGCTCCGGTTCCGGGCCGGCCGGGCCTGAAGGGCCGCCGGGCCCGTAGCCACGGCCGCCGCCCCCGGGACCGAAGCGGACCGTCCTTCGCTCGATGGCCAGTTGAAGCCGGCGCCGCACAAATTTGCGAACCGGCAGGCGGACCGGCGGCAGCAACAGCAGCAGGCCCACGGTGTCGGTGATATAGCCGGGTGTGAGCAGCAGCAGCGCCGCGGAGAGGATGAGGGCGCCGTCGATGAGCGAGTCGCCCGGCATGCGGCCCTGGCGGAAGTCTTCCTGGATGCGGGCCATGGCGTTGTATCCCTGGCGCTTTGCCAGCGCGGCGCCGCCGAAGCTGATCAGGATCAGAATCAGGATCGTGTAGAGATAGCCGATGCGCGAGCCGATCTCGATGATGACGGCGAGCTCGGCCAGCGGCACGATGATGAACGTTGCCAGCAGGATCATGAACATGGCATCAATTCTCTACCCGCCGGAGGGGAAAATACAAACGGGGAACGCTGCGGGCGGGTCGCGGTTTGTCGCAGTAAATGAGCGGGCGGGCAGGCCCCGCCGTCTTCAGACCGCCTGCAGGCGGGCGACCTCATCGGCGACCAGTTCCCGGACGCGCGTGACCGACGCCGCGACCGCGGGCGACAGCTCGCGGTCGCGGGGGTTTACGCTCTCCACCTGCACGGCGAAGACGATGACCTCGGGGTCGGCTCCCTTGAGCCGCGCGTTGGTCACCAGGTGCGGCACGCCCATGCCGTGGATGTTGTTGGAGCGGAGGCTCATGACGCCGGCCTCGTCGGGGTCGAAGCGGAAGATGGCGCCCGGCTCCGCACCGGCATCGATGGCGTCGATGACGATGACCGCATCGGACTCCAGGAAGTGGCTGAGCATGGCCATGCCGGCAACGCCGCCGGCGACCACGTTGACGCCGGAGCCGAAGGCTCCGGCGTCGAGGCCTTCGATGACGAAGATCCCCAGGCCGTCGTCGGCCATGAGGGTGTTGCCGACGCCGAGGATGGTAATGGCGGGAGTTTTCCCGGAAGGGCCGGCGGCTGGTTCTGAGGTAATGGGGGCGCGGGCGCCTGCGGCGCCCGCGCCCCCATGAGCTTCGTTAGTATCTTTCAATTCTGCCTGTTCCATCCGGCTTTGTGAATCTGTTCCGCTGAAGCCGCGGCGGTCTCAATCCGCTTTGGGCGGCGGCGCGTTCTTGCCCTCACGCCCGGCGAACATCAGCGGCAGCTCGCGCGCCACTTCGGCGACCACCAGGTAGATGTGGACGGCGGGAGTGATGATGAACAGCCACATCAGCCAGTAGTGGTAGGTGCGCATCGCCGCCAGGCCGCCGGCCCAGTAGGTAAAGGGCTCGAAGAACGACTGCGTCGGCGACCAGAGGCAGAGGCCGGTGAGCAGCGTCAGCGGCATCAGGATGAACGCCCAGAACAGATATGTCGACTTCTGCAGGGGGTTGAACTTGTAGACCGAAGGATAGGTCTTGCGCATGAACAGATAATACTTGAGCGTGTCCCGAGCCGAGCCCTCTCCTTCGTGCTTTAAGGGGCTGAACCAGTGAAAGTCGCGGCGCTTGCTGCGGCTTCCCGGCGGCGCCGAGCCGGCGCCGAAGAAGGCCCAGTAGATCCTGGTGATGATCGTCAGCACGAAGACCAGCCAGGCGATGTTATGAATGGTCCTGGCGTAGCCCATGAAGCCGCTGAAGAACGGGCTGTAGATGTAGAAACCGGTGAAGATCAACAGCGCCAGCGACAGCAGGTGCAGGCCGTGCATGACGATCGCCGGCCGCGGGTGCTCTTCCCTTGTCGGTGGTATTCTTCCTGACATGGCTGCCTACCTGACCTGGAATTCGAGGACTTTGTTTGATTCCGGTTCAATCACGTGAACCGCGCAGGCCATTCATGGGTCGAAGGTGTGAACGGTTCGTAATATCTCCAGCGGTTTGGTCGGGTCTTCCACCGGCGTTCCCACCAGCGCCTGCTCGACCGGGCCGCGTTTGCCGCTGTCGTCACGCGGCGACAGGTTCCAGTTCGACGGCGGCACCGCCGCATAGGTGTCGATCTTGCCGCCCTTGATCCGGGTGTAGTGGCAGAGGGCGCCGCGGGGAGCGTCCCAGCCGCCCATGCCGGTGCCTTCCTTGCTGTAATCGAGCTCGTTATAGACCGTGGTATCGCCGCCGCCGATATTGGCCAGCAAGTCGTCGGCCCATCTCAGGGCATTGTCGGCGTTGATCTTGGCCTTGAGGACGCGTGCGGCCAGCCGGCCCAGGTTCGAGACCAGCACCGCCGGGTCGCCCGCATGTCCGACGGCGGCCAGGGTGCTGTCAACGAGCGTCTTGGCTTCCGGCCTGCCGGAAAGATACGCGACCAGCATCTGCGCCAGCGGCCCGACCTCCATCGGCCGGTTCTGGTCCCCGTAGCGGGTGGCCTGCGTCCAGTCATATTTGCCGGAGGGAATCTGCTCGCCGTCGATGGGCGGCAGCTGTGTGAACTGGATCGGCTCCTGGCCGACGTCGAGCGGATGCTTGCCGGCGCCGACATCGTCCCCGTAGTAAGAGGTTTTGGTGAAGTGGCGCGTCTGGTTCGGATCGACCTTCTGCAGCTCCAGCTTGCCGTCGAAGATGCCGCCGCGCGGGAACAGCCGGTCGTAGGGGTCCTGGCTTTTTTCGTCGAGGACGCCCCAGGTGAGGAAGTTGCCCACGCCCTGGCCGAACGTGGCCAGGTCGAGGTAGAACGGAGCCACCGCCAGCAGGTCCGGCACCATAACGGTGTCGATGAAATCCTTGACCTGAGCCATGTTTGATTTATAGAACTCGATGGTCTCGATGCTGGGCATCTGGGTGACGCCGCCCGGCACGTAGTTGTGGATCATGGGATAACGGCCGCCCAGCATGGTGGCGGCGTCGTTGGCCAGCTGCTGGACTCCCAGCGCCTGCAGGTAATGCGCGGTGACCTCGAGGTTCAGTTCCGGGGTCAGCTTGTAGCCGGGATGGTCCCAGTACATGTTGGCGAACGGGCCCAGCTGGCCGGACTCGACCACGGCCTTGACCTGGTCCTGCACGGCCTGCAGCGAAGGCGTCGCCGCCTTGGCGTTGAGGGCGTCGGGCACGTTGACGTAATCGAAACCGTTCAGCTGATAGAACCAGAGGATATGGTCGTAACCCAGCTGGCACGCCTCCATCATGTTGCGAACCAGTCGGGCGCTGTCGGGAACCTTGTCAACGCCCAGCGCCGTTTCCACGGCTTTCAGGGAATTGAACGCGTGCGGTGTCGGGCAGACGCCACAGATGCGCTGGGCGAACTGCCAGATTCCCTTGGGGTCGCGGTTCTTCATGAAGATCTCGAAGCCGCGGAATAGCGTCGCCGTGTTCCAGGCGTCGGTTACCTTGCCGTTCTCGACCACGCAGGTTATTCGCAGATGGCCTTCGATACGGGTGATCGGATCGATAACTACCTTGGTCATCTACTTACCTCCTTCTTTGGGGCCCTCTTCTTCTTCCTTGCCTTCAACGGGTCCTCCCTTGAATAGTCGGCCGGTGGCCGCCTGGCCGATGAAGTGGGCGCCGATGCCCACGGCCGTGAGCGCACCCAGCCCCACGCCGATCTGGGTGGGCGTTATATCACCCGGAACATGGAAGCCCGGGGCCTTGTCATAGAAGGGGGTCAGCTTGTCCCAGAAATCCGGCTCGGCGCAGCCGATGCAGGGTCCGCCCGAGGTCACCGGCCAGCCGTGCTGGCCGTTCCAGCGGGTCTTGGGGCAGGGGGCATAGGTGACGGGCCCCTTGCAGCCGACCTTGTAGAGGCACCATTCTTTGTCGGAGCCCTCGTCGCCGAAGACCTGCACGAACTCGCCGTTGTCGAAATGGCCACGGCGCTCGCAGTTGTCGTGGACGGTCTCGCCAAACAGGAACTTGGGCCGGCCGACCGAATCGAGCTCGGGCACCTTCTTGTTTACGAGCACGTAAAGGAGGATGGCCACGGTATCGTCGGCGTTGCCCGGGCATCGCGGCGAGTTGATGACCACGGCGTCGGGGATGCCGGCGTCCTGGCGCAGATAGTCGCCCACGCCCTTGGCGCCGGTCGGGTTCGGAGCCGCGGCCTGGATGTTGCCGTAAGAGGCGCAGCTGCCGATGCAGACGGTCGCGCCTCCGGACGCCTTGGCTTTGTTGTAAGTGTCGGTGACGATGTCAGCGGCGGTCTTGCCGTGGATGGTAATGGCCTCTTTCGGCGTAGTCGCGATCGCGCCTTCGACTATGTAGTAGAAAGGCTGGCCGGAATCAACGGTATCGCGGAAGCTCTTCTCGGCCTGGTCGCCGGCGGCAGCCATGACCGCCTCGTGATAGTTCAGGGAGATCTGCTGCAGGATGAGGTTGGCGGGGGCCGGCTTGCGCGCCTGCAGGAGGTTGACCGAACAGCCGAGGCATTCCTGGAACAGCGACCAGACCACGGCCGGCCGCTTGGCCAGCTGTTCGAGGGCTTCCGCCACTCTTGGCACCGCCATGGGACCGCTGAGCCCGATCAGACCAGCCAGCGCGCCGCAGGTCTTAAGAAAATCTCTGCGGGACAACCCGGGGAACAGGGACATCTCTTCGTGTTCCAAGGTAGCTCGACCTCCCTCTTTTCGCGCCGCCGGAGGCTCCGGGCGGCTATGTGAATGCATGCTGATCATGGAGCCACGCAAACTCTTAATCATGGAGCCGGGTAAACTCTATAACACTCTTTCCATTGTGTCATTTTTTTTCCTTCTCCCCGCTGGGCTTGTGAACGAAACCGGCACGCCATCGAGGGCTGTTTTTCCGGAAGGGAAGCGCCGGTTTCCGGCCGCCGTTTGTCCGTCCGTCCCGATTGATAGCATCAACAACAAGACAGACTGCCACAGCGGAAGTAGAATAAAGCGGAGGTGGAAGATGGACTCAGCAGGACTGAAACAGAAACTGCTGCAGCTCGACGGCAGCGGCTACAAGAGCTACCGGGGCGTTCGGGGGGCCTACAGCTTCCCGCGCTTCGAGCTCTTCATCGATTATGTGCAGGGCGACCCCTTCGCGGCGCCCTCGCGCCTGCGGGCGCGGGTTCCCCAGGCGAGCGCCGGTTTCGAGCCCGGTCTATATGACCGGGACGTGCGGCGGGTAGCCCTCGAGGACTACCTGGCCAGGGCCTTTGCCCGCGCGATCGGATCCGTGGTCAGGGGGAATCGCGGCACCGGGAAGTCGGGGCACATCGGTGTCGACAGCGGCGGCCAGGAGATCCTGGAGCGCACGGCCGCGGTCGTGAACGCCGGCTTCGCCGAGGTGCGTTTCGCCGCCGGCCTGCCCGCGGACGGCAGGCGCTGCCTGGGGCGCGAGGCCGTGGCCATGCTCATCGACGAGGTGCCCAGGCTGGTCGACGCCTCGCTGTTCATGGATGCGCTGGACGGCGGCGCGGTGCGGCGGCACATCGAGGCCGCCGAGGACCAGGAATGGCTGCGGGAATGGCTGCGGCGGGAAGGCCTGGCGGCCTTCGTCGCCGACGGCTCGGTCCTTCCCCGGGAAAGCGGCATCCGCGACCTGCCCCTGAAGGGCGCCGGCGTGGTCGAATTCATCTCGCCCCCGGAGCTGCGCCGGGAGCCGATGCTCCCCAACCGTGGCAAGATAACCGGCATGGGCATCCCTGGCGGCGTCACCCTGATCGTCGGCGGCGGCTACCACGGCAAGTCGACGCTGCTGAGGGCGCTCGAGTCCGGCGTCTACAGCCACATCCCCGGGGACGGCCGCGAGCTGGTGGCCTGCCGGGACGACGCGGTCAAGATCAGGGCCGAGGACGGCCGCCGCATCGAGAAGGTTGATATCAGCCCCTTTATCTCCAATCTTCCCTTTGACATCGATACCACCGCCTTCGGCACTGAAAACGCCAGCGGCAGCACCTCGCAGGCGGCCAATATCGTCGAGGCGCTGGAAGCGGGTTCGCGGCTGCTTTTAATCGACGAGGACACCTCGGCCACCAACTTCATGATTCGCGACGAGCTGATGCAGCGCCTGATCGCCAAGGAAAAGGAGCCAATCACCCCCTTCATCGATCAGGTCCGCAACCTCGAGGGCGAACATGGCGTCTCGACGGTCCTGGTCATGGGAGGCTCCGGCGATTACTTCGGCGTGGCCGACACCGTCATCGCCATGGAGGACTATATGCCGCGCGTGGTTACCGCCGCGGCCCGGCGCATCGCCGGCAGCCGCAAGGACATCAGGGCCGCGGAGGGGCCGGGCAGATTCGGGCCCCTGAGCCCGCGGGCGCCGCTTGCGCGTAGTCTCAACCCGCGCCGGGGCGGCCGCGAGAAGGTGGCGGCCAAAGGTCTGCGCACGATTGTTTTCGGGCGGCAGACGGTCGACCTTTCCTTCGTCGAGCAGCTGGTTGACAGGAGTCAGACCCGTGCGATCGGTGATCTGGTCCGCTTCGGCCTCAAGCGGGGATTCTTTGATGGCGAGGCGGATCTGGCGGCGATACTGGACCTCATGCTCGAGGCGGTCGCCGGCGAAAGTCTCGACGCCATTTCTCCCTACGCCGAGGAGGACGCCCGCGCCGGGCGCCCCGGGGCTCATCCGGGAGATTACGCGCTGCCGCGCCGGTATGAGATCGCCGCCATGATCAACCGCATGCGCAGCCTGCTGGTCAGACCATAAAAGGCAGCCTGCTGGTCGGACAATAAAAGGAAAAGCAGCAGGAATTCAGCTAAAATAGTCGCATGCCTGAAAATTGGACACTGGAGCAGAAGGAAGAAAAGAGCCTCGGGATAATCCGCGAGGCCATGGAGCGTTTCGGCGGCCGGCTGGCCGCCACCTTCACGGGCGGCAAGGACTCGCTGGTCGTGCTCCACCTGTTCAAACGCGCCGGCGAGGGCAAGGTGCCGGTGCCGGTGCTCAATCTCGACACGACCGTCAAGTTCAAGGAAGCGCTGGAGTTCCGCGACCGCATTGCCCGCGACTGGGACCTGGATCTGATCGTGGCCACCAACCGCGAAGGCCTCAAGCAGATCAGGCTGGCGGAAGACCATGAGGAATGTTGCCTGGTGATGAAGGCCACGGCCATCAACATGGCCGTCGAGGAACATGGCTGGCAGGCGCTGGCCACCGGTGTTCGCTGGGACGAGCAGGAAGCCCGGGTCAACGAGGAATATTTTTCCGAGCGCCCCGGGCACACGCGGGTGCAGCCCATCCTCCATTTCAGCGAGCTGGACATCTGGGCCTACATCGAGAAATACGAACTTCCCTACTGCGAGCTCTATGATCAGGGCTACCGCAGCCTCGGCTGCGAGCCCTGCACCAGCAAGAGCGCACGCCCGCGCGGCGACGGGCCCGAGCGCGAAGGCCGCTCGCAGGAAAAAGAACAGATCATGGAGCAGTTGCGGGACCTGGGTTACTTCTAGACCCGCGAGCCATAGCCCCTATGCCAAGAACCTATCTTTATCTCATCCTCGTCTGGAGCCTGGTCTGCCTTTCCGGCCTGGGCATCTTCCTGTTCCAGACCTTCGGTCCCCGCATCGACGTCGAAGCCGGCTATACCGGCCTGGGCCTGGCGGTCGCCATCGGCTTCTGGGTCGTGGCCTGGGCGATCCCCGTATCGGTGCTGTACATCCGCGGACGCAGGCAGAAAGCCTAAGGCTTTGTCCGACTGGTTGCAGAACCATCAAAAGTCGGCCACAGCCGTGGTTATTCTGGCGGCGGCGGGGGTAGTCCTCTTCCTTTTTATCCTCTCCCGCCATGGCTCCTCGCCAGCGGCAAGCGCTGCCTACAAGGCCCAGACCGACGCGGCCAGCGCCGGCATCCGGCAGGCAGACGTGACGATGTTGACCGGAGACGAGCCGGCGCCGTCCTGGCGCCTCGAAAATGTCCTCTACCTCGATATCAACGGCGACGGCTCTCAGGAAGCAGTGGTTCTGGTCAGGGGCGACGGCGATAACCGTCCCCTGGACTGGCGGATCTACGGGATGAAGGACGGCCTGCCGGTGCAGCTCTTCGAGCGCACACGCGTGGCCCAGGGGGATCTGTCGATCAAGGGCTCCATGGTGGTCGAGGGCGAAGGGGTTTACGCGGCGGGAGATCGGGACTGCTGTCCCTCAAGCGCCAAGCGGACCTACTACGTCTGGAAGGGTAACGGGCTGGTAGTCTCGCGGATCGAAGCCACGCCGCCGGGAATAACTCCCTAACGATCACCTTTGATCAGCTTCAGGGCCGAGAGCCGGTCCCGCAACATGCGTTCGTGATTTTCTTCCATGCGCGCCAGCTGTTCGAATAGCGACCGCGTTTCCGGATCGGCTGCCGCTTCCGCTCCCTGCTTGTATTTTTCGTGCGCACGGCGCTCTTCCTCGATTGCTTCTTCCATGAGTCTGATTACGTCCAAAGGTTCCTCCCCGGAGACTGAAGTCAAAGGATTCCCCGGCCGTCCCGGTGGGCGACTGCCGAGTAAAACCTGTTTTCTTTATTCATAAGCTACAGTAAGCATTACCATCGCGGCCGCTGACAAAACCAGCACCGCCACGGAGATCCACAGGCCCCTGCTCTTCAGGGAATCTCGCTGCAGCACCTGCGCCAGGTAATGCGTTCCCATGGCGGCCGAGGCCGAAAAGCCGCCGACCACGATAAACCGCACCAGCCTGGAGATGTGGTCGAAGGTCCCGGCACCGGCGATTCCCTCCCAGGACTTGAGGACATAGTAAAAGATCAGCACGAACTCGATGAAGCCCGCGGCCACCTGCAGCGCCAGCCGCTCCTTCTGCAGGACCAGGCTGCGTGACAGGATCTCCTGGCTTTGCTGCTGGATGACCGCCTCCTCGCCGGCCCGGAGGATCTCCACCTGGGTGCGGACCACCTCGATCGCCGCCTGGGCGTTCCGGCGGGCGAATTCGAGCTTCTCCGCCTCGGCTTTCGCCTCGGCGAGATCGTCGTTGAAGCGGTTGAGGTAGTGGTCGCCGATCGCGTTGCCGCCCTGCTTCCCCATCCTGGCGAACTCTCCCTGCAGCAGCTTGATGTCCCCGGCCATGCTCTCCGTTGACTGGCGGATGAGCAGCGAGTCGGTCGCCAGCATGCCGAACATGCGTGACAGGGCGTTGATCTGGCTCTCGAGGCTGGCGGCGCCCGAATCTGCAGATGCGCCCGCCGCTTCCGGCATGGAAGCCGCCGCCGCGCTGCCGACCACCTGACGATGCAGCAGCGAACCGACCTCGCGGTCGACCTCGGACCGCTCGCTCGCTATTGTCTGCCGCTGCTGTTCGAAATAGGAGGCGGTGCGGACCAGCTTCTTGATCAGCGAATCCATCACTGGAAATACGTTATCGATGAAAGCCGCCGGATCGTCCGCGGCCACCGCGTAATAATCGCGGCCGCCACGGGACTGTCCCGGGAAGTGCGCCAGCAGGAGCGGCCCGGCCGCCGCAGCGTCCGGGATCGTTCCGGGAATCAGGTTCGCCGAAAGAACCGGGCCGGCGTAACCGGCGGCTGCACGCATATTTTCCGCGGCTGTGGCGGCCGCGGCCGCCGGCTGCTCGATCCCAACGTTCAGCTTCTCGTTCCCGGCAGCAACCGCCGGCGCCACCAGCATCGTGGTCTCACCAAAGACGCCGCTCACCTGCTCCAGCAGCCGCGTGCGGACCGCTTCGATCGCCCCTGAGGCCGCGCGCCATACTTCCTCCGGGGAACCGTCGCCAGCCGGGTAGCTGACCTCGATCACGGCAAGATCCGGCAGGTCGATAAGGCATACGCCCGCATCGCCGCTCTCGACCCGGTGGACGACGCGGCAGCCGCCATACCCTTCCCCGGCATTCCCCTCTTCGAGGAATCCCGGTTCGGCAGCAGCCGGCCGCGGGGCGCTCCCCGTGAGCGCCGACCAGAGTTTATGCAGTTCTTCCACGTCGCCTTTGAGCAGGTAATAAAAATGAACCGCCGCCAGGCGGCCTTCCGTCCCGGGCATACAAATTCTCCCAAGTTGCTGTGATGCCAGAAGCTGGGGTTATTCTATGGTTATCGCCGCCCGGGAACAATCAAATCGGGAATCTGGCCGTGACGGCCTCGGTGCTGACCCGGCTCCAAGGCGCCAGCAGCGCCCAGGGGTGAGATTTTACATCAGGCTGAGCTGGGCGCCGCGCAGCAGCTCGGCCGTCTTCAGCAGATCCTCCATGCCGGCCTCCGCGGTCTCGGTGATGGTGGAGCTGAGGAAGAGGCCGGTCACCGCTCCAGCGCCGAACATCTCCATATAGGTGGCGGCCAGCTCCGCCGGCTTGAACGACAGCCGCTGAAAGTCACGGCCGCGGCGCTGCGGGCAGTACAGGCAGTTGCGGCTGCAGGAATTGGACAGCAGCACCTTGAGCAGGCGCATCGATTCGCTGGTCGGGAGCACCGCGGGGTAGACCCATCTGCCCAAGGGCCCGCGCACGCGGTGTGACCCGCCGCCGCAGGCGCAGGCGAGGTCGTACCGGGCGCCGGCGGCCAGGACGTCAAGCTTGTCGGCTACATGCACGGGCGGTCACACCGAAGTCTGCCGGCTACATGCACGGGCGAACTCCCGGACCAGCAGGCTTAAAAGCGGAAGCGGCGAAACGCAAACGGCTGCGATGAATATCCAGTCACCTGTACCCATGCTTCTCTCCTTTGACGATCCAAGTACGATGGTTCGGAGTCTATCTGTTCAAAGGTTCCTGGGCAGATGCTAGCAGCGCCGCCGGACGGACAAACTTTTCTGTCACAAAACGCGCGGCCGGCCCGCCGCCGCTGGAAAGCAATACCCGGCTCAGATAGGCTGTTCCGGTGAAGCGCCCGTCGATCACAACGCTGGCCGATAAAGTCTACCGCCGCCGCTGGCGGGTGCTGTCGGTGTGGCTCGTGCTGATCACCGCCGCCGCTTTTTTCGCGCCGCGCCTCTCCGAGGTGACCCGGGGAGGCGGTTTCGATCTGCCCGACAGCGAGTCCTGGCGCGCGGCCGACATCCTGCAGTCGGAGTTCGGCCGCGGCTACCGCCGCACGGTGCAGATCGTCTACAGCGATCCTTCCCTCCAGGCGACCGACCCGCGCTTCCGGGAGCAGGTCCTGGACTCGGTGAACCGCGCCGCCCGGGAAACCGGAGCCGCGAACACCATCACCTGCTACGAAAGCGGCCTGCCGCAACTGGTCAGCCCTGACGGTACAGCGACCTACGCCCTTCTCAGTTACGCGGGCAGCGAAGAGAACGTCCAGCTCCTCGTACCACAAATCAGAGATATTGTTTCAATCGATAACAGCCTGGAGACCCATGTCATCGGCGGGCCGGCCATCGATTACGACATGGAAAAGACCAGCGAGTCCGACCTGGTCAGGGCGGAATCCTACAGCCTGCCGCTGATTCTGATCATCCTGGTGTTCGTCTTCGGCGGCCTGGTGGCCGCGGCCCTGCCGCTCGTACTCGGCATCGCCAGCGTGGCGCTGACGCTGGCGCTCCTCTTCGGCATGGGGCACCTCATGCCGCTTTCCATCTTTTCGCGCAACCTCGTCACCATGGTGGGGCTGGGGCTGGGGGTCGATTACTGCCTCTTCATCGTCAGCCGCTTCCGGGAAGAGCTTGCCGCCGCCGCGGAAGGGCCGGGCGCCGTGCAGGAGCACCCGGCCGCGAAGGAGCCGGCCGGCAACGAAGGCCGTTCCGGAGGCCAGGTGCGCCGGGCGCTCGCGGGGACATTCGACACCGCCGGGCGGGCGGTCGTTTTTTCCGGCGCCGCCGTGGTCGTGGGGCTGTCCATGCTGACCCTCTTCAGTTTCGTTTTCATGCGTTCGCTCGGGGCCGGCGGCATGCTGGTGGCGGCGATATCGGTGATGCTGGCGGTGACGCTGCTTCCTTCGATGCTGTCAATCATGAAGGGGAAGGTAAACTCGGCGCGGGTGATCCCGGCGCGCTGCCTGCAGGCTGGAGGCGGCCGCTTCTGGCACGGATGGAGCCGGATGGTCATGCGCCGGCCGGTTTTTTTCCTGATTATTTCCATGGGGGTGCTGGTGGCGCTGGCGCTGCCGGTCCGGGAGATGAAATCGGGAACACCCGGGATCGACAACCTCTCCCCGCAGAGCGACGCCCGCATCGGCGTTGAGCTATTGGCCGACAAGTGGGGCGCCGGCGAACTTTCTCCCATCTACATCGTGATTACAACCGATGCGGACAACGCCGTCTGGAGAGCCGATTTCAGGGAAGCGCTGGCGGTGCTGGAAGCCAGGCTGAAAGCCGATCCGCGGGTGGCCCGGGTCGAGTCGGTCGCCGGGCTGGGGCTTCCCCGGGAACTGCCCCGCGATCCCCGCCAGCTGCAGGCGCTGATCCAGGCCAACCCGGTGACGGCGGCGCAGGCCTTCGGCCTGGTCAACGTCAGTGGCGGCAGCCGCGACACCATGATCCGGATCATCACCACGCCGGCGCCATCCTCCGCCGCGACCAGGCAGCTGGTCAGGGACATCCGCGCCGACATCGTGCCGGCGGTCAGCCTGCCGGTGCCGGCGGAGACCCTCGTCGGCGGCGGGCCGGCCGAGGCGGTTGACTTCACGGACGTCCTGGTTAGATCCTTCCCCTGCCTGATGGTGGCGGTGCTGATCATCACCTACGTGGTGCTGCTGCTATTGTTCCACTCGGTCATCCTGCCGCTCAAGGCGATCTTCATGAACCTGCTTTCGGTGTCGGCGTCCTTCGGCGTGCTGGTGCTGGTCTTCCAGGACGGCTGGGGACAGGGGCTGCTCGGCTTCACTCCTCCCGGCGGGATCATCCCCTTTGTACCAGTGATCCTGTTTGCGGTGCTGTTCGGGCTCAGCATGGATTACGAAGTGTTTCTGCTCTCGCGGATGAAGGAAGAATACGAACGCACCGGCGACAACCAGGAGGCTGTTGCCCGCGGGCTCGAGCGGACCGGCGGGATCATCACCTCGGCGGCGCTGATCATGATCGCGGTCTTCGGCGCCTTTGCCCTTACCGACTCCATCATCATCAAGGAATTCGGCGTCGGCCTGTCGGTGTCGATCTTTCTCGACGCCACCGTCGTGAGGATCATCCTGGTGCCGGCGACGATGAAGCTTCTGGGAAAGTGGAACTGGTGGCTGCCGGGCTGGCTGGCCCGCATACTGCCCGACCTCGGGCTCAAGCACTAGGGATGGGCGATGTCCGAAAA
>JAJZQT010000001.1:19741-34024 GCA_021803005.1 Actinomycetes bacterium
CGAGTGCCGGGCGAAGTTGCCCGTCCCCGCTTCCTAGTAGAACCGCTCCAGCTCGCCGGCGACGTCTTCCTGCGAGAAGGGCTGTCGCACCAGCGGCTCGGCTCCGGCGATCACGGGCATGAGGTCTTCCATCAGGGGACGGTCGTGGCGGTAGATGACGCCGGTCGGTATCCTGTCGCCGAACTCGAGCGCCAGGCGGAAGGCCGCCTCGCGGTCGGTGGGGTCGTGGTCCGGTCCCACCGGGTAGCAGCGTTCCTTGTACCACTGGAACGTGTTGACCTTGTTGTAAACAATACAATTCTGGAATATGTCAAGCAGGGCGAAGCCCTTGTGCTCGAGCACCGTTTTCATCAGCTCCTTCAGCTCTTCCTGGTTTCCGGAAAAGCCGCGGGCCACAAGACTGCAGTCCATGGCGACCGCCAGGGCCACCGGGTTCATGGCTTCCGACAGCACCCCGAAGGGCTGGGTTCCCGTGACCGTGCCCTCTGCCGTCGTCGGTGACGCCTGCCCCTTGGTCAGCCCGTAAACCTGGTTGTCATGCACGAAGAGTTTGACGTTGAGGTTGCGCCTCATGGCGGCCAGGAAATGGTTGCCGCCCTCGCCGTAGCAGTCGCCGTCGCCGGCCACGGCGATGACGCGCATGTCGTGGTTGGCCATGCGGATGGCCTGTGACACCGGCAGCGTCCGGCCGTGGAGCCCGTTAAAGGTATTGCAGCGCGTGTAATGAGGGAACTTGCCCGCCTGGCCGATGCCGGATACGAGCAGCAACTCATGTGGCTCCAGGCCCATCTCGGCCATGGCCATCTTGAAGACCCTGAGTATCTGCAGGTTGCCGCAGCCGGGACACCAGGCCGGGTTCTGGCCGCGATAATCCTCGATCTCAGGCATGTCGCCCCGTTACGGGCACTTGGTTCTCCAGCATCTCAGGCAGGTGATTTCTCCAGCGCTTGCAGTTTCTCCAGGAGCTCGTCCAGCAGATACGGACGGCCGTCGAACTTGTTGACGCGGTCGCTGAACTCAAAGCCGGTCTCGGCGCGCATCAGCTGCGCGAACTGCGAGGTGGCGTTGTTCTCGATACAGATGGTCCGCTTCGCCCGCCCCAGCAGCCGCAGGTAGTCGAATTTCGACGTGCCGGGGAAAGGATAGACCTCGCTGAAGTGCAGCATGGCGATGCTGCCGGCGCCGCCGATGACATCCACAGCTTCCCTCATGACCCCGTAGGTCGAGCCCCAGCCGCAGATGACGGTCCGGGCGCCCTCCTCGCCGTAGAGCAGCGGCGGCGAGATCTCCTCGCGGATGAGCGGCATCTTCTTCAGCAGCCGCTTTTCCACCATGCGGTTGCGGGTATCGGCGTCCTCGATCAGGTGGCCGTCCTCGTCGTGCTCGTCGCTGTCGGTGACGACCAGGTGCCGCGAGGCGCCCGGTTCGGCCAGCGGCGAGACGCCGGTGCCGGTAAAAGCGTGGCGTTTGTAATCGTCGAGCTTATCCAGGTCCGCGGCCCGCAGGCGGTAGTCATGATACTCGATCCTGGAGGGGTCGAGCCCGTCCAGGGTCCACTCGGTGTCGGCCAGGTACTGGTCGGAGATGATGAAGGCGGGAACCTGGTACTTCTCGGCCAGGTCGAAAGCCTTGCCGGTCAGGTAAAAAGCCTGCTCCGGCGTTCCGGGGGCCATGATCACCCGGGGGAATTCCCCGTGGGCGGCGTGCAGCACGTAGAGCAGGTCGCCCTGCTCGGTGCGGGTCGGCAGCCCGGTCGCGGGAGCGGGGCGCTGGCCGACGTAGATCACGACCGGCGTCTCGGTCATCCCCGCCAGGGACACCCCCTCGACCATGAGCGCGAAGCCGCCGCCCGCGGTGCCGGTCATCGCCCGCACGCCGGCGAAGGAGGCGCCCAGCGCCATGTTGATGGCGGCGATCTCGTCTTCGGCCTGCTCGACCACGAGGCTGTGTTTCTTGCCCTGCGCCGCCATGAAAGTGAGGACGCCGGTCGAGGGCGTCATCGGGTAGGCGGAATAAAAGCGGCAGCCGGCCATGAGCGCGCCAAGCCCCACGGCGTTGGTGCCGTCGAGCAGCAGGCGCCGCGCCGCCGGCCCGTCTCCGGAAGCGCTCGCGGGCACCGTGAAGGCGCACTGGCCGCAGTTCTCCCTGGCGTAATCGGAGCCGGCCCTGGCGGCGGCGACGTTCTGGTCGACTATCTCGCGGCCCTTGCGCAGGAACGTCTCTTCCAGCAGTTTGTCCAGCGCTTCGAGGCCCAGGCCCAGCATTCCCAGGATGGCGCCGACGGCCACCGTGTTTTCCATCAGGCGGTTGCCGGCGGTGTCCATGGCGATCTTGCGGGCGGGCACGTCCAGGAAGCTCTCGCCCTCGTACTTTTCCTTGATGGTCCCGGAGTCGTAGATGATGATGCCGCCGGGGGCCAGCTCGCCCCGGTGCCCGGCCACGGTGGTTTTATCAAGCGCTACCAGTATGTCAACCAGGCTGCGGGAAGAGCTGATGGGGTGGTCGGCGAGCCGCAGCTGGTAGTAGTTGTGGCCGCCGCGGATCCGTGACATATAGTCCTGGTGGGTGAAGACGTGGAAGCCGGAGCGCGCAAACAGTTTTCCCAGCACCGCCCCGATCGTCTGGAGCCCCTGGCCAGCCTGGCCGCCTATCCTGATGGTGTAATCCATGGTGTCCTATTAATTACCTTTGCAGGCCGCGGCTAAACGCGGACGCCGGGAAAGGGGTGAGGGCCGCCGGCAGCCGGTCCTCAGGCAAATAACTCGCTGTAGCGCACCAGCGCTTCGAAGGGAAGCTGGCCCTCGCTTTCGATGGCCTTGGCGCCGCCCTCTTCACGGTCGACGACGGTGTAGGCGACGACAGGCTCGAGGCCCTCGATGCGGGCGCTGTTGATGGCCTTGATGATGGAGCCGCCGCTGGTGACCACGTCATCGATGACCGCGACCCGGGTTCCCTGCCCGACCGGACCCTCGATCCACTTGCTGGTGCCGTGCTCCTTGGGCTCCTTGCGAACGATGAAGCCCTGGACGGGATAGCCCAGCTTCCAGCTGGTGGCCACCACGCCGGCGACGATGGGGTCGGCGCCGATGGCAAGCCCGCCGATGGCGCCGATGCCCTCGGCGCGCAGCTTTTCGACCAGCAGCTCGGAGGCCACCGCCAGCCCTTCGGCGTCCAGCGTCACCCGCTTGCAGTCGAAATAGTGGTCGCTGCGCTTGCCGGAGGTGAGGATGAAGTCACCGGTCAGGTAGGCTTTCTCGAGCAGCAGCTCGCGCAGCCGCGCCAGCAGTTGTCCGGCGTCGGTCATGTCCTAAAGAATCTGTCCGGTTTGCGTCATGCCGCTGATATTATCACACCGCGTGTCTGACCATATCGTCACGCCCGTGGTCAAACCGGACCGCCCAACAGCGGCCCCAGCCCGGTCCATTCAATGCGTGGACGGCATCAGAAAATCCCGATCCGGAAGGAAAAACAGCGCTCCCGCGAAATACTGGAGTATCGACAGCGGCAAACAGCGGTAACCGGGAGGTTCGGATGGCAAAGGAAGGCAACAAAGCCGGCGACGAAGGGAAGCGTGACCGCGCCACGATCATGGCCGCGGCCCAGATAGGATTCGGGATAGTCATATTCACCAGCGCCTGGTGGCTCTCGCCCGATCAGGCCAAGGGCACGGCGCTCTACATATACGGATTCCTCACGGTTCTGATCGGGATCGGCACCTGGGTGCTGTTCTCCTCGCGGCGCGATTGACGAAAAAACGCCGTTTCAGGCAACGGCGTTTTTAGGCTGGAGCCAGGATTTCCTTTCACTATATTCCTACCCGCCCCCCGGGAGGTTAAGCTTCAGTTGGCGTAGCAGTAAACACAGGGATCGCCGGCGCAGCGCTGGGCATAGCTGCCGATGTCGATGCTGGTGGAGCAGCCGCACGCCGCCCGTTGTCCCGGGTCCTTGGCCGCGGGAGCGTCGCCCCCGCCCTCGCGCAACGCGTTCAGCCGGGCCGCGTCGATGCAGCGGCCGCGGCTGATGCCGGGCACTTCCGTCCAGCTCCCGCCGGCGCAGCTGGCCAGCCCGATGCCCAGTTCCGCGGCTTCACTCGCCAGCCGGCCGGCCATCAGCATTTTTTCCTCATGGGTGGGTTCTTCGAAGCCAAGCGCGCCCCTGTCAGCGCGGCGGCGGCTCTTGATATACCAGTGGGCGAAGGAGAACGTGCAGCTGCTGATGCCGGCGCCGGCGACAACACCGCCGATGGCGCCAAAAAGGTCCAGGTTCGAGCCGACCGCGCCGGCGCTTCGCCAGTGCACGATGGGATCGAAGCGCCAGTTCACCCGGCCGGGTCCGAATCTGTTCGTCAGCTGCCCGGCCTGGGCGGCCACCTGCCGCCACGGAGGCACGCGCGGCTCCCAGGCTGTGCCCCCCAGGCCCGTGACCGTCAGATGGAAATAGGGATTTAATTCCCGCAGGCGCGCGACCAGCTCCGGGCGCTCCAGCAGAGGGCCGTAATCCTTGGACCAGAGCACCACCGAGTGCACCTCGCCGGCCTCGAGCGAGACCTTCCTCAGGGCTCCGCGCGGCGCCCGGAATTCCACCTGGCCCCCGATCAGCCGTTCTTCCAGCCAGACGGCGTAACAGCGGGGGATGTCGGTTCTGCGGGAACAGCTGATGACGTTCATGGAACGATTTTAACAGCACCCGACTTAGATCTTGACTTAAATCTTGACACTCTCCAAAAAACCGTGGGATAATAGCCGATACCCACAGGGGTAAAAGCATCTCTGTCGGCCCCTGTTTTCTGCCTGAACCGGAAAGAGTCAGGTCCCGCATTCCCACAAGGCAAGGTGATCACCGCGGTTGCGAAGACAGACATAGAAAAGGTTTTAAACAGGCTTCGTCGTATTGAAGGACAGGTCCGCGGACTGCAGCGCATGATCTCGGAGGACAAGCGTTGCGAGGACGTCCTGACACAGCTGGCGGCGACCAGGGCGGCGCTCGACCGCGTCGGCGTCTATCTGATCAGCCATCGGATGAAGGAATGTCTCAAACACAGCTCCGAGGAAATGGATCTCGATGATGTAGCTGTGGAAGAAGCTTTTGAAATCTTCATAAAGTATATTCAACACGTGAAATGAAGTAGTGTCCGGCGGGTCGCCGGACCTCTCAAGTGCGCAGCAATGATCTCAGCTAAGGCGGCAATTCTTCATGCCTCGACGGCGTAATCAAGCCAGGCGCAAAAAAGCGCGCCGGTCCTATCTGGCTTTCGGCGTTGCTTTCTTCATCATCTTTGTAATGCTCTCCCTGCTGCTCGGTATCCAGACCGTCATGGCTCTCATGCACGACCTCCCCAAGCTCAACGAAGACAACTTCAGCTCGATCAGCCAGACCTCCAAGATCTACGCGGCCGACGGTTCCCTGCTGGCGGAAATCTACGGGGACGAGAACCGTACGGTGGTGCCGCTCAGCGCCATTCCCAGCTATCTCAAGGAAGCCACGATCGCGATCGAGGACGAGCGGTTCTACGAACACGGCGGCGTCGACTACCAGGCGATCGGCCGGGCGCTGGTGACGGATATCAGCCAGGGGCGGCTGGCAGAAGGCGGCAGCACTATAACCCAGCAGTTAGTCAAAAAAGTCTATGTCACCGACGAGCGCAGTTTCACCCGCAAGATCGTGGAGGCGGTGCTGGCGACCCAGCTGGAAAGGACCGCCTCGAAGGATACGATCCTGGAGCGCTACCTCAACACCATTTATTACGGGGAAAACGCCTACGGCGTCGAGGCCGCGGCCCAGACTTATTTTGGCAAGAGCGTGACCCAGCTGGACCTCGCCCAGTGCGCCCTGCTGGCGGGACTGCCCCAGGCGCCCTCCGCCTTTTCTCCCAAGCAGGACATGGCGGCCGCCCTGGAGCGCCGCAACACGGTGCTGCAGAAGATGGCCGATCTCGGCTACGTGAACCAGGCCGAGGCCCATTACGCCGCCTCGCAGCCGATCGTGCTCAACCCGTCGGCCGGGGGCATCCATGAGCCATACTTCGTAGAGTATGTCAAACAGCAGCTGATCGATAAATACGGCGCCAAGAAGGTCTTCGAAGGCGGCCTCACGGTGCAGACCACCATCGAGCCGGCCCTGCAGGCGGCAGGGGTGGAAGCTATCAAGAACACCCTCAACGAAGACGGCGATCCCGCGGCGGCGCTGGTCTCGATCGACCCCTCGACCGGCTACATCAAGGCGATGGTGAGCAGCCAGGACTTCAAGCAGTCCCAGTTCAACCTGGCCGTGCAGGCCAGGCGCCAGCCGGGTTCCTGTTTCAAGCCGTTCGTGCTCACCGCCGCCGTCGAGCAGGGCGCCAATCCCCAGAAAACCTACTACATGTCAAAAGAGATCGATATCCCGCTGCCCGGGGGCGGACCTCCCTGGCACGTGACCACATACGACCATAAATACTATGGCGCCTCCAGCCTGGAGACCGCCATGCTTCATTCCGACAACACTATCTACGCCCAGCTGGTCATGGACATCGGCCCCGACAAGGCGCGCGACGCCGCCGAGCGCCTGGGCATCAAGAGCCCCATGGCCACCAACCCGTCGATAGCGCTTGGCGGCCTGGGCCAGGGCGTGTCGCCGCTGGAGATGTCTTCCGCCTACGCTACCCTGGCGTCCAACGGCATGTATGCCGAGCCCATCGCCATCACCAAGGTGGAAATGGCCGACGGCACCGTCGACTATCAGGCCAACCCACAGCCGCGCCGTGTGGTCAAGGATGGCGTCGCCTATGAGGTGACCAAAGTGCTGGAGAAGGACGTCCAGAGAGGGACCTCATCGAAGGCCAGCATCGGCCGGCCGGCTGCTGGCAAGACCGGCTCCACCGAGAATCTGCAGGACGCCTGGTTTGTCGGCTATACTCCCGATCTGTCCACCTCGGTCTGGATCGGTTTTCCCGATCAGCAGCTGCCGATGGATAACGTCCATGGCGGACAGGTCTGGGGCGGCGGTTTCCCGGCAGCGATCTGGAAAGACTTCATGACCAGCGCCGAGCAGGGCAAGCCCAAGAAGGATTTTGCCCAGCCGAAGGAGAAACCGGAGTTCAAAGCGCTCAAAGGCGGTTTCGTGTTGTACTCCGGCGGCGACGCCCCGACGACCCGCGCCGACGGCTACGGCAATGAAGGCCGGACCACCACCGGGACAGGCAGGGATAATGGCAACAACGGCGGGAACGGCAACAACGGCGGTAATAATAGCAACAACCGGTAAGGGCGCCCTGTGATGCCCGTTGATAATTACCATTCCGCGTGGTACGATTAAACACGATTTAGGGCCGCTGGTTTCAGCGCGCCCTTTTTTATTGTCGCCCCTTGGGGGCCTGGCGGGGAGTTGGATTGGCCGGTTCAATAATAAAACAGCCATGGCGGCTGGGATTGCTGCTGCTGATACTGTTCGCGTTCATCGCCGCGCTTCTGGCTGCCCAGATAATTCTGTCAGCTTCCCCGGAACAGGCGACAAACGGGACGATCGTCGAGGAGGCTGGCGCCATAACCGCGCAGGCGGCTCCAGGCCCCGGGACAGGCTTTGCGATCCCGGAGAATCCGGCGGGCGGCGCGGCAGCCGCCGGTTTAAGCTCCGGACCCTCGACTTTCACAACCCTCGATATCGAATCGCCCAATCAGGACTCCGGCGGAGCGGGCTCATCGGAGCCGGGGCCGGATACACCAGCCGCTCCCGGGTCGCTATCCGGCCGGGTAGTTTCCGGCGCGGCGCCTGCAGGATCTCCCCTTGCCCGCATCACCGTTTACCTTGCCGACAGCACCGGCGCCTTCACCGGCCCGAGCGCCAGAACGGCGGCGGACGGCAGCTTCGGTTTCCCGGGCCTGGCGCCGGGCGATTACCGGCTCTTTTTCTTCGATCCCGCCGGCGCCTGGAAATCGGCCTGGTACGGCGGAGCGCCGCCCGCGGGCCTGGTCGTTCATGTCGCCGCCGGAGGAGCGGTTTCCGTCAGCCAGGCGCTGCTGCCGGCCGAGCCCAGCGAAGGCTCCATCGCCGGGCGTGTCACCGACGGTTCCGGCAAAGGCGTTGGCGGAGTCAGCGTGCTTGCGTATCTTGTTGATGAAGGCGCGGGGATCAAGCTCCTGTTCCAGAGCGAGGTTGTCACCGATGACAACGGCGATTACCGCATAACCGGCCTGCCGCCCGCGAGTTCGGGAACCGGCGGCACGGCGGCGGGTTACAAGATCCAGTTCATGCCCTCGAAAGGCGGATACGCCAGCCAGTGGTTCTCAGAGCAACCGACTTACCAGACGGCCAAGCTCATCGAGCTGCACGCGGGCGAAACAGCCGACGGCATCGACGCCCGCCTCGGCGGCGGCGGCACGATTTCAGGAACGGTCACGATCGAAGCCGGAAACAAGCCGGCGGCCTCCGTGCTGGTCGACATCTTTGATGAAGCGGGGGTCATTCTCGACACGCAGCTGACCGCGGCCGACGGTTCATATAAAAGCGACGCCCTGCCGGCCGGCGCCTATGGCATCAGGGTGACATCGCGCTCGTCCCAGTATGAAAGTGAGTGGTATAACAACAGGAAGGACTTCGCCAGCGCCGACAAGGTCATGGTGGTTTCGGGAAGCGACAGCGGCGGCATCGATATCAATCTGGACCCGCCCCCACCGCCCGAGCCGCCGGAACCTCCAGTGCTTCACAGCGCCGCGGCGAGCCCGGTTTCCGTGGATTCGCCGGAGCCCGGTTCTTCAACGTCAGGAAGTTCGGGGACCGGAGCTTCCGCGCCGGATATGCCGGTTGCCGAGGCGCCTGATTTGCCGGGGGCTTCCGCGCACGCAACTTCCGCGCCGGGGACTTTACCCGAATCTGCCAAGCCGGGAGCCTCGCCCGAATCTGCCACCGTGCGAGCCCTGCCCGGATCGGTCCCGGAAGCGGCTTCAACCGGAACGGGTTGGCTTTCCCACTAGCATCAATAGCAGCTCATCGTTTAACAGGGCCAGGGTCAGGGTGCGCCCAGGGAAATCCAGCGCCAGTGAACGGGGAGGCTCTGTTTCGAGTTCCTCCGAGAGGCCTTTGGCGGAAGACATGATCGAGGCGGAATAGGCCGCCAGGGCTTCAAGGCCCAGAGCAGTTCCGCCCGCCGAGGCAACCAGCAGGCCATCAGTGGAGACAAGCGCCGCGGCTGCAACGCCTTCCATCTCCAGATACGGGGCTATGATATTTTCCATTGACCGTGAGTCGTCCGTCATGTCAAATCCGGCCGCGCGGCAGGCTGGAAGCGCCAGCAGGGATCATGGACAGCCAGGATCATGCGGGCTCACGAGTTTTCGAGAACGTCGATCATACGCTGAAGCTGTTCCTCGTTTTCAAACTCCATCTCGACACGTCCGCCTTTCGCCGCCCAGCGTACTTTCACCGGCAGCCGGAAAGCGGAGTAGAGAGCGTCGGTGGTCTCGTCCATAAGCTCCTGCCCGACCGGCATGGCCATCATTTCGCGGGACCTGCGGGGCGCGGCCCCCTCTTTCTTCGCCAGCTCCTCGGCCTGCCTGACCGAAAGACCCTTCTTGGCAAGCTTCGCCGCGAGCTTGCGTTGTTTGAGGCGGTCGGAAACCGAAAGCAGGGCCCGGCCATGCCCCTCGGTAAGTTGCCCCTGCTCGATAAGAGCCTGAACTTCGTCCGGCAGGTCAAGCAGGCGCAGAGTGTTGGCGACAGCCGAGCGGCTGCGCCCCAGCTTGCCGGCCAGCTGTTCCTGGGTGGCCCCGAAATCTTCCTGCAGGATCGCATAGGCCCGGGCGGTGTCGATGGGGTTGAGGTCCTCGCGGCTGAGGTTCTCGATAAGCGCCAGCTCCAGCGATTCAGCGTCGCCGGCCTCGCGAATTATCGCCGGTATCTTTTCCAGGCCCGCCAGCCCGGCGGCGCGCCAGCGGCGCTCGCCGGCAACCAGCTCATAGCCCTTGCCCTGTTTACGCACGACGACCGGCTGCACCAGCCCGACCGACTTGATCGACTCGGCCAGTTCGGCGAGAGCCTCGTCGTCAAAGACGGTGCGCGGCTGTTTGGGATTCCCCTTAATTTGATCAACAGGCAATAATTGGTATAAAGAATCCGGAGCAGCAGTTCCGTCGCCCGGCGAGGCCAGTTGACCTATTGGATTAGATGTGGTATCTCCTATCAGGGCGGAAAGGCCCCGTCCCAAGCCCTTGTTACCCTTGGCATTACTCACGCTCGACCACCTCCGTGGCTAGATCGAAATACGCATCCGATCCTGCACAGGTCGGATCGTAGTGGGAAATCGGCATACCAAAACTAGGAGCTTCGCTCAACCTGACATTCCGCGGGATGATGGTCCGGTAGGTAAGCTCGGGAAAATGCGAGCGCACCTCCTGCACTACCTGGGTGGAAAGGCGCGTGCGCGGATCGTACATCGTCATCAGCAATCCGGCGACTTCAAGCCGCGGATTGAGACCGGCCCTGATCATCTCCACCGTCTGCATCAGCTGGCCCAACCCTTCGAGTGCATAGTACTCGCACTGGACCGGCACGATGATCCTGTCGGCTGCCACCAGGGCGTTCAGTGTGAGCAGGCCCAGGGAAGGCGGGCAATCGATGAAGACGTAATCGAAGTTGACGGCAACCGGCAGGAGGGCGTCAGCAAGGATGAACTCACGGCGGTCCCGTCCGGGAAGCTCCACGGAGGTGCCGGCCAGATCACGCGTAGACGGAATCAGGTAAAGATTCTGGATGCTGGTGGAGATTATCGCGGCCGGCGCATCGCCGCCGGAAAAGATGTCGTAGGAATTGGGGCCGGCGGTTTCGTGCATCCCCAGGCCGTGGGTGGCGTTGCATTGCGGATCGATGTCGATGAGTAGTACCGTGGCGCCGGCTTCGGCCAGGCAAACAGCGGTGTTAACACAGGTCGTTGTCTTGCCCACGCCGCCTTTCTGGTTTGCCACAACGTACGTTTTTCCCAAGACGACCCTGCCCGTATCAAGAATTGTAATGCTGACGATGGGATTCTAACAGAAGCGCGTAATCGTGACCAGGGCTGCAGACTGCTATCAACGGCGCAAAAACCCCTGTTTACGAATAAATCAGCGCAGCCTCAGGGCTTCAGCGGCCTCTTCTTCGCCATTCCCGGGCGGCGCGGGAAGCGCTCGGGCGTGGGGCCGGATTTGACAAGGGCCCAAACAGTGAGGTTTTTCGAGCCGGGATACGATTCAATGGCGGTGACCGAATCGAGACGGCCGCCGAGCTGGAGGGCGATGCCACCGGCAAGCTCTTCATCGCCTTCCTCGCGGGCGCCGCGCTGCAAAAGGGCGCTGCCCCCGATCCTTATCAGCGGCAAGGCGTACTCGAGCACCAGCGGCAAGGGGCCAACGGCGCGGGCCAGGGCCAGGTCAAAGGAATCCCGGAGCGATGAACGACCTGCCTCTTCAGCCCTGGCATGAACCGGATGCACATTTTTCAGTCCCAGCTCGCGAGAGGCAGACTCCAGGAATTTACACTTCTTGCCGTTCGCTTCTACAAGCGTGACGTTTTTTTCCGGGAAGGCGATAGCGAGCGGGATACCAGGGAAACCGGCGCCGCTGCCAATATCCACGATATTGGCAGCGGCGCCCAGCTCCCTGAAAGCAATCAGGCTGAGGCTGTCCCTGAAATGGACGTTGACGATCCTTTCTCTGCCGGTTACCGCGGTGAGATTGCGGCCGGAGGGGGCAGCGAGCATGTCCTGCAGCCTTTCAAAGGCGAGGATCTGCTGCTCCGAGAGCCCGAAAGAGGCGCTGAGATCGTCTTGCCAGCTCATCAGGCGTGCACTTTCGATGTGAAGTCTTGCCGGCTCATTTAGCGCTCGCCTTGAGGTAAATGGAAAGAACCGTTATGTCCGCCGGCGATACGCCGGCGATTCGTGAAGCCTGGCCGAGTGAGGCCGGCCTCAGCCGCGAGAGCTTGTCGCGAGACTCCATGGAGATGCCTTCAAGCGAATTGTATGCAAAATCTTCCGGAATGGGCGTATTTTCCAGGCGGAGCTGCCGATCGATCTGCTGCAACTGGCGAGATATATATCCTTCATATTTGATCGAGACCTCGGCGCGTTCCTCAATCTCCGGATCGCGCTCTTCGATCGGGATCTGCGAGCCGCCGGTAGAAATTCCATCAAAATAAGGCGCGAGCCCCTTTAAGGTCACATGTGGCCTTTTTAATAGCTGAAAGCCTGTCCTGGATTCTGCGATCGCGGAACTGCCCGCGTCCACCAGATACTCGTTCAGGGAGGCTGAGGGCTGAATGCGCGTGATACGCAATTTTTCCAGGAACTGTTCGGTTTGCCGCCGCCGCGAGTCAATGACTTCCATGAGTTGGTCGGGCACCAGTCCCAGCCGGTGGCCGACAGGAGAGAGCCGGTCGTGAGCGTTGTCGTGGCGAAGGAGCAGGCGGTGCTCGGCGCGGGAGGTGAACATCCGGTAAGGCTCGTCCACGCCTTTGGTCACCAAATCATCGATGAGAACGCCGATATAGGCCTCGTTTCGCTTGAGAACCAGCGGTTCTCCACCTTTTACCGCCTGGGCGGCGTTGATTCCGGCGATGAGCCCCTGAGCCGCCGCCTCCTCGTAGCCGCTGGTGCCGTTTATCTGTCCGGCCAGAAACAGCCGCTTCACCGGTTTCGTCTCCAGGGTAAGCTTGAGCTGGCTGGGGAGGATGTAATCATACTCCACTGCATAACCAGGGCGCATCAACCGGGCGTTTTCCAGGCCGGGAGTGGCATTGATCACCTTTTCCTGCACCCAGACAGGCAGGCTCGTCGTCAGTCCCTGCAGATATAGCTCCGTGGTGCGGCGCCCTTCGGGCTCGACAAAGACCGGGTGGCGGTCCCTGTCAGGGAAATTCATCACCTTGCGGTCGATCGATGGGCAATAGCGGGGGCCCTTCCCGTTCACAGAGCCGGTCTTGATCGGCGAAAGATGGAGATATTTCCTGACGACCTCGTGGGTTTCAGCGGACGTATAGGTCAGATAACAGGGAATCTGGTCATCGGTCTTCTGCCGGGAGAACGGCGAGAACATGACCGGGCTGGCGTCGCCCGGCTCAAGCGCCATTTTGCCGGGATCGATCGTGCGGGCATCGATGCGGGGAGGCGTGGCCGACTGAAAGCGGCCGAGCTCAAGGTTCGCGGACTCGAGACTGGAGGAAAGCTGCGTGGCCGGCGGTTCCCCCATCCGGCCGGCGGGAAAGCGCAGCTCGCCGACGACGATCGTCCCCCGGAGGAAGGTGCCGCAGGCCAGGACAACGCATCGCGCCGCGACCAGGCTGCCATCCGTAAGCCTCAACCCGGTGATTGTTTCACGTGAAACATTGATGGCGGCAACGATCCCTTCCATGATTTTCAGATTCGGCTCGGCCGCGAGCGCCATCTTCATGTTGTCCTCGTAGACCTTCTTGTCTGCCTGCGCGCGCAGAGCCCTGACCGCGGGGCCCTTGCCGGTATTCAACATCTTCATCTGGATGAACGAGCGGTCGGTATTCCGGCCCTGTTCGCCGCCGAGCGCGTCGATCTCGCGCGTGAGCTGTCCCTTGCCCACGCCACCGACTGCAGGGTTGCAGGGCATCAACGCTATTTTTTCCAGGTTGACAGTGAGCAGAAGCGTGTTACAGTTCATCCGTGCCGCGGCCAAAGCGGCCTCGCAGCCGGCGTGTCCGCCACCGACGACAATCACTTCGAATTTCATATCCCGGCTCATGCCTCAGATGTTCTCATCATCGCCAGTTCAGCAGAAGTCTCATCATCGCCAGTTCAGCAGCCGGTCTCATCATCGATCCTGACAGTCACCGGACGGATCTTCTTGTTGACGATCCGCTCCAGAAGTGTGGTAACGAGACTATACTCATTTGTCAAAGAAGGCGGCGCCGTCCGCAGCGCGCGGCTGGCGGCGCCCAGGCCGGCCAGAAATCCGAGGACGGCCGCCTCGGAATAGTTGCAGCAACCCGCGGCGCGCCCGGCAAAGAAGATCCCCAGGCCCGGCTCTTCCGCGACCTCGAGGTCGGCGCGGACCTGGCCGGCGGCCAGCACCTCGTGCCGGACCGCGTAAGAGGCGCGGGTCATCCAGGCAGTCTCAAGTCCGTTATTTTTTCTCAGCTCTTCAAGCTGGCAGGAGCGGCTGCCGGTCGTCTCAAAGCCGACGGCCAGCAATTCATTCAGTTGGGAGCCGTCGGGGCGAAGCCGGTCATCGCTCGACCCCGGTGAGCCGAGGCCGCCGAAAGACACCCTGGGGGAGGTTCTGGCGGTCACCTCAACAAGTTCCAATCCCA
>JAJZQT010000001.1:34124-68032 GCA_021803005.1 Actinomycetes bacterium
GTGCGGGCTCCCGAGCGCGCAGCGGCCAGCGCCGCCTCGCAGCCCGCGGGCCCGGCGCCGATCACGGCGACGTCGAAATCGTTCATCACTTGCCGATGCAGAATTCGCGGAAGATCGTGTCCAGCAGGCCCTCGATCATCTCTTCGCCGGTGATCTCCCCAAGCGCCCCCAAGGAGGCGCGCAGCTCCTCGGCGATCAGCTCTTCGCCGATTCCCACACGGAGCCCCTGCCGGGCCCGCTCCAGGGCGTCGCGGGTCTGCTCGAGCAGCAGGCGGTGACGTTCGTGGGTGACGATCGGGCCTTCGAGCGGCGGCAGGGCGCCACCGACGACGAGCTCGGCGATCTTCCGTTTGAGCGTTTTCAGCCCTTGCCGGGTCATCGCCGAGATGATGACCGGCTCTCCGGGGAGCAGCCCCTGGTTGAAGCGCGGCACCTGTCCGCGGAAGCGGTCGCATTTGTTGATGACATAGACTGCCTTCTCGCTGGGAACCGAGGTGATCAGGGCGCGGTCGTGGTCGTCCTCCGGCTCGCTGCCGTCAAAGAGGCAGAGGACGAGATCGGCCTCCCTGATGGCGCGGCGGCTGCGGTCGACGCCAATCTGCTCGACCTCATCGGCGGCCGGCCGCAGGCCGGCCGTGTCTATCAATTGAAGAGGGATTCCCTGCACATTGATGATTTCTTCAATGGTATCGCGGGTGGTGCCGGGGATCTCGGTGACGATGGCCCGCTCCCGCATGAGCAGGGCGTTCAGGAGGCTGGACTTGCCGACGTTGGGTTTGCCGACGATGGCGGTCCTGACCCCCTGGCTGAGCACGCGGCCGACGAAAGCGGAATCAATGAGATCGCCGAGCCGCTTCTGTATTTCCGCGAGCAGGCCTCCGGCCTGCTCGCGGTCAAGTTCCTCGATATCCACGTCGGAGAAATCGATATCGGCTTCGACGGCGGCCATCACTCTCAGGATCGCCTGCCGCAGCTCCCCGATCTCGCGCGAGATGGAGCCGTCCAGCTGCGCCATTGCCACCCGCAGTCCCGCCTCGGTCTTGGCCGAGATGATCTGGGCCACGCTCTCCGCCTGGGAAAGGTCGATGCGGCCGTTGAGGAAAGCACGTTTGGTGAACTCTCCCGGAGTTGCCAGCCGCGCCCCGCGTTCGAGGAAGAGCGAGAGGATCTTCTGCTGGACGACGGGACCGCCGTGGCTGTTGACCTCGACGATGTCCTCCCGGGTATAGGTGCCCGGCGCCCGCATGACCCCGACGAGCACCTCGTCGACGAGCTCGCCGCTGGCCGGATCCTGAATGGCTCCGTAGCCCAGTCCGTGTGACCTCATTGCCGACAGCGAATCACCGCTGGCCAGGTGGCAGACTTCCTGGCAGATGGCGACAGCCTGGGGACCGGTCATGCGCACGATGCCGATGGCGCCGGTGCCCAGGGGCGTGGAAATGGCCGCTATGGTGGATACGTCCCGCATGGCCAGTATTATATCAGCGGCGCCGGCAGTGAGGACCGCGCAGCGCCATTCGTGTGGGCGGAGCGGCGCCGGCCGACACCGCACTTCAAGAAAAGGTAAAATATCCGGGTTGCTTTCCCGTGAAATTGGGAAGCGCCCGGCCTGCGGCCGGCCGCTGCTCCCTTCTTTAGGCAAAGGAAATAAATGGCGGCAGACAAGAAACAAGAAAAATCCGCGGCTCCCGGTTTCCGTTTTTCCCCCAGGCCCAACCGCGCCGGGCGGATCAACTGGCAGCCCTGGAGCGAGGAAGCCTTCAGCCGGTCCCGGCAGGAGCACAAGCCGGTCCTGCTGGCGATCTCGGCCGTGTGGTGCCACTGGTGCCATGTCATGGACGAGATCACCTATTCTGACGAAGAGGCCATCGCGCTCATCAACGACGGCTTCATACCGGTGCGGGTCGACAGCGACCAGCGGCCCGACGTCAACGCCCGCTACAACCAGGGCGGCTGGCCGACCATCGCCCTGTTGACCGGCGACGGCGAGGTGATCGCGGGAACGACCTACATCCCGCCGGAAGAGCTGCGCCGCCTGCTGGGCGACATCCGCTCCCTCTACCTCAACCACAACGCCGAGCTCCGGGCCGCGGTCGAGACTGTCCGCGAGCAGCGGCGCGAACTTGCCGGGCAGCATCCTGAAACCGCGAACATGACTGCCGCCGTCTCGGCCTACCTGCTCGAGGTGGTGGGCGACGTCTACGATTCAGAGTTCGGCGGCTTTGGCAGCAACACGAAATTTCCCTATACGAACGTGCTTTCCCTGATCCTGACCATCCTCGCCGAGGGCTCCATTTCCGAACTCGAGGACATGCTGGACCGGACCCTCGACGCCATGGCCGCCGGCGGCATGAACGACCAGGCCGGGGGAGGATTCTTCCGCTATTCGACCGACCGCGAGTGGCGGGCGCCCCATTACGAAAAACTGCTCGAGGATAACGCCGGCCTGATGGCCGTTTATGCCGAGGCCGCGCATATCCTGCAAAACGGCAAATACGAAGGGGTCGCGCGCAACGTCTACCGTTATCTGGTCACGGTCCTGCTCGATCCGGCAACGGGCGCTTTCCGCGGCAGCCAGGATGCGGACGAGCGCTATTACGGGCTGGATGCGGCCGCGAGGGAGATGGCCGCCGCTCCATATGTGGACCCGACCGTGTTTTCCGGAGGGAATGCCCTGACGGCATCGTCCCTCTACCGCTGCTTCCAGATTTTCGGGGACCTGGAAATGCGCGACCGCGCCACCGCGGCCCTGGATTTCGTCTGGCGGCACCTGTGGGACGCCGAGGCGGGCCTGTACCATTATTATCATGACGGCGAAGCCAGGTTGCCCGGGCTTCTGGGCGACAACGCCCGGCTGATCTCCGCCTGCCTTGATGCCTACGAGAGCGGCGCCGGTGACGCCTGGATAGACCGGGCCCTGAAGGCCGCGGGCTGGCTGCTTAACAATCTCGAGGCGGAAGAGCCGGGCGGGTTTTATGACTGTGTCGAGCCTCCCGGCGGCGAGGGGCCGGCGGCCGAGCGCTCGCGGCCGCTGGTGGAGAACTCGATCGCCGCGTCGGCCCTGGTCAGGCTGGCGCAAAACAGCGGCCAGCCCCGCTTTGGCGAGGCCGCCGAAAGGGCGCTTGCCTATTTTTCGACGAGCTACAAGGACAGCGGGCTTTTCGCAGCTGATTACGCCATCGCCGTCGAGCGCCTGCTCGACCCGCCCGTGCGCGTGAGCATTACCGGGCCTCCCGGCGAGCCGGCCACGATCGGGATGATCAGGGCGGCCCATCTGGCGCGCATCCCCTTTCGTTCAGTCGAAGTCCTGGACCCCGCCGTTCATAACGAGGAGCTGGATGCGGCCGGGTACGGTTACGCCGGACGCCCCGTCGCCTATATCTGCATCGGCGCCAGCTGCCAGCCGGCGGTAACGGACCCCAAGGATCTTCCCGGCCGCCTGGAGGCGGGCAGGGTTCGCTAAAAAGGACAGGGAGCAGAGTCGTGGCCAAAGAGTCGAAGGGAGGCACAGTCATGACCAAGGTGGCGAAAGAGGCTCCCGGCGAGGATGCCGCCACCCGCATTCAGGACCTGATCCGGCCCGTGATCGAAAGCTTCGGCGCGGCGGGCGGCCGGCAGCCCTTGACCGCCTCGCCGCAGTACAAAAAATACCTCGCGGCTGAGGAAGAGCTCCGCGGCTTCGATCCCGTCCTGCTGGAATCACGGGAGCAGAGGTTGACATTCTGGATCAATATTTACAATGTCACCGCCATCGATCGCAAGGCTTGCGACATCGGCGGCGCTATCTATTCTCTCGATGACATCGAGTACGGGATCCTCAGGAGCAACGCCCGCCGGCCTTACCGTCCCTGGAGGCATCTGCGCATCTGGGACCGCCGCCGCCGGCTGTCGCCCGATCCTCCCGAGCCGCGCGTCTGCTTCGCCTTGGCGCGTCCGGGCTCGGGTCTGTCCCCGCGTTTCTATGAATGCGGCACCATGGAAAGCCAGCTGCACAAAGCCGCCGTGGATTTCCTCAGCTCCGGCGGCGTGGTGATCGATCCGGAAAAGCAGACCATCCTGCTGGCGCCGCTGCTGCGGGATTGCGCCGCGGATTTCGGCGGCGGGCAGGGGCTTATGAGTTTCATTGCCGCCCACCTGGAGTCGACCGATGACGCCGCCTTCGTCTACTCGCGGGCGGGACGGGTTGACATCAGGTTCCAAAAGTAGCATTTGGGCTCCCACTCTCAAGCTCAACTAGAGGTATATTCATAGCCTTATTATAAATGTCTGCAATTTGCGGAATAAACTTTTGCGCCGCCCCCTTTACCCGGCCGTGCCGTGTGGATATGATGGCTATCTAAGGCAGGAAATTGGCAGCGAACCACGAAATGTAGTGTATCGCCGCCAATTCAGCAACAATACCTAGTGATGACAGGGTTTTTCCTTGAAGTGCCCTTTTTGCGATTCCACCGAGATAAAAGTGGTGGACTCCCGAGACGATGAGTCACGGGACGCTATTCGGCGTCGGCGAGAGTGCATCAGCTGCCAGCACCGTTTTACTACTTACGAGCGCATCGAGGAAACGCCTCTGACAGTTATCAAACGAGCGGGAGAGCGCGAAGTTTTCTCCCGCTCGAAGCTTCTTAATGGGCTGCTGCGGGCGTGTGAGAAGCGGCCCATCGAGACGGCAACGCTGGAGCGGCTCGTCGATGAGATCGAGGCTGGGTTGCGCAACGAGTTCAAGACGGATGTGCCCTCGGTGGAGATCGGCGAGCGGGCCCTGGTAAAGCTGAAGGATCTGGACAAGGTGGCGTATGTCCGTTTCGCCTCTGTCTATCGCAAGTTTGAAGATGTGGAAGAGTTCCAAAGGGAACTGGCCGAGCTTTAGGCCGTCCCTGAAGGATTGCGGGTTTGTGGGGACCCAGCAAATGATGGTCCGATCAGGGCGCTCATGTGCGGTTACGTCCGACGGACGGTCTAAAATCTGGAAACTGCAGTATTTGCAAGAAAGGGGAGAACCAGCATGCTAGCCAACCAACCTCACGAGGTCTCCGAGAAAGCTTCTCGCATAACCGCCCATCCGTTGCAGCCGCAACTCTCCCCTAATGCCATGAAAGTGCTGGAGAAGCGCTACCTCAAGAAGGACGAGGAGGGCAATCCGGTTGAGACGCCGGTAGAGATGTTCAGGCGCGTGGCGCGCACGATCGCCGCCGCCGACCTGCAGTACGATTCCGAGGCCGATGTTGACGCGGTGGAGGAAGAGTTCTACCGGATGATGGCGCGGCTCGAGTTTCTCCCCAACTCGCCGACGCTGATGAACGCCGGCCGCGAGCTCGGCCAGCTGTCGGCCTGTTTTGTCCTCCCCGTGGGCGACTCGATGGAGAGCATCTTCGACGCCATCAAGAACACGGCGCTCATCCACAAGAGCGGCGGCGGCACTGGCTTTTCCTTCTCCCGGGTGCGGCCGAGCAGCGACGTGGTGCTCTCCACCAAGGGCGTTTCCAGCGGCCCGATTTCCTTTATGACCGTATTTGACGCCGCTACCGAGACGATCAAGCAGGGCGGCACCAGGAGGGGCGCCAACATGGGCATCCTCAGGGTGGACCATCCCGACATCCTCGACTTCATAGTCTGCAAGCAGAGCAACGACAAGCTCAACAATTTCAATATCTCGGTGGCGCTCACTGAAGAGTTCATGGAAGCGGTCGAGAGCGGTGGCGAATACGACCTGGTCAATCCCCGGACCGGCGAGGTCGCAAAGAGCCTCGACGCCCGGCGTGTCTTCGACATGGTCGTCAACCTTGCCTGGAAGAACGGCGACCCCGGCATCATCTTCCTCGACCGCATCAACAGCTGCAATCCCACGCCGCACATCGGCGAGATCGAGAGCACCAACCCCTGCGGCGAGCAGCCGCTGCTCCCCTACGAATCCTGCAATCTGGGCTCGATCAACCTCTCCAAGGTGGCCGGCGCCGCCGGCGGCATCGACTACGAGCGGCTGGGACGGATAGTCGACAGCGCCGTCCATTTCCTGGACAACGTCATCGATGTCAACAACTATCCCCTGCCGGAGATAGCCGAAATGACCCGGTCCAACCGCAAGATCGGCCTGGGCGTGATGGGTTTTGCCGATCTGCTGATCGAGATGGGCATTGCCTACGATTCCGACGAGGCCGTCAGCGTGGCCGAAGAGATAATGGATTTCATCCAGGAGCGCGCCTGGAAATATTCGGTGAAGCTGGCCGGGGAGCGCGGGGTCTTCCCGAATTACAACGGCAGCGTCTATGACACCGAGGGTGGGCTCAGGGTCCGCAACGCGACCACGACCACCATAGCGCCGACCGGCACCCTGAGCATCTTGGCCAACTGCTCCAGCGGCATCGAGCCCCTGTTTGCCATTTCCTACATCCGCAACGTGCTCGACAACACCGAGATGGTGGAGACGCACCGAATTTTCGAGGAGATGGCAAAAGACGGCGGCTTCTACAGCGAGGAGCTGATGAAGGAGATCGCCAAGCGGGGCTCCGTCGCCGACCTGCCCGAGGTGCCCGACAACGTCAAGTCTCTGTTCGCGACCGCCCACGACGTCAAGCCCGAGTGGCACGTTCGCATGCAGGCCGCCTTCCAGAAATATACCGATAACGCTGTCTCCAAGACCGTGAACTTTTCACACGACGCCAGCATCGCCGACGTGGAGCAGGTCTACCGGCTGGCATATGAGACCGGGTGCAAGGGAGTCACCATCTACCGCGACGGCAGCCGCGAAGCCCAGGTGCTGAACATCGGCGGCGTCAAGCGCGCCGGGGCCGGGGAAGTCCTGGCCCCCGGTCAGGTCAAGCCGCGGCCGCGGCCGGAAGTCACCCGCGGCGAGACCATCAAGGTAAACACCGGCTGTGGCAGCCTCTATGTCACCATTAACGAGGACGACCACGGGCTCTGCGAGGTTTTCTCCTCGATGGGCAGGGCGGGCGCCTGCAAGGCGGCCCAGTCGGAGGCGGTCAGCCGGCTGATCTCCCTGGCGCTGCGCTCCGGAGTCGACACGGCCGCGATACTGAAGTCGATCAAGGGCATCCGCTGCCCGTCACCGGCGCTCGGCGGCGCGGCCTCCTGCCCGGACGCCATCGCCAGGGCGGTAATCGATCGCATGGAGCGGGCCCCTCATCTGGGAGAAGACGGCGCCAATGCCAACGCCGAGCTGCGCTCCTCGGCCGAGATCAGCGCCTGTCCGGAATGTCCGGAGTGCGGCGGTATGGTAGAGTTCGGCGAAGGATGCGTCTTCTGCCGCAGCTGTGGTTTTTCCAAGTGCGGCTAGCGGCGATTTCTTAAGGGAGGCTGAGGCTGACGCGGGTTTGGCAGGAAGAATCGTGTTGACTCAGTAAATATACTTTATGACCTCAGAGCCCAGATTACAGCCCCAAAGGGCCGAAGGCAGATCCAGCGCCGGCCGGCGCCGGACGGCGCCGGCCGGCAAGGCTGCGCGCGACCAGGCGCCCACCAAGCCCAGGCGCCTGTTTGGCTCCCGGCTCGACAGCCGCCGCACCAAACGCCGGTTGATCATACTGGCGCTCATCTGCGCCAACTTCTTCATTCTCTGGCTGGCGCTAAAAGTTTTTGCCCAGGCAGATTTCTGGCCGTTGCTCGCGGCGCCCATCCTGGTTTCGGCCTGGTTTTTCTATGAGGCTGGCGCCATCGCCACCATCGCCATCACCGCCCTGCTGCTGGTCCAGACCTCTTTTGAGAAAAACGGGGCGATCTTCATCGCCATCGGCACCTTTGCCATCCTCGGCGTCCTGCTCGGTTGGGGCCAGCGGCGGCAGCGCCGGGTCCACCGGCACGTGCTGCGCTCCTCGCTCACCGATTCCCTCACCGGGCTCTACAATTTTGGCTCCTTCATGGAATGCCTGGACCGGGAGATCCGCCGGGTGGACCGCTACGGGGGCGCCGTCACCCTGGTGATGTTCGACCTTGACCATTTCAAGATGTTCAACGACCGCTTCGGCCACCAGGCCGGGAACGAAGCCCTGAAAGCCGTGGCCGCGACCCTGAAACAGCAGAAGCGTGAATCGGATGTCGTGGCCAGGTTCGGAGGCGAGGAGTTCGTACTTCTCTTCCCCGGGAAGGAAACCGCCGGCATCGAAGCCGCCCGGCGCATGCGCAAGGCCATCTCGCAGATCCGTGTCCCCACCGGCGGCGGCGCCACTACCGGGATCACGGTCAGCGCCGGAGTCGCCTGCTACCCCAATGGCGCCGCGTCCAAGGAAGAGCTGCTGGACAAGGTCGACCAGCTCCTTTACGCTTCCAAGCGAAAGGGCCGCAACCGCGTCAGCGTCGCCCCGGCCCGCCACCGCCTGGTAGCCTCCTGAAAGGAATGCCCGAGATGCCAGGACAGCCACCACATTTGAACACCGAGAAGATCCGTGTCAGTATCGAGACCTGCAGCTGCACGATCGTGGGCACGGTGCATACCCCGGCCACCTCCTACCGCAGCCGGCTGTCCGACCTGCTCAACCAGAAGGAAGCAACCTTTCTGTCGGTGACCGATGCGGCCGTTTACCGGCTTGACAACATGGAAGAGCCGGCTTATGCCACGCCCTATCTCGCGGTCAACCTAAGCAGCATCGAGATGGTCCGTCCCCTGGAGGAAGGCTAGCAGCCGGTTTTTTACAGCGTCCCCTGGGCCGGTTGCAGCAACAGGTAAGCCACCCAGAACAGGAAGAAGGCCTCCCCCACCGTCAGCATCCCCGTCAACAACAGTAGAAACCGGGCCGGACCGGTGCGCGTGCTCCCCTGGGACAGCCGCCTTTTTTCCACGCGCCCGATCACCAGGTAAAAAATATGGATGACGCCGAAAACAAAGCCGCCGTAAAAAAACTGCCACTCGGGACCGGCATAGCGTAGCAGCAGGTAATAGTAGAGGATCTCGATCAGCAGCAGCAGGTTGTTGACACGGTACCCGGCCTCGACCATGGTCTGGAACTCAGCCTCGGGCAGCTCTTCCTTGAGGCGCTGCCGCTCCATGCCGACATCCCTGAGCGCCCGGGGGATAAGCGCCAGCGTCAAGGCGCTGCCGCCGATCATTAACAGCGAGTAGATGAACATGAATATGCGCATTCGCAGGCTCCCGGCAGCCGGTTATGACTCGATTATGACCCCCTGGACGGTTACGATCCCCTGGACGGTTACAATCTCCCGGACGGTTACGATCCCCGCCCGCCGTCCCCGTGCCGCCCGCGGTTTTCGCCGGGCTCCTCCAGAAAACGCCGGTAAAGCAAGTCGCCGTTAACCAGCAGGAACGCGACAGAAAGAAGCGGCAGCGCCGGCACGCCGATCCCGAGGGTGACCCCGGCAATCATCGTGGCCACGAATGAAGCCGCGAGCACCAGCGCCGCCGTCAGGCGTCTGAGGCGCCAGATCAGGGTACAGCCGACAAACAGTGAAAAGAATACGATGTCGCTTACGCCCAGGCGCGAGACCGCGTTTGCACCGAAGACCGGCAGGCTGATCGTGAAATAGTCGATCCAGGGCCCGCCGCTCTCGACCATCTTCTTGGTTGGACCCAAGAAGACGCTCCAGAAATCGACGAAGATGATCAACGCCGAGATCAGCAGTACCTGGCTGATCGAAGTTAGCATGAGGGCCAGCCAGAGACCGGCGGTGGTGGCGAACACGATCTTGGCGACGGTCTCGACGTGGGTCCATCCCAGCGTGAAAGCGCCGGTGGCGATCAGCCCCGACGACAGGGTCAAAAGCAGCAGGCGATGCCGCAGATTGATGAGGAAGGCCAGGCTTGATGAAAGGCCGCAGGCGGCTATGAGCCCGAGTGCGAAAGAGACCATGAGCCGGGTGTCCGAGTCGGCGCCGAGCGTGCCGGTAGCCAGCAGCGCGGTCAGAGCCGCGCCCAGAGCGGCGATGATGCCGGCAAAGGTCAGAGCCGCGCGCAGCTCGGCGCCAAGGTTGATGCTGGGCGTCCGCATTGGAACTCCTTTCGGATCCCGGCCCGGGTGGAGCCTGGCAACACGGCTTTGTTCCACCCTAGTACGGCGGTAATGACTCGTACCAGTCACCAAGGATCTTGAAGGCTTTCCAGAAACGGGTTTTTCGTCGTTGATCATTGAGGGAAGTGTCGATCTCGGGGGTTATGAGCGCTTCCGAAGTCGGTGTGAACGGCTGGATTTCCCCCGGGCGGTACTGCAGTTCCCTGGCCAGCGGGAATTCCATGCGGTTGACAGCCTCGAGGGTCTGTTCGCCCATGACGACCACCAGTTTCGGCTGAATGACCATCAGCTCCCGCACCAGATACCGTGGGCAATTCTCCCGGGCCTCCTCTTCGGTCGCGGTAGCGCACTTTATGATGTTGGTGCCATACAGCAGCAGCGAATCAATGCCGAGCTTCTGGCAGCCCTTCATGACCGCTTCGCCGGAGCGGCCGTAAAAAGCGACGCCCTCGGATGCTTCGCTGGGCAGGGTCCTGTATTTGATCAGGAAGATGTCCGCGAGGGGATGGCCCGAACCGATGACCGGCACCGCCCGGCCGTGGACACACTTCTCACAGTGGGTCAGCTCGCGGCAGAGCTCGTTGATGTCGGCGATAGCGCGGGTAAGATGCTTGTCGTAGATATCGTCGGGATTAGGCAATGACTTCCTTCTTGTGAAAAAACGGCGTATTTCCTGCCCGCAAGCTATTAGTTATTAGCCGCTCGCCGGACAAATCCTTTAAGCGCCGGAAAGAGGCCTCAGCCGCGTTCGAAGAGAGAAACCGTCTCGATATGGGGGGTGTGCGGGAACATATCAACCGCGCCGACGCGCACCAGGCGGTAGCCGCTTGCGGCCAGCTGCGAGGCGTTTGACGCCATGGTGGAGGCGTTGCATGATACATATATCAGGCGTGGCGCTCCGAGGTCGATGATACGCTGTACCTCTTTCTTGCTGGCGCCAGCCCTGGGTGGGTCCAGCATGATTGCGTCGGGCCTGCGTTCGAGTTCGATGTCTTTGAGCATGGTCCTGACCTTGCCGGAAACGAACGTGTAATTGGTGATGCCGTTGGCTTTGGCATTCTCGCGCGCCAGCCGCACGGCGTCCTCAACTATCTCCACGCCGAAGACCTCCGAACAGGACCTTGCCATGAGCAGTGCGATAGAGCCGATGCCGCAGTAGAGGTCGAAAACAAACTCGTTTTCCTTAAGATTGGCGTAACTAAGCGCCCGCGCGTAAAGCTGCTCGGCCATGGCTGTGTTGGTCTGCATGAAGGAGGGCGGCGCGACCTTGAGTCTAAGGCCGCGGATCTCTTCGAAAATGTGGTCTCGACCGGCGAGCACCGTAAACGGAAACCCGGTGGCTATTGAGGCGCGGGTGGTGTTGACGCTCCAGATCAGGGAGGCGATCCGCGGAAAGTCCGCGGTCAGACGTGCCGCAAAATTCCCGGCATCGGGGAACGCTCCGGGGCCGGTGACGATGTTTACCATTACCTCGCCGGTATTCATGCCCTCGCGCAGGACCAGATGTCGCCAGAACCCGGTTTCGCTTTGCTGCTCCCAGGCGGCCAGCCCGGTGTCGCGGGCAAAGTTGCGCACGGCGTTGCGGATGGCGTTGGTTGTCTCGGAGTGCAACAGGCAATCCTGGATATTCACTACGCGGCGCCATTCACCGGGCAGATGGAAGCCCAGGTCGAGGTTTTCTCCGGATGAAAAGGAGAATTCCACCTTGTTTCGATAACGCCAGAGAGGTTCCGCCGCTAATGGCTCGTCGACCTCAAAACCGTGAATCCCGCCGATGTGCTCGAGGCATTCCGTGACCTGGCTTTGCTTGTACCTGAGCTGGGCGTCGTAAGCAAGCGTCTGCCAGGAGCAGCCGCCACAGACGCCGAAATGGCGGCACCTCGGTTTCACGCGCTCCGGCGAGGAGTTCAGCAGCTTCCTGACCCGGGCTTCGGCATAGGAGCGCCGGGCGTGCGTCACGACCGCCCGCACCCTGTCTCCCGGTACGGCGCCCTCGACAAAGATGACAAAGCCATCCTGGCGCGCTACCCCTCGACCACCGAAGGCAAGGCTGGCAATTGAAAGGTCGAGCTCCTCTGATTTAAGGGGTTTTTTCATGGCAACAGATCATCGGTCCTTTTTGAGAGGTTCACGGTTACTGCGAGCTCAGCATAGCAGGAGAAAAACCGCAGGGAAAAGAGGCAGTGCCGGTCTTGGGAAGTGAATGGCCGGCGAGCGGCCGGAAAACAGTGCCGGTCAGGAATACCCCGACAGCTCCGGGTCAGTTGTGCATACCGCCGGAACCACCGCTCGTGGCGTTGGAATTTTCCAGGATTTTGGGGTGGATATAATACTCGGTTACCATGGAGGACATGGTCATCGGGCCGAACATGCTCCAGTCGACATCCTGCGCGGTTACCCGGTTTACAAAAACCTTTGACGCTATTTCGTCGCTCTTCGCGCCCTGCGTGACACCGTACATGGTCATCGATACGCTGGACACTTCGGGATACTCGAAGAGGGTCGGCATGACCTTCCGGGATAATGATGACATGGTCGCCTCGACAGAACCATCTTCACAGGTGGCCGGACGGTCCACTGCAATGCTGATATCCAGGCTGTTTGTATCGCCAGAGAGTATTGCGGATCGCACCTGGGCTGTTTCGCCGAGGCGGCGAGCAGCAACTTCCCGCAGACTGTCCTGGGTGAGCGGGGGGGTCACGAAATTATTGTGAACCGTCATGCCGCCGCCGGTTGAGGCCTTGTCGAATCCACATCCGCAGACCATCAGCGCCAGAGCCAGCACGGCCATGATTCCAACAATCGTTACAATCGCGTGATCGATTACATATTTACTGTTTTTGGCGTTCATCCCATCAACTGTCTTTGTGGCCTGTTTTTAATTTCCCGAGGTTTCTTCTAACCAGTTGCCATCAATATAGCCTAGCGAATTCCGTGCCAACAATCGCGAATTCCGCGCCACCCCGGAATTGATCGCCGAGAGCCCCCGACTTAGCCGTTCCTGCCCAACGCTCATGGCTGTGGAAGCGAGCAATTTAATCCGGCTTCCGTGGCATATCGCACAGAAGTTGTAGCGTATGCGTCAATTTTAATGTCGTTTACAGGAAATCCTGAGGGCAATCTTCTCAGTTCCGCGAACGAAGTCCGCCCGCCGTCCCTTTTGCTCCACTCAAAAAAATGACAAATTTGGTAGGAATTATCTTCAGGACGACTATTTTTTCTAATTTTCATTCAGGTTGGCACGGTATTTGCTACGTAAGGAAAAGAGAAAGCGGTATTTGCGCCCTCAAATCGGTCCGGGTCAAAGCTGCCTTTTTGTTCATCCTTCGGCTCCGGCTGGTCACCGGAGCCAGAAAATTACCGGTGATAATAACCGGTTAGCCCACCCCAGATGATGGCGGCCCAAGTATCGCAGACAAGGGTTCGGGCTCTCTCAAACCTTGGTGGGGATAGGGGTAAATAGTGGGGATCAACATTGAACTCTGGAGGTTGCTTTGCTTCCAGAGCTGATCCGTTTTCTCTTCCTTTTTCCACCTTTCGCCGGAGAAGCCGCAAACTGAACTAGGTTTTGTTAGGAGGTGGTACGCCAAGAGGTGAAGACTTAACACGCGTTTAACCCTATTAATGTGTGAACGAGTGATGAAGGAGTGAAAATGAAGGACGACCAGATTAATAGCGATTTAGAGGAATGCTCATCGTGTTCCGAGGCTCGCGGCAGCGTGATATCGAGGCGTAAGTTCTTAGGCAGGGGCGCACTCGCTGTCGGCGCTGCCGGGGCTACCGTTGCCGCCACCGGGGGATTGGGGTTGCTCACCAACTCCTTCGCGGGGGCCACTACTCCACCCCCAACCTGCGCGACTGTTCCCGGCACCGTCAAACATCCCCGAGGCACGTGGGGTTATCCCACGGGTGGTCTGGACCCGGCTGTTTGCGCCGAGCGGGCGTACCACAAGTTCTTCACGCTGTTCTGCTGTGGAGCGGTAATGGATGGCATAATCGGCACGCTGCAGGAAACGCTGGGGTCTCCCTACACCAACATTGATACCAATATGTTCAAGTTCGGCGGAGCCGGCATCAACGGCTGGGGTACGGTCTGCGGCACGGCTCTGGGCGCCGCGCTGACTACCAATATCATCGCCGGCGTTGACGGCACGGTGGACAATGGTAGCGCCATGTCCAATGATCTGATGGCATATTACGCTGCCACGGCGATGCCGGTTTATGTACCGGTTTCATCGGAGTACACGACGCGTGGCGGTACCTGCCCCGCTTTTCAGCCTGGTGGGACATTCCCCACGTCGACAGCCGTTTCACCGCTGTGTCACGTATCGACAAACAAATGGATGAAGGCGGCAAACTCGGCGCCTGTCCACCCGAGCTATACGATCGTCAGCGGCAGCATCGAGAGGAAAGAAAGATGCGCCCGGTTGTCGGGAACCATGGCTTACAAAACTGTCGAATTGCTCAACGCCTGGAAGGCCGGCACCTATACCTCTGGTGCCTGGGGTGGTCCTGGCGTAGGCAACCCCGGCGGATCGCCCGCCCAGAACAACTGCTCTGACTGTCATACACCAGTCTGACCATATACCCAGAATAACTTCGCAAACAACCAGGAGGAGAAGGAAATGAAGTTAATAAAGAGACTGGGTCTGGTGGTGGTCACTGTGGGCCTGATGACCCTGGTGCTGATACAGGGGATAGGCGCCATGGGCAACGCGGCAGTTGGTGAGTATTCATGTTACTGCACGCAGCCTGTCCTGAGACTGACCCAGGAAAACGTATATTGGGGCAGCTATGCTGATTATACAAACAGAACCCTGTCGATCGATTACGATGTAAGCAACGACTCCGCCAATTATGCGAACGCTCACAATCTGCAGATACTTGGCACCAGCAACACCGCCGGAGTTTCCTCCATCGACCACGGACGGAACATCAATATGGTCTCAGCCGGCGAATGCGAGCTGGTTACGGTTAAATACAATGTGCCTCCAGGAGTTGGCTCTTTCAACACCAGGGTATACGCGACGACCAGGGATCAATGTGGAAATTCCTACGACTACCCGGGTCCGATGCCTTTGTTGTAAGGCCGGTATCGCTCGATGGAAAGCCTGCAATGGATCGCGAGAGGAGGATGCCATGTTCGACAAACAGAACCACTGCCGGGAGCCATATGTGAAGCCCGAGTTGTCAGTGCATGACAATCTAAGGGAGATCACCTTTGAGTGCCCCCAGTGGCAGTGCAGCGTGACAGTTCCGCCTCCGCCGACGGGAGGTTAAACCGCCGGAGAAAGATGAAATACAGGGGGTGGCTGCCTGCGCGGGGCCGCTCCCTGAAGAAAGTACAATGTAGATAAGCATTGCCGGAGGGTTGCCAAGCGCATTTTTCTCCTGCAATTCGTCAAATTGACATGCCCCGACCCGTATCCTAGAATGACTTAGGGCATAAAGTTTCAGCCACCAGGGCATAATTGCCTTTCTGTTCACGCGAGATTCGAGGTGCCGAATGTTCGGCGAACTGCTTTCACCAATGCACATGCTCTTCATCCTGATTGTCGTGCTGATAATCTTTGGGCCGAAACGCCTGCCCGAGATCGGGAAATCCCTGGGCAGGGGCATCAAGGAATTCAAAAAGGCCACCACTGACATTCAGGACAAGCTCAGTGACGAGGACGCCTCGGCGGCCAAGATTGAAAAGGCCGAAACCGAGAAGGTCGCGGAGCCGATGCAGGCGCCTGAGGCCAAGGTCGCTCCAGAGCCCCAGAGTCCCGAAACAAAAACAACCTAGCCGCCGCCGGCGGCCCGATCCAGCCCGGTTGTGTTCGACTCTTCCGACGACCGCGTGATGTCCCTCATCGGGCATCTCGAGGAACTCCGCAAACGACTCGTCATCTGCGCATTCGCCCTGGCGATCGGCATGGTCATCTGCTTCATCTTCAAGGGCTATCTGCTCGACCTCCTGGTTCAGCCTCTGGGCGACCGGAAACTGATCACCCTGACGCCGACCGAATCCTTCATGACCGTCTTCAAGGTCGCCGCCTACGTGGGCATGATCGTGGTCTCCCCGGTCATCATCTACCAGATCTGGGCGTTCGTGTCGCCCGGTCTCAAGGGCAAGGAAAAAAGGGTAATCGTCTTTGCCTCTTTCTTCACCAGCATCCTTTTCCTCTGCGGTGTGGCCTTTGCCTGGCTGCTGGTGCTGCCGCGGGCGCTGAATTTTCTGCTTACCTACCAGGATGACTTCTTCAACCAGCAGGTCCAGGCGGCGAGGTATTTTTCCTTTGTCGCCCTTTTCCTGCTCGGCTTCGGGCTGATCTTCGAGCTGCCGGCGCTGCTTCTGACCCTGGTGCGGCTGGGCATCGTCACCCCGAAAAAACTCGCCCAGAACCGCAGGTACGCGGTGCTGGCCGGCTCGATTCTGAGCGCGGCGCTGACTCCCAGCCAGGATTTCTTTTCCATTCTGGCCATGGCGATTCCCTTTTACGTCCTCTACGAGATCAGCATCCACCTCGGCAAGCTGGTCCAGAAGCGGAGCCGCGGCAAGGCCGAGGTCATCGACGGGGGTCCGGAGGGCGAGGCGGCAGGATAATTGAGTTCTATTCTGGACAGGGACGAGAGCGCGGCCGCGAGCCCGACTCTCGCAGCCGACGAGCCCCGGCCGCCGTTTGCGGGAACGGTCGAGCTGTCTCTTGTCATCCCCGTTTTCAACGAGGAAGAGCGGATTGTCAACACGATTACGCTGCTTGACGCCTACCTCAGCCGGCAGAGTCTCAGCTACGAAGTCATAATCTCCGACGACGGCAGCCGTGATGACAGCCCGGCGCTGGTGAGGAAAAATTTTGCCGAAAGCGGCGTCGTGCGCCTGATCCGTGACCGGCAGAACCGCGGCAAGGGCGCGGCCGTTCGGCGGGGAATCCTGTCGGCGCGGGGAGAGATAATAGTCTTCACCGATGCCGATCTGTCGTTTCCGGTGGAGACGATCGGCATGTGCGTCGAGGCGCTGCAGGAGTACGACGTGGCCGTGGGTTCGCGCAACCTTCCCGAGTCCGGCATCGAGATCACGCCGCCGCCGCTGCGCCGCCTGGCGGGGCCGATTTTCAAGACGATCGTGAGGGGGCTCGTGATCGGCGGCTTCACCGACACCCAGTGCGGATTCAAGGGATTCCGAGCCCAGGCCGCCCATGACATCTTTATGAACAGCGCCATCAACGGGTTTTCCTTCGACGTGGAGGTCCTGGCCCTGGCGCGGCTGTTCGGTTACAGCATTACCGAGGTGCCGGTGCGGCTCCTGGTGGACTCCTCGGACTCGAGGATCAACCTCACCTCCGACCCCTTCCGCATGATCGGCGAGCTGTTTGAGATCAGGCGCCGCCTCCGGGAGATCGAGAAAGAAACGCAGCCGGCGACGCACAAGCGCACCAACTCTTCCTAATACCACAATTCTCCCTAGCGCACCAGCTCTTCGAACCCGGCCAGCCCCGTGTCATTTCTCACGCGATAGCGCCAGAGGGTCAGCGGAGTGCTGCTGCTCTGCACCTCACCAGCCTTGGTCGTTACCGCCAGCAGGTACCCCGATGACCGGGCGAGGCTGACGACGGTGTCGTCGTATTTGCCGGCCGGATAGCAGAGCCAGTAGACCGGGTGTCCCAGATATGTCTGCAGTATCTGGGCGGAGCCGGTGAATTCATTCAGGGCCTCGGCTGACGGGATCTCGGTAAGGTCGGGGTGAGTGGCTGTGTGCGAGCCGATGTCCATGCCCTCGCGGTCGAGCCAGGTGACCTGATCCCAGGTCATGTATTCAGCTTCGCCGACCCTGTCGGAAATAATGTAAAAGGTAGCGGGAAAAGCGTACTTCTGCAGGATGGGCAGGGCGACTTCATAGTTGTCCGTGTAGCCGTCATCGAAGGTGATCACGACGGGGTTGGCCGGCAGCGGCTTGCCGGCGAACAGAGCATTGAACAGTTCTGTCTGCGAGATGGGTTGATATCCAGCGCTTTTGAGATAACCCATCTGGGCGTCAAAATCCGCGGCCGAAACGGTCAGCCCGCGGCGGATCTTGTCGGCGTCAGCCGGCGGCTCGCCCACGTGGTGGTACATCAGGATCGGCACTTTGAGCTCGCGCGCCGGTATGGGCGCCGCCGACGGGTAGGCAAGCGGTTCGAACCTGGAAGGTGGCGCGGGGCTCACGGACGGCGCCTCCGCCGGGCTGACGGTCGCCGCTGTTCCGGTTTCCGGGATGAGCGTAGTGACTGCGGTCATATCACTTGCGGTCGAGAAGCCTCGCCCGGCAAAACCGGCGACGACAGCCAGGACGCAGACGGCAAGCACTATCAGCCCGGTGGCAACTCTCCTGTTCATGAAGTGGGAGTCGTGGGTGTCGGTGCGGTTGCGGGCGCGGACGGTGTAGCGGCCGCCTGTTTCGATGTCCGAAGTATCGGGATCAGCAGGTCGGCGGTCGGCTTGACGCCGAAGGCGCCTTTTTCACCGGAAAGAACATAGACCACGGAAACCTGGCCAATGCGGCTTTCGACGTTGTCCACCGAGGATATGTCCACGCTTTGATACAGGGGAATCTCCGATCTGGGCGCGTCGGAGGGCTCGGTGCCAACCGCCAGCACGCCGTAGCCCTTCAGATTGAGCAAAAAAAGCTTTTCGAGGTCGGAATACGCCGCCACCTGGTCGTTTTCCCCCCGGCTTATGATAACGACATCGTCCACCGGTAAATCATAACTTCCGTTAGCGGATTCCACCAGCGTTCCCTGCAGCGAAGCGAGGAGCCTGGTGCCGCCGCCCCTGCCGATGTCGCGCGCCAGCCCGCGGCCGACAGCGGAGGTCATCGACGAGTCGTCCACCGAAGCGTAGAGCGGATCACTCTTCAGGTCGTTCTTGACCTTGGCGGTAACCGCGGCGGCATCAAAAAGCGGGTTGAGAACAGTGGTGCTGACCACCTGCCCCCCGGCGCCGTGCACCGCTGAGGTCAGATTGCGCACGACGTCATCACCGGCTGACGCCGAGGCGACAATAGCGACTTTCTTGCCCTGCAGCCGGCCGCCGACGATAAACGGGAAGGTGTCGTCCTGGTAACGCAGATTTGTGGCCCGCTCATGGCTGAGCCGATCGTTCTGCCCCTGCAGCTCGTCGACATTCTTCTGGATATCGTTGACGAGGACATTCTGGCCTGTCTCGACGAGGCCATTGTCGGTCAGGCTTATTCCCACCAGCACTCCGAGCCCCAGCGCCAGGAACACGGCCACAAGCGACAGCAGATGATATCTCCAGGTCAACATGCCGGGCGCTCCTGACTGCCGGTCTTCCCGGCCGATTTTTTCGAAGGGGTCATGCTAGAGGTTCACCAGCAGTCTTAATTTGACCGCAAACAGATTGGCTAGGGACCTCAATGGAGGCGATGACGAGATTACCGCCGCCATCGGCACGACCGCCGCCATCAGCAGCACGCTGATCTCGATGGCAAGTTGCGCGGGGGACGGATCGGACAGGCCGGCGATGAGCCTCTTGCCACCAGAATTACCGCCCCCTGCCAGGGCGCCGTTTATTACGGCTCCGTTGCCGCCTGCAGTCATTGCCGCTTCGGAATCCCGTGTGGAAGCGGTTCCCTCAAGAGACCAGGCGACCAGCCGCTGCCAGGCGGCCGGCCCGGCCTCGCGGGCTTTCAAAAACAGCAATAAGGCCAGGGGTGGACCGAATACGATCAAAACTCTCAATGGTTTTTGTATATCCATGGGAACCGGGGCATGCCACCAGAAGCCGTCGAAGAACATGACGCTGAAGGAAAAGGCAAGCGCGGCGACATACATGTAGCGCCAGGGCCTCAAAGCCACCAGGCCCAACCCCAGCGTCAGATACCAGGGCTGAAACCAGAATAGCGCAAGCGGCGTCATCAAAGCCAGCCCCGCCGCTCCCGATATCAGGCCGTTGAAATTCTTGACGCCGATCAGGTGCCAGAGCAGATAACATAGCAGGATCGCCGCCAGGGCTCCCTGAACGATGGAGTTGGAAAGCGACAGCTGCAAGTGGTCGGCGGCGGTATCCCTGAGCAGCGCCGAGATCGTGAAATTGGTCTTCTGCCCGATGGTCGTCAGATACAGGAACGTATCGCTGCCGGCCCAGAGGGGCAGATAGCTGACCACGGTTATCACCGCCGGCAGGCCCAGCGCCGCGGCTCCGAAGGCCAACTTGCGTGAAAACCCTTTTTGCTGGCGGACGGCCAGCGCAATATATATCAGCAGAAGCGGCAGGGCGATGAACTTGACCAGGGTGGCCAGGGTGATACAGGCAATCCCCAGCAGATAGCGCCGGTTGAGGAAGCACAGCAGGCCCGCCAGCACAAAAGTCAGCATCAGGATGTCGTTGTGAGCGTTGGCGACCACCAGGGCCAGCACAAACGGGTTCCAGCCGTAAAAGACCATCGCCTTGCGCTCCAGCCCCGGCCTGATTCGCGCCGCTATCTTCCATATCAGGCCCAGGTTAACCAGGTTCATGCCGATGAAAAATCCCTTGAAGAGCAGCAGGTTGGCGCCAATACCGTCACCGGCCAGGCGCGCCAGCGCTCCCGTCACATAGACATGGAGGGATCCGTAAACAGCGCCCGTGCCGACCCAGCCTCCCAGAGAGAAGAACGGGTCCTGGGGAAAATACGTCGCCGGCACCAGCAGCGGATTCTCTCCGTATAGCGCAAATATGCGTCCGTGCCGGATGTAGTCGAAGATATCGGTCGAGAGCAGGAACGGCGTCAGGAACATAAGCACGTGGAAGAGTACGGCAAAACCGAAGATGATCTGGTTGGTGCGGGCCGACCACACGCCCGGTTTCTCGGCGGTTCCCGGATTTTCCTCGGTCTCATTGCCGGGGCCGCCGCGGCCGGCGCTTACAGATCTCAAAGCCAGCAAATAGAAGCCGAACAGCGCCAGGGCGTTGACGCCGATTCCCGTGTATAGCAGGTAATAATGCGAGAGGTCGAAACCGCTTTCCGGCAGGGCCAGATAGGGGGGAAAGTGCGTGGCGTCGGTATTGGGAATGAAGAAAGCGACCAGCGCGAACATCGTGTATGCCAACAGGCTGACCGAGCCCGCCAGCAGCAGTACCGGCAAGGGCCTGGAGGCGGTCGCCCGCCAGAGTTCTGCGAGTTTCCGGTGAATTGTTGTCGGATATCTCATAAAGGTCAGGCGGGTCTGCCGGGCGGCTGGCCAAGCCGATGTGGAGCTGTCGGGAAGGATATTCTATTCAACCGCAATATCCTATAGAAAGACGTGCTAATGCTCAAGCTCGCAAGCTGCCGCCGCTTTCGGCTGCTCTGCCCTTTGTACTCCCTGGCGCGTCTAATATACTTACGCAAACCGGCTGGTCTCAAACGCAGCCGGGCATTTCGCGACCGGAGGTCGTAATCCATGTCAGATAAAAAAGGGCCGGCGGCAGCAGCCGCAAGGGGGGGCGGGGTCAGGATTTTCGGCGCGACCTGGGTGCTTCCGATCGTAAGCGATCCCATCCACAAGGGGGCCGTGGCCGTCGAAGGCGATTCAATAAAGGCGGTAGGCAAGGCCGAAGAGATGACCGCGGCTTTTCCTGACGCGGAGGTAACGGATTTTCACCATGCCATCGTCATGCCCGGGTTTGTGAATTGCCACAGCCATGTTGAGTATGCCGTCTTCCGCGGCATCATGGACAACAAGAACTTCGGCCCCTGGATACTCGAATTCCTCGATCACAAGGGCAAGCTTTCCCACGATGATTATGTGGTGAGCGCGATGTTGGGCGCCTCGGAATGTGTCTCCTCGGGGTTGACCACTTCCGCTGACTCGATGTATTCGGGCGCCAGCCTCGGCGCCATCGTGCAGGCGGGCCTGAGGGCGCGCGTCTACCAGGAGGTCTTCGGACTGGATGACAACAAGCTCGATGATACCATGTCACAACTCATCGACAAGATCAATGAGCTCGAGGAAAATACGGGCGATCTGATCGAAGTGGGCATCGCGCCGCACGCCACCTACACCGTGAGCGCCAGCCTGTACCGCGCCGTCGCCGAGCTGGCCCGTGAGCGGGGCATGAAAATAACCACCCACCTGGCGGAGAGCAGGGCGGAGTCGGTCTACATCAGGTCCGGATCCGGGATCCTCGCCCTCGATTTCCGCGAGAAAGTCGGCTGGGATTATTTAAGCCACGAGCCCTTCGGCGTCACCCCGGTCAAATACCTGCAGCAATGGAACGTCTTCGGCCCCGGTTTTCTTGCCGCCCACTGCGTGCATGTCACACCGGCGGATATCGAAGCCCTGGCCAGATACGATGTCGCCATAGCGCACTGTCCCAAGAGCAACGCCAAGCTCGGGTGCGGCATAGCGCCGCTGCCGGCCTTCCTGCATGCGGGCATCCGCGTCGGTTTCGGCACCGACAGCCCCGCCAGCAGCAACATCATGGACATGTTCGGCGAGATGCGCACGGCGATCTTCCTTCATAGGGGCGTCGAGCGCGACGCCGCCGTGCTGGGCGCCGCCGAATGCGTGCAGATGGCCACTCTGGGAGGAGCCAGGGCGCTGGGCATGGAGGACCGAATCGGCTCGCTGGAGCCCGGCAAACAGGCCGATATCATCGCCGTCGACATGGAATACAGCCATTTCACCCCCATCCACGACCCCTACTCGGCGCTGGTCTTCGGCGCCAACCAGGAGGACATATTCTTCACCATGGTCGCCGGCCGGCCGCTGTACACACGGAAAGTTCTCCTGACCATGGATGAGGAAGAAATCACCAAAAAAGCACGGGAGGTCAAAGAGAAGCTTTGGCAGTAATGCAGGAATACTGGCATTTAAGCAGAATGTAACGTATAATCCATCTAGTATATCCACGTTAAGACTCGGTTGTCCCCGTTCCTTTTCTGTAACCTTAAGGATCAACTGCGTCTGCTACATGCAGTGCGATCCCCAATGGGCGCACAGAAAAGGAGTATTTATTTTGTTTGAAAATCTCGGTTTGGAAGAGCGCCTTCTCAAGGGCGTCAAAGCCATGGGCTACACCACGCCCACCCCCATCCAGGAAAAAGCAATCCCGGTAGCTCTCGAAGGCAGGGACATCGTCGGCTGCGCCCAGACGGGCACCGGCAAGACCGCCGCCTTCATTCTGCCGCTGCTTCAGAATATGGGCACCCAGCGCGGCGTCAAGGCGCTGGTCGTGACCCCGACCCGCGAACTGGCGGGACAGATCGTCGAAGTCGCACGTGAGTGCAGCCGGTACACCGGGCACAAGGTCGCGGCTGTTTACGGCGGCGTCGGCTATCAGCCGCAGAAGGACAAGCTCCGTCGCGGCGTCGACCTGCTCGTCGCGACTCCGGGCAGGCTCCTCGACCTCTCAGGCCGGGGCGACGTCAATCTGAGCCAGGTCGAGGTTCTGGTCCTGGACGAGGCCGACCGCATGCTCGACATGGGCTTCTGGCCGGACGTCAGGCGCATCATGAAGCTGCTGCCGGCAAAACGCCAGAACATGCTGTTCTCGGCGACGATGTCGCACCAGGTTCTTGGTGTCATCGGTGATACTTTAAGCAGGCCCGTCCGCATCGACGTGGCGCCCAGCGCTACGCCGATCGAGGCGATCGAGCAGGCAGTCTATCCCGTCGGCAGCACCCAGAAGGGCGATTTGCTGGTCAAGCTGCTCGAAGAGCGCGATCTCGACCGGGTGCTCGTCTTCACGCGCACCAAGCATCGCGCCGACCGTGTCTGCCGCACGCTTTCCCGCAAGGGCATCAAGGGTGTCGCCATTCACTCGAACCGCAGCCAGACCCAGCGCCAGCAGGCGCTTGACGGCTTCAAGAACGGCAAGTACCGCGTTCTGGTCGCCACCGACATCGTCGCCCGCGGCATCGATGTGGACAACATCTCCCACGTCATCAATTTCGACATGCCCAACAAGGCCGAGGATTACGTTCACCGCATCGGGCGGACGGCGCGCGCCGGCAACGACGGCACCGCGCTCAGCTTCCTTTCTTCAGAGGAGACTTCGGCGCTGCGGGAGATCGAGGGTCTGATCGGTACGACTCTGCCCTGCGAGGATGTCGAGGGCTTCGATTACGATTACCGGGTTGTTCCCGATCCCGGCCGCGAGGCCACCAAGGTCAGGAAACTCGTTTACAACGGCGGCGCCCTGTCAGGCAAGCGCCGCCGCAGCAGAAGGCCGGGACGCAGCATGGCCCGCGCCCGCTAAGCGCTGACACAGAACACGATCAAGGGGACACATTACAAGAATGTGTCCCCTTTTTTATCCTGTTGGGCTTCGCTTTGGTCTATAATATTCGAGGTTGTTAAATAAGCACTCTTTTCGGGCCGTCGTCTGCGATGGCCTTGAAAATATCCTGATATCATCAAACCCGCACGGGTGGGTAAAAAATATGCTACTGGACAGAAAGAGAATAAATCGCTGGACGCGCTGGTTTGCCATCATCCTGGTGGTTGTCTTTGCCCTGGGAACCGTATTTATGGGCGTCGGCTCCAAAACCGGCAACATCTTCGCCGGCTGCGCCAAGGGCGCGCCCTCGGCGTCGTCGCAATCTTTCGAGGACCGCGAGGCGTACTACAAGGACCAGATCAGCCAGAATCCGCAGGACAACGTCAGCATGCTGGCGCTGGCCAATCTCTACGCGGACGACACCGTTGGCCGCTATGACGACGCCATCACCTGGTTCAACAATGCGCTGGCGCTCGATCCCAGCAACGCGGATCTGCAGCTGCGCATCGCCAGCATCTACATGAACAAGACCCAGAACTATGACGCGGCCATCAAGGTCCTGACGGACCTTACTGCCAAGGCGCCCGACAACGCCAACGCCTTCCTCTACCTGGGCCAGGCCGCGAAGTCGGCCGGCCAGAACCAGACGGCGATCCTGGCCTGGACCCGTTACCTGGCGCTGGCGCCCACGAGTGAGTTCGCGGCGACGCTCAAGGACGAGATCACCAAACTCTCGGCTCTGCCGGCGGTGACTCCCTCCACGTCCACCGTGCCGGGCAGCTCCGGAGCCACGTTGCCCGCCAGCCCTGGGGCCTCGTTGCCAGCGACTCCGGCGCAGAACCCCTGACCCTTTCGTGACCGTATTTTTCAACCCTGGGTTTAGGCAAACCACGGGTTGGAAAAGACTATGCCCGGTGGGCAGTTTGGGGCAGGATGTCGACATAACCTTCCTCGATGTGCTATAAACCTTCCTTGTTCACGGTCGATAGAAGGACCGGTTTTTCCGGTCACACTATACAAAGGCGGTTTTTTGAAACTCATAATCACGGAAAAAGATACGGCGGCGAAGAAGATCGCCAGCATATTGGGTGGCGGCAAGGTGACCGCCGGCTCGTATCAGAAGGTTCCCATCTATACCTTTTCCGCCGATTCGGAGGAATTCACCTGCATCGGCCTCAAGGGCCACATCGTGCAGCTCGAGTATCCCGAGGAGTATTCCGACTGGCGCAAGGTCGAGCCCCGCGAGCTGATCGACGCCGAGCTGATCAAGGCGCCGTCGGCCAAATCCGTGGTAAACGCGCTCAAGAAAACCGCCAAGGACGCGCACGGCGTCATCATCGCCACCGACTTCGACCGCGAGGGCGAGCTGATCGGCCTCGAGGCGCTGGAGCAGACCGTTGAAGCCAATCCGGCCCTGTCGCAGGGGGTGCGGCGGGCCCGCTATTCCGCCCTGACCGCCGAGGAGATCAACCGGGCGTTCGCTGATACCACCGAGCTTTCGATCCCGCTGGCGCAGGCCGGCGAGGCCCGGCAGGACATCGACCTCATCTGGGGGGCCACGCTCACCCGCTTTATTTCACTGGCCACCTCGAGGCTGGGCAACCAGTTCCTCTCCGTCGGCCGCGTGCAGAGCCCGACGCTGGCGCTGATCGTGGGGCGCGAGCTGGAGCGGCGCGCCTTCGTGCCCGTTCCCTACTGGCAGGTGTTTGCCGAGCTGGGTTCATCCCAGGGCGATTTCACCGCCCAGCACAAGACCGACCGTTTCCTGGAGCAAAAAGAAGCCGAAGCGGCGCAGGCCAACGCCGGCGCAGCCGCCACCGGCACCGTCACGGCGGTCAAATCGACCCAGAAGAAACTGCAGCCGCCGGCGCCGTTCAACACCACCGCCTATACCAAGGCGGCCACGGCGCTGGGCATGTCGGCGGCGAGGGCCATCCGCCTGGCGGAGGACCTCTATCTCGGCGGTTTCATCAGCTATCCGCGTACGGACAATACCGTCTATCCCCCGTCGCTCGATCTCAAGGAAATTTTGGTAGAGCTGAAGAAGAGCCGCGAGCTGGAGCCGGCGGCCAGCGGGCTGCTGGGGCGGCCGGAGCTCAAACCCACGCGGGGCAAGAAGCAGACCACCGACCATCCGCCGATCTATCCGGTCGGGGTTCCCGCCGCCGGAGACAAGCTCGACGACGCCCACTGGAAGATCTGGTTCCTGGTGGCGCGCCGTTTCCTGGCGACCCTGAGCGAAGAAGCGGTCTCCGAGAGCAACCGTGTCGACTTCGACATCGGCGGCGAGCCTTTCGCGGTCAGGGGCTCGCGCATCATCAAGGACGGCTGGCTGGGCGTCTATCCCTACTCGCGCAGCCGGGACGAGGAAGTGCCGCGCCTCGAGGAGGGCGAAGAGGTCAAGGTGAACCGGGTCTACGGCGAGCAGAAGGAGACTCAGCCGCCGGGACGCTACGGCCAGGGCCGCCTCATCGAGCTCATGGAGCAGAACGGCCTGGGCACCAAGGCCACCCGCCACAGCATCATCCAGAACCTTTACGACCGCGGCTACATCAAGAACACTCCGGTCGAGCCGACCGAGACCGGCATCGGCATGGTCGAGGCGCTCAACACCTACGCCGACCGCATCACCAAGCCGGAAATGACCGCCGAACTCGAGGAAGAAATGAACTCCATCGCCGAGCAGGCCATGACCAAGGACGAGGTCGTCAGGCGCTCGCGCGAGCTGCTGCACCTGGCTTATTCCTCGCTGGAGGAGCACAAGGAAGAACTGGCCGGCATCATCGTCAAGGGCATCCAGGAGGACAAGGTCGTCGGCGCCTGCCCCAAGTGCGGCAAGCAGCTGAAGATCATCCGTTCCAAGAAGACCAAGAAGCGCTTCGTCGGCTGCGACGGCTATCCGGATTGCGATACGACCTATCCGCTGCCGCAGATGGGCAGGCTCATCCCCATGCATGGGGAATGCCCCGAGTGCCATTCGCCCAAGGTCAAGATAATTACGCGCGGCCGGCGCCCCTGGGAGCTGTGCATCGACCCCGAATGCCCGACCAAAGAGGAGTACCGCAAGAAGGCGGCGCTGAAGAAGGCGGAGAAGGCCGCGGAAGCGGCCACCGCGACCAAGACGGTCAAGCGGGCGAAGAAAAAAGCTTCCTGAGCGGCGAGCCGGCGGGCAGCCAGCAGGACGGCGGCGCTACGGGCCAAACAATTTATTGCGTGCGGGAGCTCCATGTACTTCATCACTTTTGAGGGAATCGATCAAAGCGGGAAATCGACGCAGCTGAAACTGCTGGCTGGCTCCGCGACCACGGCCGGCATCGATACGCTCAGCGTTCGCGAGCCCGGAGGCACGCCGCTGGGCGAGCAGATCCGCGAGATCCTGCTGGGCCCCGAGCACGCCAACATGGACGCCTGGACCGAGGCGCTGCTTTACGCCGCGGCCAGGGTGCAGCTGGTTAAGGAAGTTGTAAAACCGGCGCTGATGCAGGGAAAGATCGTTCTCTCCGACCGCTACATCGACTCCTCGCTGGTCTACCAGGGAATCGCCCGCGGGCTGGGCATCGACCGCGTTCTCGATCTCAACCTGGGCGCCACCGGCGGGCTCATGCCCGACCTTACTTTTGTCTTTCATCTGGGCGTGGCCGCGTCACGCGAGCGCCTGGCCGGACGCGATACAGCCGAGGACCGCATCGAGGGCGAGCCGCTGCCCTTCCATGAGAAGGTCGAGGCCGGCTACCGGCAGCTTGAGGAGATGTACCCCGGCAGGATCGCCGGCATCGATGCGGGCGGCAGCATCGAGGAAGTGCACGCCAGGGTCGTTGCCGTCTGCCACGAGCGTCTCGGCCTGGAGCTGTAGCCCGGTTCTGGCTTTGCGCTCGCACACGCTTTGATTTAGCCCGAGCTTTTCCATTCGCCCCACTTGTAGGACAATAGGTTCCGCCGGAAAAATTCCCCGAAGGTATTTATGACTGAGTTACCAACAATCTTCAGAGGCCTCATCGGCCAGGACCGGGCCGCGAGCATGCTGGCGGCGGCCCTGGCCCAGGGTGAGCCGAGCCACGCCTACCTGTTCCATGGCCCCCGCGGCGCCGGCAAGTTCCCGGCGGCGCTGAAATTCGCCGCGGCGCTCTGCTGCGAGCAGGGAGGCTGCGGAGAGTGCCCTTCCTGCGAGAAGGCGGCCCGGGGCGTCCATCCCGACATCGAAGTCATCGCGCCGGTCGGCTCGTTCGTCACTGTGGACCAGGTGCGGGAGATCAACCGCAACCTCAATCTGCGGCCGCATGAGAGCCGGGCGCGCGTCTTCATCATCAGGGGCGCCGGCAGCTTCAACTCCGAGAGCGCCAACGCCTTCCTCAAGTCGCTCGAGGAGCCGCCGCCGTTCGTTTACTTCCTGCTGCTGGCCGAGCGCGTCGCAAGCACTCTGGCAACAATCGTCTCCCGTTGCCAGCCGGTCCGCTTCGGCCCGGTGCCGGCGGCCGACATCGAGGCCTACCTGCTGGAGCACTACCAGGTAAGCGAAGTCGTGGCCCCGGCATATGCCCGCGTCTGCCGCGGCGACCTGGAGCTGGCCAAGGCGCTCTGCATCGATCCCGACCTGCCCGCGCGCCGTCAGAGTTACCTGCAAATCGCCGAAAATTTAAGCCGTGGCAGTTGGGAGGGCGGCGCCGGCCAGATGGCCGCCGCGATCATGGCGGCAGCCTCCCGGGCGGGCGAGACCGCCGAAGCGGAGGAGGACGAGGCCGTGCCCGAGGGTTTTCTGACGGCGCCGAAGAAACGCCGCGAGCAGGACGCCCACCGGCGCGCCGGTCAGGCGCAGCGGCGCGAGCTGCACCTGGCGCTCGACTTCCTGGAGTCCTGGTTCCGCGACATGATGGCGATGGCGGCCGGGGCCGGCGACGCGGTGCTCAACCGCGATTACGAGCTGGAACTGGAAAATCTGGCGCTGCCGTCGAAGCTCGGCAACTATCGCCGGGCTCTCGAAGCCATCGAGGCCGCCCGTTCGAAACTGAGCTATAATGTGGAACTGGAGCTTGCTTTGCAGGCCATGTTCTATCAGTTGCAGGAGGTTTTGTAGTGCCGGAAGTCGCAGAAGTCGTATTCAGGAATGGCTGCAAGGTCTATTCCTTCGATCCGGCCGGGCTCGAGCTCGACGTCGCCGACCAGGTCATCGTCAGGACCAGCCGCGGCATCGAGATCGGCAAGGTTGTCGTCGCCAATCACGAGATGCCGCCCGAGGAGATCGTGGCGCCCCTGGAAAAAGTCGTGCGCAAGGCCACCGACAGCGATCTCGCTGCCGTTGAGCGCAACGACAAGCTGGCGGTGCGCGTCGGCCAGGTCTGCGAAGAGAAGATCGCGGAATACAGCCTGGACATGCGCCTCATCAATACCGAGGTCGTCTTCGACGGCGGCAAGATCATCATCTCCTTCTTCGCCGAGGAGCGGGTGGATTTCCGCAAACTGGTCGAGGACCTGGCCAAGAAATTTCGCACCCGCATCGAATTCCGCCAGGTGGGCGTGCGCGACGAGGCCCGCCTCATCGGCGGCTACGGCCCCTGCGGGCGGCGCATGTGCTGCACCATGTTCGCCGGCGATCAGCAGCCGGTCTCGATCAAGATGGCCAAGGAACAGAACCTGCCCCTCAACCCCATGAAGATATCCGGCATCTGCGGCCGGTTGATGTGCTGCCTGAAATATGAGCAGGAAGCTTACAAGGATTTTAAGTGCCGGGCGCCTGGCAAGGGCTGCATGGTCATGACCGACAAGGGCGAAGGCCGGGTCGTTGATTACCTGGTGCCCAAGGAAAAAGTTCTGGTCAACCTGGGAGAAGCCGGACAGACCGAGGCCTCACTGGAAGAGATCAAGGCGGCATCGGAGCGGCCCAGGCCAGACCGCGACCGCCCCGGGGGAGGCGGCGAGCGAGGCAAGGGTAACGGCGGCGGCAAGACTCCGGAAAAAAGCGGCGGCCGCGCCGAGGCCAAGGGCGGGCAGAATACGGGACGGCGCCCAGGCGGAGGCGGGCGCGGCGGACGGGGTGGCCGCAGGAGAAGGCGCTGATTTGGACCCGCGCCCGATAGGCATGTTCGACTCCGGCGTCGGCGGCTTGACCGTCCTGCACGAATGCCTGGTCTCTCATCCCCACGAAGATTTCATTTACCTCGGTGACACCGGGCGCTTTCCCTATGGCCCGCGCAGCAGCGAGGAGATCCGGGCATTCGCCTTCCAGATTGCCTCCCACCTGCTGCTTCTGGACGTCAAGCTGCTGGTGGTGGCGTGCAATTCGGCCACGGCGGCGGCCCTTCCCTGGCTGCAGGAGATGTTGAGCGCCTCGATCATCGGGGCCGTTCACCCCGAGGCTGAGGCCGCGGCGCAGACCACCCGCAACCGCCGCGTTGGCATCCTGGCCACCGAGGCCACGGTAGCCAGCGGCAGTTACGAGCGGTCGCTGCTGAACCTGGATGCCGGCCTCGGCGTCTTTTCGCAGCCTTGTCCCAAGCTGGCCTCGATGATCCAGAGCGGCGACGTCTCATCGCCGGAAATGGTCGAGACGGTCAAGGGCTACGCGGCGCCGCTCAAGCAAGCCGGCGTGGATACGGTCATTCTGGGATGCACGCATTACCCCCTGGTGACCCCGATGCTGCAGCGGGTTTTTGGCAGGGGCGTAACTCTGGTAAACTCCGCCGAGGAAATCGCCCGCGAGGTCGGCGAGGTTCTGGAGCGCAGAGAGATCGGCAACGATCCGGCCCGGGAAGGAAAATATTCGTTCCTTTGCACCGGTGACGTAGATACCTTCGTGGAAGTTGGAGCACGCTTTTTACAGATGCCGTTCGAGAACGTGCAACGAGTCGATACAGCGGAATTGGAAAGGATTGGTGTAGCGTGAATCTGAAGACAGTTACGCGCGGCGGCGTAATCGCCGCCATGTGCGTCGTGCTTACCGCGACCCCCGGGCTCTGGATCGGCCTCGCGGGATTCCCGGCCCCGGTAATCTTCAACGCCCTGGGCGTCATGGCCGCGCTGGCGGCGCCGCTCTTCGTGATGCTTAAAAGGAACCCGGAGCTCATCGGGCTGGAGAAGAGGCTATAATGGCCGTCGAGCGGCCGGACGGCCGCGGCGCTGGCGAAATACGCCCGATGAAGATCACGCCCGGTTTCCTCGAGTTTGCGGAGGGCTCGGTGCTGATCGAGGCCGGCAAGACCAAGGTCATCTGCGCCGCCAAGATCCAGGACGGCGTGCCCAACTGGATGCGCGGCCACGGCAACGGCTGGGTCACGGCCGAGTACAGCCTGCTGCCGGCTTCAACCCCGCAGCGCACCTTCCGTGAAGCCGTCAAGGGCAAGCAGGGCGGCCGCACCCTCGAGATCCAGCGCCTTGTCGGCCGCAGCCTCAGGAGCGTCGTCGACATGCGCGCCCTGGGCGAGCGCACCATCTGGCTCGACTGCGACGTCATCCAGGCCGACGGCGGCACCCGCTGCGCCTCGGTTTCGGGAGCCTACGTGGCCCTTTACCTGGCCCTGGCGCATCTGGTCGACCAGGACCTGATCACCGATATGCCGCTTAAAGATTCACTGGCCGCTGTCAGCGTCGGCGTCTGGGAAGGGGAGGCCATCCTCGACCTCGATTACGCCGAGGACAGCACCGCCGAAGTTGATATGAACGTGGTCATGACCGGTGGCGGCGAGGTCGTCGAGTTACAGGCTACGGCGGAGAAAACAGCCTTCTCGCGCGCCACTCTCGACGAACTCATAGATCTGGCGGGTTCGGGGATAGAACAGATCGCAGCCGAGCAGCTGCGGGTGACCGCGGGTCTCAGAGGCTAGGGGTCCAGCACCGTCCCCAGGACCTCGTTCATGTGATTGCTCCAGAGCACGCGTTGCGAGGCCAGCACCGGCCGCCGGTCGCCGCTCATGGCGTAGTTGCCGCCGGTGACGTAAGCCCTCACCTCCACCGGACCCCCCATCAACCCTCCGAAGCTCGGCGTGACCATGCCGCCATCGGCCTCCAGGCCGTAGGTCCCCCTGACAACGCCACTAACGAGAACTTGCACGGTGACACTCTCGGAGTTTGGGTTGGTCACCACGACCCAGTTTCTTGACCCCGTGGAATAATTGTCGTACCAGGTCCAGTGGTAAGAGCTCGACAGCGACGGGGAGGGCGTTGAAACATCCGCGAATCCCGGAACCTCTTCGAAAGATTTGTCCCACAGCGTTCGCTGCGAGGCGATGACGTTGGCCGGGCTGTTGCAACTGCCGTCAGAGGCAAAGGCGGCGCCACAGCCCCTAACCTCGACGGGGCCGCCCATGACGCCTGGAAAGGTCGGCGTTACCCGGTCGCGCCCTTCAGCATCCCCCATGGGCTGCAGCGTGCCGTACTGGCAGCGGCTGGCGTCGCCGATGTTGCAGCCCCCGGCGATACTGATTTGATAGTTGACGGAGCCGCCGGCGCTGGGATTGGCAACCAGCACCCAGTTTTTGGCATCCGGTGACTGCTGGTCGTACCAGGTCCAGAGATAATCGTCCTTGAGGTCGCTTGCCGGAGTACCGTTGACCTCGTTGAAAGCGGTATCGTCAAACATGAGTACACGCTGTGATGCCATGATTTTGGCGGGGCTGCCGCAACTGCCGTCAGGGGCAAAGGCGGCGCTGCACGCCTGAACCACGACCGGGCCTCCTATAACTCCCGGGAAAAGCGGCGTGGCGCGGCCACCGGGCTCGATAGTGCCCTTGGCGCCCGGCGTAGTGTTCGGATCGACGCCGGGCATCCTGATCTCGTAGTTGACCGGTCTGGCGTAATCGGGGTTGGAGATGACGATCCAGTCCTTGTAGCCAGGCGTCTGCATGTCGTACCAGGTCCAGAAATATTTATCCGATATCTTGTCCTGCGGGATTGACAGCGTCTCTTCCAGTGAATCCCCGAGGAGCACCCGTTGCGAGATCACCTGGGGCAGACCCGACAGCGTATTCACCATCAGCGGCCCATCCATGGATCCAGGAAAGGTCTGCATCGTCGAAGTCCCCGGCGCCGCCGCGTTATAGGTCGAGGGGCCAGCGCCCCTTACTCCCAGTTGTGTCTGGAAGTGTGAGCTGGTGGAGTATATGGCCGCGTTCGACATCAGCAGCCAGTCCTTCATTCCGGGCGTCTGCATGTCATACCAGGAAAAATAACTGCGCTTGCCAAAAGTAAGGGTCCAGTCAAGCAACTGGGGGGATTGCGACAGATAGGTCGGGGCCGGGCCCCTGGTCAACCAGGCTCGCAGCTTGATCTGGGGGAATAGAATCGGATCCAGCCAGGCCAGCCCGATGGGACTGCTGCGGAAGCCGCCGCTGTTTCCGGGCAGATACAGGTCACTGACGACGTTGCCATCCGCGTCGAGCACCTGAAGCTTGACGTCGCCCCCGTTCAGAGCTGTATTGAACAGAACCTCGCCCCAGGTCTGGTTGGACGGGTCGGTCCTGGAGATAACGGGGGTGTCGATGTATCCATACTCGGCAAACGAAGCATCGTTTGGCGGCGGTTGATGCGAGAGCTGAATATAGTCGCACTGTGGGGGGCCCGCCGAGGCCCAGGGGCATTCTCCATTGTTCGTATCAACCTGAAAGGCTTGCGAAGGAGTTGTCTCGACAAGGCTCAGGAAATCGACCCAGGAGGTTCCCGAAAACATGTTGTAATTGGCCTGCGCGGTGACCTTTTGAAACGAAGCCGTGAACCTGATGT
>JAJZQT010000001.1:68132-74479 GCA_021803005.1 Actinomycetes bacterium
AGTTTGGTGTTGGCCCTCGGCCGCCGGGTGCTTGTCAACGCCGGCGCCGCTCGAAACCCTGTGGGAGTTAGTGATTTTAACGGGAATTATGGTATCTTCCTTGCTGCGGTTTTGTCCCGGGGAGGGCCTTTTCTCAAACCAGGCTAAACCATAGTATAAACGTTTCAGTCTTTGATATCACAATGGTTCCAGCCAAAGAAAAAATCACGATAATAGTAGCCACTTCGAACGCCAACAAGGCCCGCGAATTCGCGGCGCTGCTTCCCGGCGTGGATGTTCTTCCCATGCCCGCGGGCATCGAGCTTCCAGAGGAAACCGGCGTGACTTTCGAGGAAAACGCCCGGCTCAAGGCCGCCGCCGTCCGCGATCAGCTGCTGAGGATTCCCGGCGGTCCCTTGTCGAACGCGGATTTATACCCATCCGGACCGGGAAATACACCCGCCGGCCGTTCCCGGGTCTGGGTGATGGCCGACGACTCGGGCCTCGAGGTCGAGGCGCTGGGCGGCGCTCCCGGCATCCATTCCGCCCGCTACGGCGGCGAGGGGGCCACCGATACCGGCAACGTGGACAGGCTGCTGGCCGAGCTGAAGGGGAAGGGCAACCGGCGGGCGCGGTTTGTCTGTGTGCTTGTATGCGTCTCGGCTACGGCTGGGGAGCTGGTTGCGCGCGGCGACTTCGAGGGCACTATCGCCGAGGCGCCGCGCGGGCGCAGCGGTTTTGGTTACGACCCGGTTTTTATTCCCGAGAAAAAAAAGTTAACGGTTTCCGAGATTCCTGCCGAAGAGAAGAATCGCATAAGTCACCGTGCCCGGGCAGCCCACAGTCTGCTAGCTCAGCTTCGGGGAGGCTAACTCAGAAGCGAGGGCTTTCCAAGGGGGGGTGGAAGGCAACTTTTAGGGATGCGGAGCGCCTTGAAAGTTTATAACACCCTTATATGCAGATTGTGGGCTCCCGGACCGGGCAAGATTCTCCCCGCCTCTTATTCCTCGCAGCGCCTCGCCCGCATCCTCAAATCAAGTCGTCATCAGCGTTTTTCTATATGGCACGGTTTTGCTATTCCTTCCAGCGGGTATCAATCTGCCATGAAGTGGTCTTTCAAGATCGGGCGCGTCTTCGATATCGAGCTGCGCGTCCACATCACCTTTTTTCTGATTATTGTGTACGCCGCTTATATCTGGGGCGTGGGCTACAATCAGGGATGGCCGGGCGCGGTCTACGGGGCGGTGCTGATTTCGGCGCTGTTTGTCTGCGTCGTCATCCACGAGCTATGCCACTCGCGCATGGCGCAGCATTACGGCGGCGAGGTGGCGAGCATCACCCTGCTGCCGATCGGCGGCGTCTCGCTGCTGAAGAACATGCCCGACGACCCCAAGAAGGAATTCTGGATGACGATCGTCGGCCCCGTCAGCAACGTCATCATCGGGATTCTCCTCATACCTTTCCTCTACCTGGTGCCCAACCAGGTCGGCGGCGCCTACGGCGCCTTCACCAATGCCGACGTGCTCACCGGCATCTCCCTGCAGGGTTTTGTCAGTTATATGCTGCTTATCAACTTCCTGCTGGCGGTCTTCAACCTGTTGCCGGCCTTCCCGCTTGACGGTGGACGGGTACTCCGAAGCCTGCTGGCCCGGCGCATGTCCTATGTCGCCGCGACCCGGGCGGCGGTCACCACCGGCCAGATCTTCGCCTTCATCCTCGGGATCACGGGGCTGCTGACGGGCGCCTGGCTCTGGGTAATCATCGCGGTATTCATCTACATGGGGGCGGAGCAGGAAGGCGCCGGCGCCGAGATGAAGACGGTGCTCTCGAGGCTGACGGTGGGCCAGGCGGTCGAGGATGACGCCAAGACTGTCGATCCGGGTCAATCACTCAGCGAAGTGGTGACAATCGTGCTTCACGCCTACCAGGAGGACTTTCCGGTAGTTGACGGCGGTAAGATAGTTGGAGTGCTGACCCGCGCCAACCTGCTGGGAGGCCTGCACTCGCGGGGGCCGAACGCCACGGTCGAGCAGGTGATGGAAAAAGAATTCCCGGTGGTCGATGCCGAAGCCCGCTTCTCCGAGGTCTACGAGAAGATGAATTCCACCGGCATCAAGGCGATCCCGGTGGTAAAAAACAGCCACCTGCTGGGGATGGTGACCCTGGAGCACTTAAGCGAAGTCTTCATGCTGCTGAGCTCCACGGATGACACGCTGACGCCGCAGGCCTGATAGGCAGGAACGAAAGACGGCCCTCCGCGGGCCGTCTTTCGTTTTCCCCCAGGAAGGTTACCGCTCACCCGGCCTTCCTGGCCCTGATGTGTTTGCCTTTGGGTTTGCTGCCCTTGACCTCGATGTGTTTTGCCGGTACCGTCTCCACCGCGCCCTTGACCTTGATCTCGAGCACGCCGTCCTCGAAAACGGCTTCGATGTCTTTCTCGGTCACCTTGTCCGGCAGGGGCACGCTCCTCTCGAAACTGCCAAAGGTGCGCTCACGGCGATAGAAGTCATCCTCCTTGATCTCCTTGTCCTCCTCGCGCTTGCCCGTGATGCTCAGCATGTGGTCCGCCAGCGTGATATCCACGTCCTCGGCCCTGATGCCCGGCAGCTCCATCCTCAGGAACATGTCCGCACCCTTGGAATAGATGTCCATGGGCACGCGCAACGCGTCCACTCCCAGGAAGGGTTCCGCCAGCAGGGACCTGAAGGGGCGGCCGAACAGGCTGGTCATCTCGCGGGGCATGTCCAGCAGCTCTTTGTAAGGCGTACGTCTGACGAGTGCCATCTCGTTCACCTCCTTCCGGGAAAATCGTGCTTTATGAGTCCATACTTATTTCATTGCCTGTTTGCGGGGAATTAAACAATAAGAACAAAGCCGTTTTCTGAAGAGCCTTGCGGTGTAGGACAAGGAATATTAATATGAATTATCATACTATTTTCCGCACGACCAAAGGATGGAGTCAGATGGCCAAAAGCAATCATCCTGATCCGCAGTTCTGGGGCTCGGCGACCGTGGGCGAGCGGGGGCAGATCGTCATTCCCGCCGACGCCCGCCAGGAGATGGACATCAAGCCCGGCGACAAGCTGCTGATTTTTTCAGGCATGCACGGCGGAGCGCTAAACGTGATCAAGGCGGAGCAGGTTTCCGAGTTTGTTTCGCGGGCGATGGCGCGGCTCACCAAGATGGAAGAGATAGCCCGCAAGGAGGAGAAATGAGCGCGGGGCAAAGCATTGATGAAACTGTCCGCGCGGCAGAGGCGGCCGCAGCGGTGGAGGGTCGGCCGCCGGCATCGGCGGGCGCAGTCATTGAAGTGGACAGGCTGACGCGCAAGTTCAACGGCTTCACGGCGGTGGACGAGGTCAGCTTTTCGATCGGCCGCAAGGAGATCTTTGGTTTTCTGGGTCCCAACGGCGCCGGCAAGACCACGACCATCAGCATGCTCGTCACCCTGTTAAAGCCGACGTCGGGGAAAGCCACGCTTAACGGTTTCGACATCGCGACCCAGCAGGATGCCGTCCGCCAGTCGATCGGGATCGTTTTTCAGGATCCGACCCTTGACGATCAGCTGACGGCGCGCGAGAACCTCGAGTTCCACGCCATGCTTTACAACGTGCCGCGATCGGAGCGGGAATCGCGCGCCCGGCGGGTGTTGGGAATGGTCGGTCTGACGGACAGGGCGGCCGACAGGGTGGAAACTTTTTCCGGAGGCATGAAGCGGCGGCTGGAGATCGCGCGCGGCCTCATGCACTACCCGCACGTGCTGTTCCTCGACGAGCCGACTCTGGGGCTCGATCCCCAGACCCGCAGCGCGATCTGGGAGCATGTCCACGAACTCAGGGCGGAATATGAGATCACCGTGTTCCTGACTACCCATTACATGGAAGAAGCCGAGAACTGCGACCGCATCGCCATCATCGACAGCGGCAAGATCGTGGCCCTCGATACGCCCGGGACGCTCAAGCATGGAGTCGGCGGCGATATCATCACCCTGCGGTCCGCCGATTCAGCCGCGACGGTCGCGGAGCTCAAGGAGATGTTTCAGCTGGAGGCCGCGGTAAAACCTGCGTCGGCCGACACTTCGGGACCGGCGGGCGACCGCATCTACCTCGAGGTGCCCAACGGCCGCACCCTGTTGCCGCAGATACTCAAGAGCCTGACTACCGAGATCCTGTCGGTGGCCGTGCGCGAGCCCACGCTCGACGACGTCTTTCTGGGGTTGACTGGCAAGCAGATACGTGAGGCGCCGGTTGACAAGATGGACGCGATGAAAACACGCATCCGCCGCCGCCGTTCCATGGGAGGCCATCGATGAAACGATTCCGGGCTGTCTACATCATCTGGCTGCGGGACCTGAAGCGCTATTTTCGCGACCGGGCCCGCATCATCGGCTCGCTGGCGTCGCCGATCATCTTCATCTTCATCCTGGGGCAGGGGCTGGCATCCACTATCGGGCAGAACCTCCCGGTCGGCGGCGGCTCGCTCGACTACAAGACCTTCATATTTCCGGGGATACTGGGGATGACGGTGCTGTTCGCCGGCGTCTTCGCCTCGGTCTCCATCGTCTGGGACCGCGAGTTCGGTTTCCTCAAGGAGATGCTGGTGGCGCCGGTCCCCAGCTGGAGCATCGCCGTCGGCAAGGTCATCAGCGGCGCTACCATAGCTTCGATCCAGGGATGCATCATGCTGCTGCTGGCTCCTTTCGCCGGGGTGTCGCTGTCGCCGCTGATCATAGTGGAGCTGATTCCGACACTGTTCCTCGTTGCCTGCTCCATGACCGGGCTGGGAGTGCTGGTGGCCTCACGGCTCAAGAGCATGCAGGGTTTCCAGATGATCATGAATTTCATCATGATGCCGATGTTTTTCATCTCCGGCGCCATGTTCCCGCTCGCCAATGCGCCAACCTGGATGGATACGCTGTCCAAGGTCGATCCGCTTACCTACGGCGTCGACGCCTTGAGGGGCATCGTCCTTACCGGCATACCAACTCGCTATGCCTTTACCACGGATATCGCCGTCATCGCTCTGCTTTCGGCGGCCATGGTGGCGATCGCGATCTCCACTTTCAGCCGGCAGACGTAAAAGGCGCCGGCGGCACTGATTTTGCCGGCGGCATGAGCGTAAAGGGGCGCCGGTGATTATATAATCACCGCATGTCCGCAAGCCTGAGCCACAGAATCAGGTCCCATCCGCAATACCGCTGGCTGGTGCTGGTCACCGTGGCCGCGGGCATGATGATGGCGGTCCTGAGCTCGTCGATCGTCAACATCGCCCTGCCCGACATCTCCATCGAGTTCGGCTCCAGCATCAGCACCACCGCCTGGGTTGCCACCATCTACATGATCATGCAGGCGGCCTTCATGCCGGTCTCGGGCCGTGCCGGAGACATCTTCGGCCACAAGAAGATATTCATCGCCGGCCTGCTGCTGTTCGCTGCCATGTCGGTCTTCTGCGCCTTCGCCTGGGACGCCCGCAGCCTCATCGCCGGCCGCGGCATCATGGCCATCGGCACCAGCGCCCTCTCGCCGATGTCGCTGGCATTTGTGATGTCGGCATTCCCCGGGCGTGACCGTGCCCAGGCCCTGGGGCTGATGGGAGGCCTGATGGGCGCGGCGCCGACTGCCGGCTTTGTCAGCGGCGGTTTTCTGGTTCAGGCCCTGGGATGGCGCAGCGTTTTCCTGATCGCTGTGCCGCTCTGCGCGGTGATAGCTCCCGTGGCCTTTGTGTTGCTGAAGGAATCAGAAGCTCCGGTCGCCGCCAGCTCCGGGGCGGCGGGAAATTCCGGAGCGTTGGAGAACCCTGGCGGCGCCAGGGGCTTCGATGTGCCGGGAGCGGTGCTGCTCTCTGCCGGCCTTTTTTGCGGCCTGCTTGCTTTGAGCCAGGGTGGATCATGGGGATGGAGCGACGCCAGAACGCTTGCCGGCTTCGGCGCTTTCGCGGCCTTGCTGGCCCTCTTTTTATTTTGGGAAACCCGCGCGCCCCGCCCGATGATCGATCTCGGGCTTTTTCGTATCCGCTCGCTGGTCAGCGCCAACATCACCGCCTTCTTCTCGTCGGGCGCCCTGTTTGGCGCCTTCGTGCTGCTGCCCTTTCTTTTCCAGACGGTCGCCGGCAACTCGCCCGCGGTCACGGGACTCAAAATGGCGCCACTGGCGCTGACGTTTCTGCTGATGGCTCCCCTCGGAGGCCGGCTCACCGGAAAGATCGGGGCGCGCAACACGCCGCTGCTGGGACTGTCGATCGCGGCGATAGGGATTTTTGCCGTGTCGCAGGTGATCTCCGTTGACGTCTCCACACTGACCATGGGCATCGCCATCGCCATCATGGGCGTCGGCCTGGGACTCACCAACGCGCCGGTGACAACCGCGGCG
>JAJZQT010000001.1:74579-81571 GCA_021803005.1 Actinomycetes bacterium
TGTGAGGATTTAACCTTCCTCAGCTCGCTTAATTCGTGTTTCAGTTGCTCGATGCGCTGGGCGCGTTCCTCGGCGGTCATGGTTGCCTCCTTTGAATTGTTCGCCGGACCGGTAACGTTCTTTTCCATGTTGTTTCCTTGTCGCTGGCGTTCTGCCCGGGTTATGAACATTTAGATGCGGCCGGGAGGGAAAAGTTGCAAACACAGAAGGCGGCCGGCCCGGGAGAAACCGCCTGTCAGGTGAGGAAGCTGGTGGCGACCAGCAGCAGGCTCAGTACGATCAGCGCCACGGTCGTGGTCCCGGCGATGAGGTTGTTCATGCGGCTGTTGGCATATTTGCCCATGATCACCCGGTCGTTCACGATCACCATGACGAAGATGAGGATGAGCGGCAGCAGGATGCCGTTGACGTCCTGCGCCAGCACCATGATGCTCAGCAGCGGCAGGTTGGGTATGAGCGCCACCAGGGCCCCGATGACGATCGAGGCGGTAAAGAGGCCGTGGAAGATCGGCGCTTCCCTGAACGAGCGGTTGACGCCGGACTCGAAGCCAAAGGCCTCGCAGATGGCGTAGGCGGTGGCCAGCGGCAGGATGCCCGCGGCCAGCACCGAGGCGTTGAGCAATCCGAAGGCGAAGAGCTTGGAGGCGAACTGCCCCGCCAGCGGCACCAGCGACAGGGCGGCGTCCCCGGCGCTGTTGATGTCGCCACCGGTTGCATGGATGGTGGCGGCGCAGGCGACGATGATGAAGAACGCCACCACGTCGGTCACGATCGCGCCCATGATCACCTCCGCCTTGGTGTAGCGGTAGTGTTTGATGGAGATGCCCTTGTCGACGACGTAGGCCTGGATGAAGAACTGGCCCCAGGGCGTGATCGTGGTGCCGATGACGGCGATGAAGAGCAGGATGTAGGCGGAGTTCATCTGGAAGGAAGGCACCACCGTGCTGTGCAGCGCCTGGCTCCAGTCCGGATGCGCCAGGACCCCGGAAACCACGTACGCCAGGTAGAAACTGGAGAAGACCAGGAAGACCCGCTCGGCGATCTTGTAGGAGCCGCGCACCACCAGCAGCCAGATCATCGCCGCCACGAAGGGCACGGTGTAATACTTGGAGGCGCCGAAAAGCTGGAAGCTGGTGGCGATGCCGGAAAATTCAGAGATGGTCGTGCCCAGGTTCGCGACCAGCATCGCGCCCATGGCGACGACGGTCAGCTTCAGCCGGAAGCGTTCGCGAATGAGCGCCGCCAGCCCCTGGCCGGTGACCACGCCCATGCGCGCGCCCATCTCCTGGGTCACCGCCAGGCTGAACGTGATCAGCAGGAGCATCCATAGCATGCCGTAGCCGAAGCGCGCGCCGGCGATCGAATAGGTGGCGATGCCGCCGGCGTCGTTGTCGGCGTTGGCGGTGATGAGCCCCGGCCCCATCATCGCCAGGAATAGCAGCAGGCGGGTGCGGCCGATGCGCGGCCGCGGCAGCGCCGGGAGGCGCGGGCTGGGCAGCTGCGAAAGGCGGGGCCGGCTCATGCTGACGCCGGGTATCCGGGGCCGGCCGAAACGGCGAAGTAACTTGAAGCGGCGCAAGGTCAGGCTCCGCTAGCCGAAGATCTTCGGCAGCCGTTTTTTCCAGGAGAGGGGCAGGATGATGTCGATGGCGTCATCGACGGTGATGATGCCTCGCAGGATTTTGTCCTCGTCGGTGACCGGCACCGCCAGCAGGTTGTACTTGGCGACGACCTGCGCCACTTCCTCCAGCGGCGTGTCGGTTTGGATGCTGATCAGGTGGTGCTCCATGAACTCCTCGACCCGCTGGTCGCGGCGGGCCAGCAGCAGGTCGCGCAGCGAGACGACGCCGGCAAGGTGCCCGTCGCCATCTACTACGTAAATGTAATAAATTGTCTCGGCGTCCGGCTCGAGCTCGCGCAGGCGGCCGATGGCCTGGCCGGCGGTCATGCCCGGAGGCAGGGACACAAATTCGGTGGTCATGATGCCGCCGGCGGTATCTTCCTCATAGCGCAGCAGCTGTTTGACGTCGCGCGCCTCCTTGAGGCGCATCGAGGACAGCAGCGAGGCGGCCTTTTCTTCCGGCAGATCGGCCAGCAGGTCGGCGGCGTCGTCAGGATCCATGTTGGAGAGGATGGTCGCGGCCTTGCGCTCGTTCATATCGTTCAGCAGTATTGCCTGGAAGTTGGGGTGCATCTCCTCGACGGTGTCGGCGGCGATCTCGTCCTCGAGCGACTCGACCACGGCGACGCGCTCTTCCGGGGAAAGCTCGTTGGCGATGTCGGCGATGTCGGCGGGGTGCAGCAGGGCCAGCTTGTCGTGGGTCACCTGCAGCTTCATGCCCGCCTCGCCGCCGCTTACGGGCTCCACGGCTTTCCAGTCGAGCAGGTGCGGCTCCACCCGGCGCGACAGCCGCTCGGCCAGGCGCGAGAGGCCCAGACGGCGCATGATGGCGCCGCCGGAGATATCGACGCCGACGACGCGCAGGCTGCCGTTGGCGCGGGCCAGCTGCAGGTCGTTGACGCGGATGAGCTTGTGGCCTTCGGTATCGACGATCTGCTTGTCGAGGATGTCTCCGGCGAGAAAGATCTCGCCCTCATCGGGCTCGACGGACTTGAGCTCGCTCTCGGGCAGCCGCAGCATCGTCTGGGATTCCTCGAAGTTGCGCACCAGCTGCCAGGGCAGCAGCATCTTCTGACGGCCCTTTTTCACGACCAGTTTGGTCGCCGAGGGGTACTTCCGTTTGATGGTGACGACGATGTCGTCGAGAACGCCCACCGATTGTGAGCGTGAGTCCTTGACCTGCTGTCCCAGGAGTTTACTGAGGAAAAACATGCTATCACCTGCCCTTCAGGCGCACTAAAAAAACCTCCCGCAGGGGGAGGCTCGCGAAAACGGGCAGGCACGCGCAGGCACGCCCGCAAAGGCCTTCCCCAACTCGTACAAGCTTTGGCACAGCGCATCGTAGATTGCAACGGCGGCGGATAATACTGACCGCGCCTATGCTCTCAGCCGTTTCGGGCAGAACCTTATGCCGGTAATGCCTGTTCTACCCGTTGGGGTCTTTGGACCTTTCCGGGCAACGGCCTGTGTCCGCGCTGGAGCCTCACCTAACGAGGATACGGCTTTACACAGTTAAAACTAGTCCCGCCGCCGGGGATTGTCAAGGCTCGGTGCGTCCACTTCTTTGTAACAACATATTCACCAGTTATTAACCTCGGCGCGATTCCCTTCCTCTAAGCTGTTCCCAGCAAGGTACAAGTGTTGATGGAGGGAGTTTCAAAATGAAAACAACGTTCCTGCCGGCGGAATCCCAATCCAACTATCTGGATGAAGTCCGCCAAAGAGTCATGGACGTCATCTCGCAGCAGCCCGGGGTGCCGTTTTCCATTTACCTGCTTGCCGAGATGCTGGGAATACAACCCGACTTCATAGAGGCGGCATTCATCGAATTCAAGGGGCCGGAGGAGTCGCCTGAAAAGCCCGGGGCCATTCTGCATCTATCACAAATGAGCAAACAGGTCATTTATCTTCCGTGAATATCACATCAGCATAAACAACGAGGAAAGGGGAACCCCATGGCGCAGTGTCCGGTATGCAAGCGATATGACATTTTTGGCGAGCAGGCCAGTTACCTGAACGTCATCTCCGACCACTACTACTTTGACTGCCCGGAATGCGGAGCCTTCCGGATGAACTTGCGAACACGCACTCTCTCGATGAACCTTTCCGAGGATGACGCACAGTCTCTGCTTGTCTGGATACTCGAGCAGAACGCCGGCGGCAAGGTGCCGATGGTCAAGGAGACCCTGGTATTAAAGATCTCCCGTGGCTCGCGTGAGCAGATGGCCGCCAGGAGCTAGGCGTGAAAGAGCGCGGCCGCAACAGACAGGACATGGCGATTGCCGCTTCTCTGTTCGTCCTAACGGTGCTGTCGCGCATTCCCTTCCGGACCACGATGCTCTACTCGTGGGACTCGATCCTCTATGCCAGGGCGATGAACCACTTTGATGTCGCCGTGCAACAGCCGCAGCCGCCGGGATACATCTTTTACGTAGGCCTGATTTCGCTGGTGCACAAGCTGGTTCCCGATGAAAACGCCGCGATCGTGTGGGTTAGCGTTTTCGCCTCCGCGGCCGCCTCGGCCGCCCTGTTTTGGCTGGGACGAATGATGTACGGCCGCCGGGTCGGGTTGATGGCCGCCCTTTTTCTGATAACAAGCCTGAGTTTCTGGGTCCAGAGCGAAGTCGCGCTCCCGTATACGCTGCTTGGTTTCCTTGGCATCGCTTCGGCAGCGGTCGTCTACAAGACCTGGCAGGGAGACGTCCGCTATGTGATACCCGCCGCCGCCGTTCTGGGACTGGCTTCGGGATTCCGCCAGGATCTGCTCTTTTTTCTGCTTCCCATATTCGTGGCCGGACTGGTTGGCAAACCACGCTCCCGCGTTCTGCTGGCCGTTCTGGCGCTTGCCGCCGGCGTGCTTTCCTGGTACCTGCCGACGGTCATGTTTTCGGGAGGGTTTTCCGCGTACCGGGCGGCAGCGGCACTGCAGAGCAACTATGTTGTGGGCAACGCCAGCTTTCTCGGCAAGGATGGCCTTCTGGCCGTCTTTGAGAATCTGAATTTCATGGCGCGGTTCTTCTTCTGGGCCACGGCCGGGGCCTTGCCCCTTGTGGGCGTGGTCATGTTCAGGTTCCTGTCGCCCAGGTTCCGCCCGCCGGCCGACAAGCGGGTCATGTTCCTGGCTGCGTGGGCTCTTCCCAGCATGATCGTCTACATTTTCATACACATTGGCGAACCCGGCTATGTCTTCAGCTTCCTGCCCGCGGTTTTGTTGCTGGCTGTCTGGGGAGTTGATGACTGGTTGAAACGTGTGGTACTGCGTCTCGAGCATGTACAGGGGTTGCGGATTTTTGTCTATGCGCCGTTGGCGCTCGTCGTCTGCAACCTGGCCCTGTTCCTGTTCATCAGTCCCAGGATGAGCGCCGCCAGCCTCGCCCGCCGTGACGCGGTCCTGATATCCGAGATCGCCTCCATCAGGGAAAGATTCGACCCGGCGTCGACGCTGATAGTCGCCGTGTATGACGAACGGCATGTCTCCTATTACCTTCCCGAATATCCCCGCGTGAAGCTCGACCCCATGGTTAAGGAAAACGTGAACGCGTCGCTTGATCCGCAGATAAAGCAAGTGGTGATCTTCGATGATTATCTGGAATCAGCCGCGGCTCAGACGAAAGAGCGCCTGACGCTTGGCGCCGGCCAGAGCCTGGTATATATCTCTCGGGCGCCCGGCCAGAAGCAAGTCACCCTTGACTGGAACAACAGGACCGTCGCCCTGGTGCGCGGCGGTTGACCCGGAAGTTGACCCATGGAGTATCCGCGCATGCTATCGCCAATACAAGCCGGATCTTTCCTAGCGGTCGGGATAGGGGGCGCCTATCGAAGAGCCTAAGCCGGACCAACAAAACGGAACCTATCGTGAATGAATGCATATCAATCCAGCGTACACAAATCCAAAAATGAAGGCGAGAAAGACAATGTCAGACATATTACGTCAAAACCAGTTCCTGTTGACCAGCCAGATGATCTCTTCTCCCAACGGCAGTTATTTTCTGGTTCTGCAGCCGGACAGCAATCTGGTCCTGTACGAGATGGTCCATCACGAAGACGGCAGTCTCGTTCCCGATGCGGTCTGGGCGACGAACACGGTCGACCAGGACGCCTGGTTCGCCGCGATGCAGGAAGATGGCAACTTCGTGCTCGCTGATGAGAACGGCGCCACGCTGTGGGAGTCTGAAACCGACGGCAAGCCCGGCTCCTTTCTGCAGCTGCAGGACGACGGCAATCTTGTCATCAATGAGGTCTTCCATGCCTGGACTGCGGGCATGGAAGACGAGGACGACGAGGCTGGGGACGAAGACGCTGCCGAAGACGATGCCGAAGACGATGCAGAAGACACGGCGCTGGTGGACGAGAAGACCCCTGCGATACATGAGGAAGATGCGGAATCGATGGTGGCCTCGGCCACTGCCGGTTCGGAAGCGGTCCAGGCGTAACGGCTTACATAAATGGTACGGGCTGGAAGTTGCGGCACTGAAACGGCGGGGCGCATTCAATGCGCCCCGCCGTAGTCCTTCTCGGTTAACTGCTTTGTAACATCACGTTAACGGCATTGTAACCTGGGAAATCCGTTCAGGGGTCAGAATGGAATCAGTAATTCTCTTCAAGGAAGGGAGTAGTGAATGATCACCATCGCCCCCGTTAGACGCAGAAGCTTTTTCCCCGCAGGACTGAACGGCAGGCTGCTCGAAATCCTGAGGCAGCATCCGGGTGTTCCTTTCCCGTGTGAACTGCTGGCCAGCATGATGGGCAAGACACATTTTCAAATCGAGATCGCCATCGAGGAAATCGAAGGCCCGATCGAATCCGAAGAGCCGGGTGCATTCGTGCATCACTGGCGGACTACCGATGAAGCCATTTACATCCCCTGAAGCCCTTCAGCTCCGCCTCTGCTAAAATCAGGTCATGGATAAACACGAAACCAACACCACCCGCATCCTCGTCGTCGAAGACGACGAGGCCATCCGCGAGACCGTCGCCTTCAATCTCAAGAAACAGGGTTACCGTTTTCTGACGGCCGCCACCGGCCTCGAGGGCCTGCGCTTGTTGCGCCGCGAGCGTCCCGACCTCATGATCCTAGACCTCATGCTTCCCGAGATGGACGGCTGGAAGCTCTGCGAGCAGGCCCGCGAAGAAGGCTTCGACCTGCCCATCATCATCCTCAGCGCCCGCACCAGCGAATTTGACAAGGTGCAGGGTCTGACCATGGGCGCTGATGATTATCTCACCAAGCCCTTCGGGATGAGCGAACTGATGGCGAGGGTAGAGGCGCAACTGCGGCGCCACCGCCAGACGGTGTCGGCGGCGGGGAAACCCGGCCCGCTCTCATTCAACGGGCTGACCGTGGATCCGGAGCGGAAAGAAGCGTTCGGCG
>JAJZQT010000026.1:0-2939 GCA_021803005.1 Actinomycetes bacterium
ATCGAAAGAGGGGACACATTCTTGTAATGTGTCCCCTTAATTCTGAATTAAGTTATGTGTCCCTAAAACTACGAAAACTACGCGAAGGTGATGAAGGTGACGTCATCGAAGCCCGGCTGTGACCTGATCTCGTCGAGCACTTCGGGCGGGATCGGTTTGTCGAGCGTCACCGACATGACCGCCTTGCCTTCACGCTTCTTGCGTCCCACGTTCATGTTGGCGATATTGATGCCGCGGTCGCCCAGCATGGTGCCGACGCGGCCGATCATGCCCGGGACGTCGTCATAGCGGAAGAAGGCCATGTACTGGGACGGTTCGATGTCGATGTCGTGCCGGTAGATCTTGACGAAGCGCGGCCGGTGCTTGGGACCGATCGAGGTTCCACCCACGGTCAGCTCGCCGCGCTTGTCGGCTGAGACCACGGTGATGAGGTTGGTGAAGTCCACCGCCTGCCGGCGCTTGGATTCAGTCACCTTGATGCCCCGCTCCTCGGCGATGCCCTCGGCGTTGACGTAATTGACCGTATCCTCGACGCGGCCCTCGAGCGCTCCCTTGAAGAACGCCACCGTCAGCAGCTTGGTGTTGTAATCCGCCAGCGCCCCCTGATAGGTGATGTCGAAGCTCTCCAGCGGTCCGTCGGCGATCTCCGTGATCAGGCGCCCGAGCTTCTCGCACAGCGGCAGGAAGGGACGCACCACGTTCATTTCCTCGGGGCTCACCGGGGCGATGTTGACGGCGTTGCTGACGAACTGGCTGTTTAAAGCCGCGGCCACCTGCTCGGCGATAATGGTGCCGGCGCGGTCCTGGGCCTCGATGGTCGAGGCGCCCAGATGCGGGGTGACGACGACGCTGTCGAAATCGAGCAGCGGGTTGCCCACGGGAGGTTCCTTCTCAAAAACGTCGATGGCGGCGCCGGCGACCTTGCCGGACTTGAGCGCTTTGACCAGCGCCTCTTCCTTGATGATGCCGCCGCGGGCGCAGTTGATGACGCGGACGCCCTTCTTCATCTTGCGGAAGGCCGCCTCGTCGACAAAGCCCATAGTCTCGGGGCTGCGGGGAAGGTGGACGGTGATGAAATCCGCCACCTTGTACAGATCTTCTATTTTATCAACACCGTCGACTCCCAGTTCCTGGAAGCGGGCGGCGCTGACATAGGGATCGAAGGCCACGACCTTCATCTTGAGCCCCCGCGCCCTCTGCGCGACCAGTACGCCGATGCGGCCGAAGCCGATGACGCCCAGGACCTTGTCCGCTAGCTCGACGCCGCCGAAGCTGGAGCGCTCCCACTTGCCGGCCTTGAGCGAGCCGTGCGCCTGCGGGATGTTGCGGCTCTGTGCCAGCAGCAGGCCGATGGTGTGCTCGGCCGCGGCGACGATGTTGCTCTGGGGGGCGTTGGCGACGATGATACCCTTCTTGGTCGCCGCCTTGATGTCGACGTTATCGACGCCGATGCCGGCGCGGCCGATTACCTTGAGCTGGTCAGCGGCCTCGATGATCTCTTTCGTCATCTTGGTGCTGCTGCGGATGACGATGGCGTTGTAGTTATGGATTTCCTTGAGCAGCCGCTCCTGGTCCATGTCCAGCTTGACGTCGACGCTGAACTCTTTCCTGAGCAGATCGATGCCGCTCTCGGCGATCTTTTCCTTTACCAGGACGCGCGGCTTTGAGGCGCTGCTGCCGGTTTTGGCCTTGCGGGCCGTCTTTGCCGGCTTCGCGGCTGATTTTTTCCTTGCGGCGGCCTTGCCGCCCTTGCTCTTTGCCGGGCTCATGCCAGCTCCTGTCCGAATATTGCCTGTGCCTTGGAAACGCCCGAGCCCAGCTCGACCGGGTGGCCCAGTTCCTTCAGGGCCAGCTCCAGCGCCGTAATGGCGACGATGATGTCAGTGTAGTTGTAATAGCCGCAATGGCCGATGCGAAATATCTTGCCCTTGATCGGTCCCTGCCCGCCAGCGAGCTGCACGCCGTATTTGTCACGGATGAGCGTCCGCAGCTTGCCGTCCTCGACTCCGTCCGGAACCCTCACGGCGGTGACGGAGCTGCAGCGGTCGTCGTCAGGAGAGAAGAGCGCGAGCCCCATCCCCTTGATTGCGGCGCGCGTGGCGCGTCCGAGCACGATATGACGCCGGAAAAGGTTTTCGAGGCCTTCATCGCGGATCATGGAAAGAGCCTTGTCGAGGCCGACCACCAGCGAAACCGCCGGCGTAAAAGCAGTCGTCGGCTTCTCCTGGGCCAGCGCCTTGCGGGCCTTGGTCCAGTCAAAGTAATACTTGGGAAGCGTGGATTTCGCGACCCGGTCCCAGGCCTTGGGGCTGACGCTGACAAAAGCCAGCCCGGGCGGAATCATCAGGGCCTTCTGCGAGCCGGCGACGGCGACGTCGATGCCCCAGGCGTCGGTCTTGATCTCCGCCGAGCCCATGCCGCTGATGGAATCCGTCACCAGCACGGCGTCAGAGCCGGCTACGGCGGCGCCGATGGCCTCCATGTCGTTGACCACGCCGGTGGAAGTCTCGCTATGGGTGACAAAAACTGCCTTGATGGACCGGTCGTCCCCCAGCGCCTGCCCGATATCGGCCGGTGCGACCGGCGTCCCCCACTCGTACTCGCGGTAATCGTAATCGAGCCCGTAGACCTGGGCGAGGTCGCGCCAGCGCTCGCCGAACTTGCCGCAGCTGGCGATCAGGACTTTGTCGCCGGGCGAGCAGAGGTTGACCACGGCTGATTCCATGGCGCCGGTGCCCGAAGAGGCGAAGGAGATGATCTCGTTCTCCGTCTGGAAGACGTATTTAAGGTTTTCGTTGACGCGCGCGAACAGGTCCGAATAAGCGCCGGTGCGGTGATGGATGATCGGCTGGGCCGAAGCCAGCAGCACTTCCGGCGGGATCTGGGTCGGGCCGGGAGTCATCAGGAATCTTTTGATCATGTTGATTACTTCCCGTTAA
>JAJZQT010000026.1:3039-15544 GCA_021803005.1 Actinomycetes bacterium
GCCTTGTTCTCGAGTATCCATTCGCTGGCGAACTCGCCGTTCTGGATCTCCTTGAGGATCTTGCGCATCTCGGCGCGGGTCTCATCGGTGATGATGCGTTTGCCGCGGGTGATGTCGCCGTACTCGGCGGTATCGGAGATGCTGTAGCGCATGCCGGTGATGCCCTTCTCGTACATGAGGTCGACGATGAGCTTGAGCTCATGCAGGCATTCAAAGTAAGCGATTTCCGGTTGATATCCCGCCTGAACCAGTGTCTCGAAGCCGGCGCGAACCAGCTCGCTGGCGCCGCCGCAGAGGACTACCTGCTCGCCGAAGAGATCGGTCTCGGTCTCTTCGGCGAAGTTGGTCTCGATGACGCCGGCGCGCGTGGCGCCGATGCCCTTGGCGTAGGCCAGCGCCAGATCCTGGGCCTTGCCGCTGGCGTCCTGGTGGATGGCGATGAGCGCGGGAACGCCGCGTCCTTCCTGGTACTGGCGGCGCACCAGATGGCCGGGGCCCTTGGGGGCGACCATGACCACGTCGACGTCCGCTGGCGGCACAATCTGGTTGAAGTGAATGTTAAAACCATGGGCGAACATGAGTACGTTGCCCGCCTTGAGGCCGGCGGCGATCCCGTCGCGGTAGGTCTCGGCCTGGGAATGGTCGGGCGTCAGAATCATGATCATGTCGCCGGCGGCCGCCGCTTCGGCGACGGAGACTACCTTGAGGCCCGCGGCCTCGGCTTCCTTGACGCTGGCGCTGCTGCTGCGCAGCCCCACGACCACGTTCACGCCGGACTCCTTCAGGTTGAGGGAATGAGCGTGGCCCTGACTGCCGTAACCGATGACGGCGACAGTCTTGTCCTTGATCAGATCGAGATTCGCATCCTTTTCGTAATACATGGCGCTCCTTTAGCCTTTTGGGCCTTTTGGGGACGTTGGTTGCCATTGTTGAATTGCTTTAAACCAACGCGAACTCTTGACTCGCTTGGAAAGCAATTCAACAATGGCAACCAACGTCCCCGTTTTATTTTTCCCCGCGCTCGATGGCGATGCGCCCGGTGCGCACTATCTCCGTAACTCCATGCGGCGCCAGCAGCTGCTCGAGCGCGTCGATCTTCTCGTAGGTGCCGGTGATCTCGATCGTCAGCGTCTTCTTGCCGACGTCGAGGATCCTGGCCCGGAATATCTCCGCCAGCTGCATTACTTCGGCGCGCGTGCCCGCGTCCGACTTGACCTTGATCAACGCCAGCTCGCGCGCCACGGTCTTCTCGGGGTCGAGGTCGGTGATCTTGATGACGTTGATCAGCTTGTGCAGCTGCTTGGTCACCTGCTCGATGGGGTGCTCCTCGGCGTCGACGGTGATGGTCATGCGTGAAATGTCGGGATCCTCGGTGACGCCGACCGCCAGTGAGTTGATATTGAAACCCCGCCGCGCGAACAGGCCGGCGACGCGGGCCAGAACGCCCGGCTTGTTCTCGACTAAAACTGAAAGTGTGTGCTTCATGACTTGTGCCCGCCGATCATCTCGTCGATCGACTTCCCCGCCGGAACCATGGGGAAGACGTTCTCCTCGGCCTTGACGCGGAAGTCGAGCACCGCCGGCCGCTTGGACTTGATCGCCGTGCGGATGGCGTCGCCGACTTCCTTCTTGTCGGTGATGGTCATTCCCAGCGCCCCGTAGGCCTCGGCCACGGCGGCGAAATCAGGCTGGCAGGAGATCACCGTCTCGGAATAACGCTTGTTCCAGAACAGTTCCTGCCACTGCCGGACCATCCCTAAGAATCCATTATTGAGGATGCAGACGACTACCGGTATGTCGTAACAGACCGCGGTCGCCAGTTCCTGGATGTTCATCTGGAAGGAGCCGTCGCCGGCGACGTCGATGACGGTCTTGTCAGGACGGCCGACCTTGGCGCCGATGGCCGCCGGAAAACCAAAGCCCATCGTCCCCAGGCCGCCGGAGCTGACCCAGTGCCGCGGCTTGACGTGCGTGTAGAACAAAGCCGACCACATCTGGTGCTGGCCGACGTCGGTGCAGAGGATGGCGTCGCTCCTGGTGATGCGGTTGATCTCCTCGATGACGAACTGGGGCATGATGGCGCCCTTTTCATCCTTGTAGTGCAGCGGATGCTTCTTCTTCCAGGTGATGACCTGTTCGAGCCAGAGCGCGGTCTTCTTCGGCTCACGCTTCATCGTCTTCAGCTCCGCCAGGATGCCGGCGAGCACATCCCTGGCGTCGCCGACGATGGGAATGTCGATGGCGACGTTCTTGCTGATCTCGGCCGGGTCCATGTCGATGTGGATCTTTTTGGCCTGCCTGGCGAAGGTCGCCAGCTTGCCGGTGACGCGGTCGTCGAAACGGGCGCCGACGCCTATCAGCAGATCGCAATGGGTGACGGCGTAATTGGCGTAGCCGGTGCCGTGCATGCCCAGCATGCCCAGCGAAAGGTCGTTGTTTTCCGGGAAAGCGCCCAGGCCCATGAGCGTGGTCGTGACCGGTATCTTCATCAGCCTGGAGATGGCCATCAGTTCCTTCTCGGCCCCAGCGGTGATGATGCCGCCGCCGGCGTAGAGGACGGGCCTCTCGGCGGCCGCGATCGCCCTGGCCGCTGCGCGTATCTGCTTCTTGTGGCCCTTGAGAGTCGGCTTGTATCCCGGCAGATCCGGTTTGCCGGCGGGTTTGTAGTCGATGTCGGCCAGCTGGATGTCCGAAGGAATGTCAATCAGGACCGGTCCCGGCCTGCCGGTGGAGGCGATATAGAAAGCTTCCCTGAAGACGCGGGGGATGTCCTCGGTCTTCTTGATCAGGTAGCTGTGCTTGACGATCGGCTCGGTGATGCCGGTGATGTCGGCTTCCTGGAAAGCGTCGGTGCCGATGAGGTCGCTGCGGGCCTGGCCGGTGATGGCGACCATCGGCGTCGAGTCCATGTAGGCGTTGGCGATGCCGGTGACAAGATTGGTGGCGCCGGGGCCGCTGGTGGCGATGCAGACGCCGACCTTGCCGGTGGCGCGGGCGTAGCCGTCGGCCATGTGGGCCGCCCCCTGCTCGTGACGCACCAGGAAATGCTTCATATCCGAGTCATAAAGGGCGTCGTAAAGCGGGATGACCATGCCGCCGGGCAGGCCGAAGACGACCTCGACGCCGGCCGCCTTTAAAGATTCGATTATTGCTTCCGAGCCCTTCATAAGTAAAGTTCCTAGTTCCTGGTTCCTGGTTCCTGGTTGCGATAACTGCTTTTTTATCCCGTGACCGCGCCCTGCTCGGCGCCGTTCACAAGCTTAACATATCTGGATAAAAATCCGGTGCTGTAGCGCGGTTCGCGCGGCCGCCAGGCCGCGGCGCGAGCCTTCAGTTCTTCCTCATCGACCAGCAGGTTCAAACTCCTGGCCGGGATATCGATCCCGATCTCGTCGCCGTCGCGGATCAGCGCGATGGGCCCGCCGCTGAAGGCCTCCGGCGAGACGTGGCCAATGCTGGCTCCGCGGGTCGCCCCGGAGAACCTGCCGTCGGTGATAAGCGCCACCTCCCGGTCGAGCCCGGCTCCGGCGATGGCCGCCGTCGGCGTCAGCATCTCCGGCATGCCGGGGCCGCCCTTGGGGCCCTGATACCGCACGACCACGACGCTGCCGGGCGCTATCCTGCCGGCCTCGATGGCCTCGACCAGCTCCGGCTCGTCCTCGAAGACCATGGCCGGCCCTTGGTGCTTCATCATCTCCGGCAGCACCGCGGATTCCTTGACCACCGCGCCCGCGGGCGCCAGGTTCCCAAACAGGACCACCAGGCCGCCGGTGGCGTGATAAGCCCTGTCCACCGGATGGATCACTTCGGGATCGATGACCCCGGCGGCGGCCAGCTGGTCGCCGAGGCTGAGCCCGGTCGCCATCCGCGCCGAACCGTCCAGCTTGCCCGCATCCAGTAGCGTCTTCATCAGCGCCTGGACGCCACCGGCGCGGTTCAGGTCTTCCATATGATGAAGCCCGGCGGGGCTCAGCGAACACAGGTGCGGCGTCGCCGCCGTGATCTCGTTGACCTCGGCGAGGCTGAAGCCGACCCCGGCCTCGTGGGCGATAGCCGCCAGGTGCAGCGCCGTGTTGGTGGAGCAGCCCATGGAGGAATCGACGGCCAGCGCGTTCCTGATCGCCTTCGCGTCGATGATGTCGCGCGGTTTTAAGCCTTCCCCGACCATGGCCACCGCCCGGCGACCGGCTTCCCGGGCCAGGGCGATGCGCGCGGCGTGAACCGCGGGGATGGTGCCGTTACCCGGCAATCCCAGTCCCAGCGCCTCGGTCAGGCAGTTCATCGAGTTGGCCGTGAACAGGCCGGCGCAGGAGCCGCAGCCGGGGCAGGCGCACGATTCCAGCTCCTCGAGCTCTTCCTCGCCGATCTTGCCGGTGAGGACGCCGCCCACCGCCTCGAAAACGTTATGCAGGTCGACCTTGGCGCCCCTGAGGTCGCCGGCGAGCATGGGGCCGCCGCTGACGACGACCGACGGGATGTTGACCCTGAGCGCGCCCATCATCATCCCGGGCACGATCTTGTCGCAATTGGGAATTAGCACCAGGCCGTCGAAGGCGTGCCCCATCGACATGACCTCGATCTCGTCGGCGATGAGCTCGCGGCTGGCCAGGGAAAAACGCATGCCTTCGTGATTCATCGCCAGGCCGTCGCAGACACCGATGCTCCCGAATTCGAAAGGCACGCCGCCTGCCGCCCAGATCCCCTGCTTGACCGCCTCGGTCAGACCGCGGAGATGCGTGTGGCCGGGAATGACTTCATTGAAGGAATTGGCCACACCGATGAAGGGCAGCTCCATCTCGCGGCCGCCCAGGCCCAGCGCCCGTAAAAGCGCCCTGTGCGGCGCCCGGGTAACACCTTTTTTAATGTCGTCGCTTTTCATGGGGACGTTGGTTGCCATTGTTGAATTACCTTATCGGGGGAGCGCCAGCCCACCATTGCCCACCGTAATTCAACAATGGCAACCAACGTCCCCTAAGGAAAGGATATAGTATCACAATTGCCCGCGGCAGCCGAAGGCCGGTTCGGCTCCCACAGCGGTTTTCGAGCCATTATTGAAGAATGGTGATAAAATCTGTCACATTCCATGAAGCTGCAACAGAAGATACCTCTGTATGTCATCGCTGTCATGCTGCTGGTTGGCGGCGTGGGCGCCCTGGCTTTGCTCACAAGCCAGAGGAGCACCACCACCCACATGTTCGAGGACTCCGCCTCCACGCTCACCGACACCATCCTCAACGGGCTCGAACAGGACATGCTCCGCGGCGACCGCCCCCACATCCAGACGACCATCGATATTCTCGACCGCCACGAGAACGTCCGTTCCATCGACATTCTCACCGCCGACGGCCATATCTGGGCCTCGTCCAATCGGGATACCGTCGGTCTTCTGGCCGACGCCAACAGCGAGTCGCTGCTAAACAGCGACCGCTCCCAGGTCTTCTTCGGCGATTCCTCGCAGGATCACATGACCGACGTAGCGGTCATCCCGGTCAAGGACGAGTGCCTGGCCTGCCACGGCAAGACGGCGACTCCGGCTAACCTGCAGGGGAACCTGGGGGCCATCCGCGTCAACATCAGCACGGTGTCATTGCGGGAGAGCCTGGGGCGCAGCCGGCAGATCCTGCTGGTCGTCGGCGGGCTGACGTTCATCCTGGTCGCCGGCACTCTGGTGCTGCTGCTGCGCCGGACAACGCTGCTCCCCCTGAAGCAGCTCACCGAGGCCTCGGCGCGTATCTCCAGGGCCGACTATTCCGCCCGGGTGCCGGTTGAGAATGCCCAGAACGAGCTGGGGGCTGTCTCGGAGGCCTTCAACGAGATGGCGACCACCATCGAGGAACATACCGGCCAGCTCGAGAACGCCAACCGCGAGCTCGAACAGGCCAGCCGCATGAAGTCTGAATTCCTGGCCAACATGAGCCATGAACTACGCACGCCGCTGAACGTGATAATCGGCTTCTCGGAAGTGCTCCGCGACACGCCCTCCGGCAAGATCGGCGACAAGGACCGCGCCGAGTTCTGCGACAACATCGTCAGCAGCGGCCAGCAACTGCTGGAGCTGATCAATGACGTTCTCGACCTGGCCAAGGTCGAGGCCGGGCAGATGCAGATATTCACGGAAGAATTCGATGTGGGCAAGGTGCTCAACGAGACCGTCTCCGCCATGAACCCTCTGGCAAGGAAGAAGAGTATCGGGATCGACGTCAAGGTATCGGAGCACCTGACGACGGTTCTCGCCGACGCCGGCAAGTTCAAGCAGATCCTCTACAACCTCGTCGGCAACGCCCTCAAGTTCACCCCTCAGGGCGGCACCGTGCACATCAATGCTTCGGCCGCGGGCAAGATGGCGCGCTTCGCGGTGGCCGACGACGGCGTCGGCATCGCCCTGGCGGACCAGCGCCGCATCTTCTCCGAGTTCCAGCAGGTTGATGGCTCCAGTTCGCGCCAGTACGAAGGCACCGGGCTGGGCCTGGCGCTCACCAAGAAATTCGTCGAGATGCAGAAGGGCGAGATCTGGGTTGACAGCGAGATCGGCGTGGGCAGCACTTTCTACTTCACTCTGCCGATCCCGGCCGGCAGCACCTTTCCGGACACCGCTCCCATCGAGCGCCAGCTGCCGCCGCAGGCCGCCGCCTCCGGGCGCACCGGGGCGGCCCCGGCCATGGAAGGTCCGCCACGGGCGCCCAGGGTGCTCGTGGTCGAAGACGACCGCAAGACCGCCGAGCTCATCGGCTTCTGGCTCAGCCAGGAAGGTTATGAGGTGGTTTACGCCGCCGACGGCGTCGAGGCCCTGAAGAAGGTAAGGACCGGCCGCCCCTTCGCTGTCTGCCTCGACATCATGCTGCCGCGCAAGGACGGCTGGCAGGTCCTGCACCAGCTCAAATCAGATCCGGAAACAGCTGACATCAACATCATCATCTGCTCGGCGCTCGACAATCCCGAACTCGGTTTTGCCCTGGGGGCGGCGGATTACTGCCTGAAGCCGCTGAGCCGCCGCCATCTGCTCGACAAGCTCAACCATCTCAAGAAAGTCGCGCCCGGGCGCCGGTCGCAGCCACAGGTCCTGGTGGCTGATGGCGACCCCGAGGAAGCCCGCCGCACCACCAGCATCCTCGAGCGGCAGGGATTCAGCGTCATCCTGGCGGCGGACGGCAAGCAGGCCATGGAACTGGCTCTCGAGCAATCCCCCGACATCATCATCATCGATTTTCAGCTGCCGGGGACGGGCATCTTTGACGTTTTAACTTTTTTGAGGAATCATCCCGTCACCGTCAATACGCCGATCATCGTCACCACCGACAAGGATGTCAGCCGCAACGATGAGGACCAGCTGCGCGGCAACCACATCGAGAGGATCATCCCCAGGGGGGAGGGCGGCCGCGACCATCTGCTGGGGGAGATGTTCCGCCTGGAAAAACTGAACCCGGAGCAGGCTCAGCTGATCGACCGCGAGACCCGCACGTTCAACCGCCGCTATTTCGACAAACGGCTGGCGGAAGAGGTCAAGCGCGCGCAGCGATATTCGCTCGACCTTTCGCTGCTGCTGATCGGGCTGGACCGCCCGGACGGGCGCGCGCCGGCGCACTCCGAGCGGCTGGCGGCCCTGGCGGGAATTCTCAGGAGCAGCATACGTGCCGCCGACCCGCTGGCGAGATATGATACGGACAGATTCGGCGTGCTGCTTCCGGAAACGTCGAAAGAGGCCGGCCTCATGGCCGCCAAAAAGATCGTCGAGATCGTGCGTGGGCATCTGCAGAATGAGCCCGCGGGTGGGGCTCCGCCACTGACCGTCAGCGTCGCCGCGACCGGCGATCACGGCGGAACCCTGACGCCGGACCAGCTGACCGGCAAGCTCGAATCTATGTTGAAGACTCTGGAAGATCGCGGCGGCGACGCCGCCATGTTTGACTGAAGGCTAAAACAAGGGGGGTACATCAGCATGAAACCAAAAGTATTACTCGTGGAAGACAACCAGATGAACTCACGGCTGGTTGAATACGTGCTGGAGCGTGACGGCTTCGTGGTCAAGGTCATGGACAGCGCCGAGGCGGCCATCAAGGCCGCGGGCGACGATCCGCCCGATGTCATCCTCATGGACATCCAGCTCCCCGGAATGGACGGACTCGAAGCCACCCGCCGCCTCAGGGAAAAAGAGGCAACCGCGAAGATCCCCATACTGGCGATAACCGCCCACGCCATGAGAGGAGATGAGGAAAGGATCCTGGCCGCGGGTTGCGAGGGCTACATCTCCAAGCCCATCAACACCCGCGAACTGGCCGCGACCGTGCGGAGTTACCTGGAAGCGTAACGGACGGCCGCCCCAGCGCCGCATTGGCCCTAGCGCCGCATTAGCCCCAGCGCCGCCTTGACCGTGCGCACCATCTGCTCGGGATCGAAAGGCTTGGTGATGTGGCCGCGGGCACCCAGGGAAGCGCCCCGCTCGAGGTCTTCCTGCTCGCCCTTGGCGGTCAGCAGGACCACGGGGATCTCCCGCAGCTGCTCGTTCGCCGCCAGATCCTCGAGGACTTCGATGCCGTCCTTGCCCGGCATCATGATATCCAGCAGGATCAGATCCGGTTGCGATTTCTCCAGCATTGCCATGGCCTCATTGCCGTCGACCGCCTCGCTCACCTCCAGCCCGTCCACTTCGAGGTTGGCCCGCACCAGCGTCCGCAGCGAGGCCTCGTCATCGACGATGAGCACCCGCTTGGGCCTGGCGGCGGCTGACTCCAGGTTCTCTTCCATGTCTGTCCCTTCTCTTTAGGAGGCGATCTTTTCCTTGGCCGCCTCTTCGGCTACCGCGATCGGCAGCTCGAAGAAGAAATGGCTGCCCTTCTCGACTTCCGACTCGGCCCAGATCCTGCCGCCCATCTGTTCCACCAGGCTCTTGCTGACGTACAGCCCCAGGCCGGTGCCGGCGGCGCCCCCCTTGCCGCGGGCGGCGCGGTAGAAGCGCTCGAACACGTGCGGCAGGTGGTCGGGGCTGATGCCGACGCCGCGGTCCTCGACCTCGAAGAGGACCTTGCCGTCGCTGGCGCTGGTGGTGACGGTGATGGGACCGCCATCGGGAGAATACTTGATGGCGTTGACCACCAGGTTGAGCAGCACCTGGTAGAGCTTGTCGGGGTCGGCGCTGACCGGCGGCAGATCATCCGGCATATTAATAACGAAGTTATGGATTGAAGTCAACCGGGCCATGTTCTTTATCACCTGGTTCACCGTGGGCGCGGCATCGAGCGGCTTGAGGTCGAACCTCATCCTGCCCGCCTCAATGCGGCTGACGCTGAGGACGTCCTCGATCAGGCGCGCCAGGCGCTCCCCTTCCCTGACGATCTCCAGCAGGAACGACTGCCTGCTGGCCTCCGAGAAGCTGGCGTCGGTTCTAAGCAGCGTCTTGGAGAACCCCAGGATCGAAGTGAGCGGCGTGCGCAGCTCGTGGGAAACTGTGGCGACGAAATCGGATTTCATGCGGTCGATCTCCTTGTACTCGGAGATGTCGCGGAAAACGTGGACCACGCCGGCCAGGGTGCCGTCCGAATCCCTGATGGGAGCGGCGCTCACCGACAGCCACATCTTCTCGGTGTCCTTCTTGCAGGTGAGCACCTCGTAGCCGGTGCTGGAAAATCCTTCGTCGATATGCGCGGCGGCGCCGCAGAAAGGCGCGCAGCCCTCAAAGCCCTCGGAGATCTCCCCCTCGGCGCCAAAACAGTGCCTGCCGATCATCTCCGCCTCGGTGAAGCCGGTTATGGCCTCGGCCGCCTTGTTCCACAGGGCGATGTGGCCGCCGGTGTCGACGACATAGACGCCGTCGGCGACGCTGGCGAGCACCGCCGCGGTCTTTTCCTTCTCCCGCAGCACTTCGCGGATCTTCAGGGCCAGGCGGTCGGTGGTGCGGCTGAGCTCGGTGTTGCGGTCGCGCACCTGCTGCACCAGGAGGTTGACAAGTCCGCCTGCAATTAGCATAAACATGATCTTGATGATCGCCGAGGTGATGCTGGCGGTGCCGTACTGGGTATCATAAAAATACGGCAGCAGGAAGCTGCCGATGCACATGGAAACCACGAGCGAATATCCGCTGAAAGAGAAGAAATAGGCCGCCCAGATGGCAAGCAGGATGTAAAGCTCGCCGTAGGGGCTCTGCACGCCGCCGCTGAAATAAATCAGCGTGGCGATGTGGGAACAGGCAAGGGCGGCGCCGGCATAAAAAAACTTGTAGGTGAGCCGCTCCCAGGGAATGATGATCAGAGCGACCGTTGACAGGAAACCGCCCAGCGTCAGCAGCAGCACCGCGTCGATATTGAAATCGGACTCGACCGGGAGGCGGGTGCCGATGAGCACCACGATGATTCCCAGCCAGTAAATCCAGGCGGCCGAGGTCGCCATCCGCCGCTGGCGGGGATCGTTATGCCTTACTGTTACCCGGTCAATGAACATGCCGCAGCTCCGGTCTTTCGTTTCCAGAATCGGCATCGCGGGGACTGTAACTGCCAGCGCGCGACCCTTCCGGAATTCGGTAAAAAGCCACGCTCCTGTGCCTCATTTTACTATTATTCCCGCAGCTGGTGGAAAAAACACCGCGGTGCGTATCCTTTCCGGGAATGCCACGCTGTGGATAATAAGGAGCTCCTTATGAAGATGAGAATAAAGGGGCTGGCGGCGCTGTCCTCCAGCCTGAAAAGCGGTCTGTTCACGCACCCGCTGGCGACGATCGTCGCCGCGGGTCTTATTTCGCTGCTCACCCTGGCGGCTTCGCTCTACCTGTTTATCTTCGCCGGCCAGGGGCTTTTGCCCCCTCCGCCCCTGGCTTCGCTGCCGGTCACGCGCATGCTGGAACCTGTGCCTGTAGGCGCGGGCAGCGCCTCTGTCGGTGAAAATCCGGGCAACGGTACGGCAATTCCAGGCAACGGTACGGCGGAATCTCCCGCGACAGTTACCGCAACCGCGCCGCTGGGTCTGGCCGTGACCACGTTTGTTGCCGCCGCTCCGGCCACTGTGACTCCCACTGCGACTCCCACTGCAACCCCCGCTACTCCCGTGGTTGTCGCTTCAGTGCCTGCCGCTCCCACCATCAGTGATATTGAGGGCGACGGCAACAATGAGGAAGAAGATGCGGGCCGGGATCAGAGTAACAAGCACGCCAGCGTTGCCTCGAACGCGGGCCGCCATTCAGACAACCGCCTTGCTCCCGGCCACTTCAACGCCGCTCACAAGAACTGGACAGACAGGAAAGAAAAAGAAGACTGATTCAGGCCGGGCTTCTCACGCGGCGCCCGCCCAACTCTGCTCACGCGGCCACCGAGCGGTTCTTCCCCGCCCCCTTGGCCCGGTACATGGCATCGTCGGCCCGCATCAGCAGCTCGGTCTTGTCGGAACCGTCTTCGGGCAGGCTCGCCACGCCGATGCTGGCGGTAACACGTACCTCCGGATAATCCTCGAGCTCGATCTCCGCGATCTTGCGCCTCAGCTTTTCCACAACCTTCATGGCGTCTGACTTCATCGTCTCCGGGAAGACCACCGAGAATTCCTCGCCGCCGTAACGGGCGACCATGTCGGCCTCACGGACCTCACCGCCCAGCACGTCGGCCACCGCCCGCAGCAGTTTGTCGCCGGCCTGATGGCCGAAAGTATCGTTGACCGCCTTGAAATCATCGAGGTCGATAATGGCCAGCGACAGGTTCCTGCCATAGCGGCGGCTCTTGCTGATCTCCTTGTCGAGGCAATTGCAGAGATAGCGGAAATTGAACAGGTTGGTCATGGGGTCGGTCGTCGCCAGCAGCTGCTGCAACTCCCCGAAGTTCACGTTCTCCACCGCTGACGCCGCCTGCGCCGCCAGAGACGCCAGTATCTTGAGATTCTCTTCCGCGAGTTTCCCCTTCTCGAAGATGGCGATCATGGCTCCCAGCGCGGCGCGTTCGAACATGAGCGGATATCCGACCGCTTCGAATCCGGCGCCGAACTCGAGCACCGACCCGGCGGAAGCGCTTCCGGAGGTCACCTGCTCGACCAGTCCCTGCGCGCGCCGTTTCGAGCGGTCATCAAAAAAGTGGGAAGGCACCCCGGCCGAGACACCCGTCATCTCCGCGGAATGTTTGCCGGGGTAAAGGTCGACCCAGATGCCGCTGGCTCCGGTGGCGAGCCGGGCAGCTTCGGCGGTGGTCTTCATCATGCGGGCGCGGTCGGTCGTCGAGCCAAGGATCTCGCCGGCATAAGACAGCGCCAGCAACAGCTGCGTTCTTGATTCCTCCAGTTCGGAGATGTAGTCACGGATGCTGGTCTGCATCAACCCGAATGAGCCGGCCAGGCTGCCAATCTCATCGTTTGATTTGACCTCGACCTTCTGCGCCAGGTCGCCCTGGATGCCCGCGGCCGCGGCCCTGGTCAGGTCGCGCAGCGGCCGGGTGATGTTGCGCGCCATCAGAAAGCCCAGGGTCCCGGCCATCAGCGCCACCGCCAGCATCAGCCCCAGACCTACCTCGAGGACCTGCCGGGATGCCGCCCCCACGGTGCT
>JAJZQT010000026.1:15644-21421 GCA_021803005.1 Actinomycetes bacterium
ACGCTCGCGGCCACCGTAACCACCAGCAACGGTAACAGCACGATCGCGGCAAAAAAGAGGTATAGCTTGGTGTGAAGTTTCACAGTGGAAGATTGGCTAGCGGCGCGGCGAGATTCCGGCAAGAGGCGGGCGCGAGCTTCATTAAAAGGACAACATGTAATTTATTTTAGCGCGTTACCGGCGGGAAGGTTACGCCCGGAGCTGCTCGAGGCTGTGCGGAGTTGCGCGAGGCAACGCTTTAGAGCCTGCCCGAGCGCAGGATGCCCACTATCAGCCAGAGCCCGAAGAAACCCGCGGACAGGAAGCCGCCGAGGGCGAAGATGGAGATTCCCAGCACGGTCGGCCCTCCCTGGGCGAAGAGGCCGATGATCGAGGATCCCAGAATGATCGATGCCAGCATGATGGCAATCGTCAGGCGGTTGGCTACGGCGGTGAAGCGGCGCATCGGATCCTCGAGATTGCGGTGGACGAAGTTGACCCGCAGCTCGCCGCCGGTGATCTGCTCCAGGGCGTCATGGATCTGTTGCGGATATTCGCGCAGCAGGCTGACGTATCCCTGGACTTCACGGCTGCCCCGCGCCAGCAGGTTCTCGGGAGAATTGCGGCGCCGCAGGAATTCCCGCGTATAGGGCCGGGCAAACTCAAATACATTGAAGCCAGGATAAAGTTCCTTGCCGATGCCCTCGAGCGTCGCCGCCACCCGCTCCAGCAAAAGGTACTGTGAGGGCAGCTTCAGCTGCAGCCGGTAGATGGCGCCGAAGAAGTCGCGCATGACCGTGACCGGGTCGATCTCGTCGAGGCTGGCCCCGTAATACCTGGTAAACATGTCGCGCGTCTCGGTGACGAACTCCGCCTCCTTGGCGCGCGGAAAATCAACGCCCAGCGATGAGAGCCGCTTGGGAATGCTCTCGATGCGCTCGTTCATAATATCGAGGAAGAGGTTGATGATGTTCTGCCGGTCCTCGCCGCTGAGGCGCCCGGCGATGCCGAAATCGACCAGGCCGATAGTGCCGTCGCCAAAAACCATGATGTTGGCCGGGTGGGGATCGCCGTGGAAGAAACCGTCGATGTAAACCTGCTTCAGCCAGCACTGGGCTATGGTCGTGGCCAGCGCCCGGCGCTCGGCCAGGTCCATGGCCGCCCTGTCGACGTCGACCAGCTGTGTGCCGTCCAGCCGCTCCAGGGTCAAAACCCGTGAGGTCGAGTACTGCCAGTACACCTTGGGAATACGGACCGTGCCGTCGCCGTAGAAATTTTCCTGGAAGCGTTCGGCGTTGCGGGCCTCGACGTGATAGTCGAGCTCGTTGCGGATGCCGCGCGAGAACTGGTCGACGATGCCGACCGGATCGAAGAAGAGCTCAAAGGGGCTGTGGTCGCGCAGCAGATGCGCCAGCTGGTAGAGCAGGTCGATGTCGGCGCGGATCTTGGCCTCGGCCTCCGGCCGCTGCACCTTGACCACGACCCGGTCGCCGTTGGGAAGCACGGCTCGGTACACCTGCCCGATCGAGGCGGCGGCGACTGGCGTCTCCTCGAATTCGAGGAACAGCCGCTCGATGGTAAGGCCCAGCTCGGATTCGACCGTCTTCTCGGCGACCTCGAACGGGAACGGCGGTACATCGTCCTGCAGCCTGCGCAGCTCGGCGATGATGTCCTCGGGGATGGTGTCGGGCCGCGTGCTGAGCAACTGCCCGAATTTCACAAAGGTCGGCCCCAGCTCTTCCAGCAGGCGGCGCATGTGCTCGCCACGCGTGCCCACGGGTCTGGGAATGCCGCGCCAGCCTGCCGGCAGCAGGTTGCGCAGGCGGTGGCGCTCGAGGAAATATCCAAAGCCGTGCTTGACGGCGGCTTCGGTGATATCACGCACGCGGTCGGCGTTGCGGACGCTGCTGGCGAGTCGCATGGCGGCCTACTCTTCTTTCTCTGGTTCCGCGGCTGGCGCTTCCGACTGGGCCTCGAGCAGGGAAATGCGGTGCTCCAGCTGGGCGACCTTGAGCTTCAGCTCGTCGACCTCCGTGTTCAGCGCCAGGCCCAGTTCACGGAAATTCCGCTGCAGGGTATCGTCAAAGCGCACGCGCAGCGAGCGGGTCTCGTCCTTGGCCATCTCGACGGCTTCGTCGACCGCCTCGCGGCCGAGGGCGGTGGTCTCCTCGCCTTTCTGCGCCAGGTTGCCGGCGATTGACTCGGCCATTTCCCTGGTGATCGCCGCGGCGCCCAGGGCCATGAGGATGCTGCGCTCTAGCGGGTTGGACATCTCGATCGCCTCCCAAATGCCGGTGACAGCGCGTGTCGTCAACGGCATTAACTGCCCCGCCGTGATTGGCAAAAGGGCGCATAATCAATCGGCAGCCGGTGTGTATTAGATAAACCGCACAGAAAAAAACTCGCTGCAAGATCGATTTACCCCAAATTGGATGTATTTGAACATGGCACGGGAGCAAGACTTCCACTGGCTGGAGATCGATGAAAATCGGACCGCCGGGAAGAAGACCATTATCCGGTCATCACGGCCCGCAGAGGACTCCCGCGCCGAAGCAGCGGCTGCCTGACGTCAACATGGGGGGCGGCGCGCCGCAGGCGCGCCGCCCCCCATGTTTTCTTCCTTACCGTTAACCGTCATCAGGGCTATGCCCCGAGGGCAGTTATCACTCACACGTCTCGTTACAGCAACGGGTTCCCGAACACCTCGTTGAAGCTATTTTCGTAGAGGACCCGTTGTGTGGCGAGTATTTTCTTGCCGCTCTGAGCCACGACTTTCACAGGCCCGCCGGTCATCGCTGGCGTGATCTGGAAGGCCTGGGTTTGCCCGGGAGCCACCGTTTTGGTGGCCTTGGGCGTCGCCAGATCGCCGACGAAGACATCAACCGTTGCGTCGGAGGAGTCCACATTGACGATAGCAATCCAGTCGCCCATCATGCCCCAGGCGGCGTTGTTGTCGTACCAGGCCCAGGCGTACGAGCTGCCGGCAGTGGCAGCGTCCCCGAACATCGTCTCGTTGAACGAATTCTGGTAGAGCGTGCGCTCCGAGACGGTCAGTTTGTCGCCGCTGACAAGACCGTTGGGCACTCTCACGGCTGCCGGGCCCCCGTTCGCGTTCGCATACATTTTCTCCAGATGACCGCCTGACGGGATAGTCTCGGAGCCCTTGGATGCGCCGCCGATGATGACCTCCGCCGTGATTGCGTGGTCAGTCATGTTGGTCATGACCACCCAGGCTTTCATGCCCCACGCCGTCGTGGAGTCATACCACGGTGTGTAATAGTACCGGTCGCCAGCGGCCGGCGGGGCGATGCAGCCACCGTCATAGGTGAGGCCGCCGGGCGCGGCGCCCGCGACAACCGGATAGCTGTGTTCTTCCGTGTTGGGAGCGAACTTCATTCCTAAGGTGTTGTTCCAGCTGGCAACTCCGAACCTCAGGCTCACCGTCTTGGCGCCGGCGTTGCGGATTCCCAGCGCGTTCATGCTGATTGCCGCGGCGTTTGCCTCCTGCTGACCATTTTCGTAGACGACAACCGGCTTGCTGGTGTCGACGGACAGCAGATTGGTGTAATCGCCGGCTCCATCCTTGGCAAAGAGCTGCTGGTAGGGGATGTTGTAAGCGCCGGGGATATGCCCGGCCGCGTACTCGGCGGGGGTTCTGAGATCGATCACCGTGAAGGTGCCGACGTTGGTGTCGTTGATCTGGCCCGTGCCCGTGCCCGGGAAAATAAACGGCCCGCCGGCGAGGTTGAGAGACAGGTCTTCCGCCACTCTGGTAATCTCCGCCGGATCGGTCGAAGCTGTGTTGTCGATCAGCGGATAGGCGCCCGGCGCCGGCAAAGCGTGTGCCACCGTATCAATTGAGTATGTCTGCTGATAGATATTCGTTGGAGAGGCAGGGTCCACCTCAGCCAGCACGTCTGGTTCAGATGGCGTGTTCCACCCCAGGTTGCCCCACTTCAGGGCGGTGACATCCGGAGCGAGACTGCCGAAGTACCCGGCCCGGGCCAGCGATCCCAGCGCCATTTCGGACAGCTTGTCGGTGTGACCGCTATAGCAGGCCAGGACGATGGTTTTATTGCAGTGCTTGGCAAGCTCGGTTTGTATCGTTGCCAGGCTGGCGGGTTTGTCAATATCCTTGAAAGCGATATTGATCGCCCCCGGGATGTGACCCGCGTTGCCCATATTGCCGGCGGTTCCCTGATAAGCGTTGTTGGCTCTGACGTCGATCACGAGCGGATCATTAGTGGGGTTGTCATTGCCGTCGATGACCCCGTCGCCGTTGTCATCGAGCATCGCCATTAACGTTGGCGGGTCTATGTAAAGTACCGAGTTGGAGTTCAGAAATGAATTGCTGGCGTCAGCAATAATTCCAAACTCCTCGTCGCCGACCGGCGGCGCCCCGGCGCCGCTTGCAGTCAAAGTAATTAGCAGGGCGAGGCTCAAGGCTGCTGTTGCAGCAATCAGTACAACCTGTTTGCGATGCTTTCCTAGATTCACTTCACATCATCCTTTCTGGAAATACACCCTGGTTAAGAACAGGATGGCAAATCTTTGATGTGGGTAACACCCCGAATCGAAATTACATCCTCGTTTTTTAACTTCATTTATTAAATCCGCGCCTATTGCATGCTCATCATCTCCCTTTTTCTCACGCCTCCCGCCTTAAGAAAAGCGAATCTTGTCAGAAGTGATCTCCTGCGAACTCCCTGGCTATAATTTATTATGCAAAGCAACCAGATGCAAGGTATCCTTCAGCGCCATCGCTCGTAAACCTTGAACACGCCGTAAATTGGCCCATCAAAAGTCGCGAGACAACGCGTGGATTGGGCTAACCCGGGATAATTGCGCCAAGAAGAGTTGTGATCGAAACCGGCCGGTCGCCGGCCAGCCCAGCGGACGCTTCGGCTGTCAGCGGGCGCGGGCCGGCCTGGTGCCACCCTTGCCCTTGCCCTTGCTCTTGCCGCCCTTTCCTTTGCCGCCCTTGCCACGGCTGGGGCCCGACTTGGCGGCCGTTCCCTTGGCACCGGTCTTGGAAGATTCAGGCGCGCTTTTAACTTCACCCGTGTTGCCGGCCCTGGAACCGGCAGCCCTGGCGCCCGTGGCCTTGGCCCCGGCGCTTTTTGCCGCCCTGGCGGCCCCCTTGACCACCTGGCGATAGCGCGGCTCGTGCTCCTTCCATAACGTCAGCAGCGGCGCGGCCACGAAGATCGAAGAGTATGCTCCCGACATGATTCCCACCAGCAGGGCGAAGGCGAAGTCCTTGAGCGTGGCGCCGCCAAAGAGCAGCAGGCAGACCACCGGCAGCAGCGTCAGCACCGAGGTAATGATCGAGCGGCCCATGACCTCCCAGATGGACTCGTTGACCATCGCCGCGTAGGCGCCGCGGCGCGCCCGGGGCGCGTTCTCGCGGACCCGGTCGAAAACGATGATGGTGTCGTAGAGCGAATAACCGAGGATGGTCAGGACGGCGGCCACCGTGGCGGTCGTCACTTCCCGTCCGACGATGGAATACACCCCGACGGTTATGGCCAGGTCGTGAATCAGGGCGACAATGGTCGCCACCGCGTACTTGTACTCGAAACGGAACGACACATAGGCGATCATAAGCAGCCACGAGATGATGATCGCCTTGAGCATGGAACTGACCACCTGGCTGCCGAAGGTCGGCCCGACCACCTGCCAGGACTTGTCGCTGACACCGATCTGGGAATCGAGGCTCGAGATCAGCGACGTCTGCTGGTCGTTGGAGAGCTCCGGAAGGGAAACCTGGTAACGGCCATCGCCGATGGTCTGCACGA
>JAJZQT010000099.1 GCA_021803005.1 Actinomycetes bacterium
GGGCGGGTGCTGAACTATGCTTTCCGGTCTCTCATGCAGGTCTGCGCCATGGAAAATCGTCGAAAAGACAAAGTCATTTTGGGTGTGATCGACGCTGATGGGCGCGTCGAAAAGAATGTGATCGATTCCGTTAATCCTTATTTCACCAACCCGAAAACCGGAGCGGTTCAGGTTGGAGTCGGGATATCCAATGCCAGTACCAACACGCTCACCAAGTGGCAGAATTTCGAATTCCTCACCTTTGCGCGCATCTCACAAAAAGCGAGAGAGCATCTTGGCAGCGTCGGCCTTGGCGGTAACGGCCAGTTCGTGCGGTTGTCGGCGCTTGCATCCCTGGGGGACGACCCCTGGACAGATTGTCTGACTGAAGACCTCGACCTCGGCATCAGGCTGATGCTGAAAGGATGGCAAAATCGTTATTGCCCGGATAGCTTTGTCTCCCAGCAGGGCGTGCCCAAACTGCGGCCTCTGGTACGGCAACGCACCCGCTGGTTCCAGGGCCATATCACCTGCTGGCGTCACATTCCCGCCCTCCTCGCGCGCAACACGTCCACGATGGCGCGCACAGACACGATTTATTATCTGTTGGCGCCCATCCTCGTTTTTATGTTCCTGCCCGGCTCATTGCTCTTCATTTTCTGGTCGATATACTTTCTTGCGGCTGGCGCCTCGACGGTTGTGCTCTCGCCACTCAGCTACATTCCCGTGCTGGTAGTCTGGTATCTGTTCTCTTTTGGAGCCCTGCCGACTGTAGTCTGGACCTTCTGGAGGGAGGAAAAAGAGATCAGCGCCTGGAAAGCATTCCTCTGGGCTCACGTCTTTTCATTCTTTTATGTGATCTGGTTTATTGCCGGCTGTATTGCCGTATACCGGCTAGCCAGCGGACAGGGCGCCTGGGCCAAGACCGCGAGGACTGAAGAGTCGCGCCCAACTCATTAAGAACTGTTAAATATTTGAACACCACATACTCTGGCAGGTAGCTGTTTGAAACGGGTGGAATACGGGTATATAAGCATTTCGGATAGATCCTAGCGGATTTTCGACTCACCCCTTTAGCTCCTTAATCAGTCAAAACATTACGACCATGCGCTCTGTGCGGGGGAAAAAGGTTGACTACTGTGCTACAATGGCCGCTTGGCATTTGTCCAAAATGGGCAAATAAAGGATAAGACAACCGCAACTAGAAAGATAAAATAAGTGACATCAATGACTGAATTACCGACTGAATTGACTCAAAGCCTCATAACACAAGGACAAGACAAGGGGTTTCTCACCCTTGACGATATCGCTGACGCCTTACAGGAAGCAGACCTGACGACGGAGCAGATTGAAGAGGTCTATTCGCGTATCGCCGATACCGGCATTGATATCGTCGAGCATGATGAGACCGAGGATGCCCTGGAAGAGCCCCCAGAAGTCGTTGAGCATGTAGAGCGGCCCGCAGCCGCCACCGATGATTCCCTGCGCATGTATCTGCGCGATATTGGCCGGATTCCGCTGCTTTCAGCGGCTGAAGAGGTCTCCCTCGCCAAGCGCATGGAGAGGGGCGACATGGAGGCCAAAAGCCGGCTGGTCGAAGCCAACCTCCGCCTGGTGGTAAGTATCGCCAAGCGCTACCTGGGCCGCGGCCTCTCCTTTCTGGATCTCATCCAGGAAGGCAACCTTGGGCTCATCCGGGCGGTCGAAAAGTTCGATTACCGCCGTGGTTACAAATTCTCGACCTACGCCACCTGGTGGATTCGCCAGGCTGTTACCCGCGCCATCGCCGACCAGGCGCGCACAATCAGAATCCCCGTGCACATGGTCGAAAAACTAAATCACCTCGTCCGGGCCAAGCGGCAGCTGGTCCAGGACATGGGCCGCGAGCCGACACCTGAAGAGATCGCCAAGGTCATGGATACCTCGGTGGAGAAGGTGCAGCATCTGATCAAGATCTCACAGAGCCCGGTCAGCCTCGAGAAGCCCGTGGGCGATGAGGAGGAAGCCGAACTCGGCGACTTCCTCGAGGACGAAGGCACGCCCAAGCCCATGGAGGCGGCGATGACCGAGATCAAGAAGGACGATCTCAACAAGGTGCTGGATTCATTGCCGCACCGGGAAAGAAAGATCCTCGAGTTGCGTTATGGCCTCAACGGCGAGCACCCGCGGACACTGGAACAGATCGGGCGCCGGTTTGGCGTGACCCGCGAGCGCATCCGTCAAATTGAAGCCAATACTCTGGCCCGTCTTAAGGAACTGCAGGAAACGCAGCATCTGCGCGAAAGTGCTTGATCAAGCCCAAACCGGCTCATAAGAAAACGGATTGAAACTTCAAAGGGACGGCTTTCGCCGTCCCTTTCAAGTTTCAATTATCCCGCTATTGAGGTTCTTTCACGAGCAGCCGGGGGTTCTAGTTTCCGGCGATCAAGGCGTGCCCGTGCCAGGCACGGCGAGCGACTGTCCGGAGAATTGATCCAGAAATGACTTTGACTCCTGGCCGATAGGAGTGCTGGGATTCAGATCGTAGGATTTCTGCCAAGCGTCCTTGGCCGCAGCCAGATTGCCGGCGCCGTTATATTCAACCCATCCCAGCGAATGCCAGGCCCTCTGATTGTCAGGCGCAGCCGTAACGCATGCATTCAGCTCCCGCAGAGAGATATCGATCATCTGCAGATAAGAATACGACAAGCCCATATCGATGCGCACCTCGACAAAGTCCGGCTTTATAGCAAGATATTTGCGATACTGGTCGACCGCGTTCTTGTAGCTGCGGTAAGAGTCGTTCGTCTGGTTGTTTTCCCCTTGGGCCTGCCCCTCCTCGAGATAGCTGTCGCCAAGGCCCCTAAGAGCATCGAGATCACCGGGATTGCGCTGAAGCAGCGCCTCATACGCGGTGATGCGGTCCTGGATGTCAGAAAGCTGTACCTGCAGCGCCGGACTTTGCTGCTGATCCGTGCTCGTACCGCCGCTGCTGTTGTCGTTGCTGAGAAGCTTGGTGGGAATCAGGTATCCCAGCCCCAGCGCCACTGCCAGAACAGGAATCAGCAAAAGCCATTTGATATTGCCCTTCATTGAGTCTGCAGCAAATGCTGTATCAATTGGTTTTCGGGCGCCTGGGAACTGGTCCAGTTAACCGGACCAAGAATATGATCCCGGACAATCCCGTTCTTGTCGATGATGAAGCTCTCCGGAACGCCGGTAGCCTGGTACATGCCGTTAACCTGCTTGTTGGAATCGAGAAGTACGGGAAAGGTCAGGCCCAGCTGTTTCACAAATGGTTCGACGTCAGTGGACCCGCGAGTATCGATGCTAGCGGCAAGGATCTCGAAGGGTTTACCCTTCATGTTTTGATAGAACTGGTTCATGGATGGCATTTCCTCACGGCAAGGGTTGCACCAGGTGGCCCAGATATTAAGCAGTACGACCTTGCCGCGATAATCCGAAAGACTTACATTCCCGCCGTTCATCAGGGGGAGGGTAAAGTCAGGCGCGACGGTTCCCGCTTCCACAGGCGGGGTTTTTCGCGACTGCCAGAAGAAAAATGCGCCGATAGCGATGCCTATAATAACCAGGAAAACGGCGAGAGCGATACCCACATCCCTTGCCGTCCAGCCATCGTCAGCCTGCGGCAGCGATAAGTTCTCAGTTTTTTCTTCGATCTGGTTCAATGAGTGAAAGTTGCCCTTGCCTCTGTATCCACGTCCCCGAGGACAGGCATCGCTTGATGATGAGGATCAAACAGGCGAAGAGTGAGAGCGGAACAGTCACCACTGAGCGGGGGCGTGTTGATTTCTGAATCCATACTAGCATCACATGCACCCCATCGACAACACGGAAAAACAGGC
>JAJZQT010000027.1:0-12252 GCA_021803005.1 Actinomycetes bacterium
GCTGGGCTCGAGGTCGGTGGGTCCGATCACGTTGATCTCCGGTTCGGGCACGCTGGTCGCCCTCATGTCGCTCGCCAATGCAGCAGTCGGCACGATATCCGGCGAGCCGGCGTCGTAGTAGACCGTCTTGATCCGCTCGTAGGGAATGACCTGCTTCCATTCGGGATTGATGTCGACTTCCATCATCAGGTTGTGCACGGCTTCGGCGGTGATGCGTCCCTGGCCGATGGCGTTCGTGATCAGTCCGGGCCGGGTCGTGTCGCCCACGGCAAACACCTTGGCGTCGGAGGTCCGGCCGGTGTCGCTGACCACCAGGTAGCCGCGCTCCATATCCATGCCCGCCGGGAGAAAGTCGAGCACCGGGCTCTCGCCGATTGAGATGATGACCGCGTCGGCGTCCATGCTGGTGCCGTCCTTGAAATGGAGCTTCTTCTTTTTGGCGTCGTACTTCTCCGTAATCCTGGGCCATTCGATCGTGGTGCCCTTGGCCTCGGCCGCCTGCCGTTCGACTCCGAAGCTCGCCGGCGGCTGGATGTCCACCGCCGTCACCCTGGCTGCGCCCAGGTTCCAGGCCTGGCAGGCGATATCCATGCCGACGTTGCCGGCGCCGATGACGACGACCTTCTTGCCGCTTAGGTCCTCAGGCTCGCCGTAGTTGACGGCCTTTAAGAATTCGATGCCTGGAGTGACGTCCTCCCAGCCGGGGAACTTGATCAGCCGCGCCTCGTGGGCGCCGCTGGCGACGATGACGACGTCGTGTTCCCTGTAAATCCTGTCGAAGAGCCTGCGGTTGACCTTGGTGCTTAAATGTATGTCAATACCGATCTCCTCGAAGCGTGAGAGTTCCTTCTGCAGCACTTCCTGCGGCAGGCGCTCGCGGGGGATGGCCAGCTCCATCTTGCCGCCCAGCTTGCCGGCGGCTTCATATAGATCTATCTGGTGTCCGCGCAGGCCCAGTTGCCAGGCGGCGGAAAGGCCGCCGGGGCCGCCGCCGATGACGGCGACCTTCTTGCCGGTCGAGCGCGCCTTCCGGGGCGCTGGCACTTCCAGGCTCAGCGAGCCCATCTGCCTGATGTTGTGAGGCTTGTCCACGAAGAGGCCGCGGGTGCAGGCGTCCATGCAGAGGTTGGGGCAGACCTGGCCGCAGACGCTCGCGGGGAAGGGGCTGTACTCGAGCACCAGCGCCAGCGCTTCCTCCAGGCGGCCCTGCCTGATCAGCGACGCCCGCTTGTGCGACGGGATGCGCGACGGGCAGGCGAAAGCGCATGGCGGCAGATATTTTTCGTTGAGCCAGACCGGCCGCCAGCGGCGGTCCTCGCCGGTGGTGACATACGGCAGGATGGTCCGCGGGTGGTCAATATATTCACCGAAGATGCCGCCCTTGCCGACGCCGGGCTCCCAGACCTGCTCGCGGAACTCGGCCGTGGTCAGGCGGCGTCCCAGGCGCGCGGCCTTGTCCGCGGGCGTCAGGGCGATGAGCTTCTGCCAGTCGCCGCGGTTGCGGGTCAGTTCCTTTTGATGTTCGGTGCGGCCGATGGCTTTTAGATACGGTTTAATATTTGTGGTCAGCCATTCCCAGTCGGCGTCGGAGAGCTCTTCCTGCTTGACGTCGTTCTCGCTGAATCCCTGGATGGGCCCGCGGAAATAAATCGTGCCGCCGACCATGCCGACGCAGGGGCGGTAGCCGAGGATGTTGTCCGGGTTGCGCGGGTCGACGCCGCAGACGACAGCGATGCCGCCGGCCTTGAACTCGGCGAAGGAGTCGCCCACGTCACGGAAATACCACGACTGCAGCGGCTCGAAGCGCGGGTTGAACTTGGTCATGGTGTCGCAGCGGGCGCCGCCGCCGCCCTGCACGTAGAGCACGCCCTGGGCGCCGGCGTTGTGGGCGCCATTGGTGACGTCGCCGAGCACGGTGATGCGGGCGCCGCAGTTGATCCAGCCGGTGTCGTCGGAAGTGCTGCCCTTGACGGTGATCTCGGTGCCGAACATGCCCATGCTGCCGACGCGCTGGCCGACGGGGCCGTCAATGGTGATCCTGACCTTCCTGTCCTGCGGCCAGATGCGTCCGCCGATGCCGTGCTGGCCGTTGGCGTGAACGGTTATGGAGCGCTCGCCCTTCTTGACAGCAGCCTGTATCTGCTCTTCCATTTCCCTGGAAGAGACCCGCTGGCCTTTGATGTTGCCGTTGATGATCATAATATTTGTGCTAGCACCTATTCCCGCGTTGTCTGCAAATCATACTTCCAAGACCTCGCTGATCTGACGGATGATCTCGACGTCCGTGAACTTTTCCTTGTCCTTATTGAGCTCTTCCGCCGCCGCCGCGTACCTGGATGCCAGCTCTTCCCTTGAAGCAAAGGTCATGTGGCTGACCGCGTGATACGGGGCCGGCAGGTCGCCGCCGCCGGAAAAACCCAGGTCGATCTCCACCTTGATTGGCGCCAGCCTTTCCTTGACCAGCGGCATGTGATGGTCCCGGTAATAATCCAGATCGAATCTTTTCCCTTCGGTTCGCGGATACATGACGAGAACGCGAATCATTTACTTTCCTTTTTACTGACTGGAATTAAGTAATGTGTCCCTTTAATTAGCACACGTAAGAGATTCTCAGCCGCTCGGCGATGGACTGGTCGGCGACGCCGAGGGCGTCGGACATGCCGATGGGCAGCTCGGTGCTGCGGCCCAGCGGCGCGAAGATCTTGCGCAGCTCGACGTCGGCGGACTTGAAGACCTCGACCACTCGCTCGGCGACCTTGTCGGGGTCGAGCCGGCGGTAAAGCTTCGGGTCCTGGGTCGTGATGCCGCGCGGGCAGCGTCCCGTGTTACAAAGGTTGCAGCGGTTGTATTCATCGCCGAAGCACCAGGCGGCCGCCTGCATGATGTGTTTGCCGGTGTCCACGGCCGAGGCGCCGAGCATGATCATGGCGGCGGCGTTGGCCGCCAGGTTGCCGGTCTTGCCCATGCCGCCGGCGGCGATCAGCGGCAGCTCGTTCTGCTTGCCCTGCGCCACCAGGTCCAGATAGCAGTCGCGGATATTCGAGGCGATCGGATGTCCCATCTTGTCCATGGAGACGTTGTAGGCCGCGCCGGTGCCGCCGTCCTCGCCGTCGATGCAGAGCGCCGAGGCGTAGGGGTTGCGGGCCAGGTTGTTGAGCACAGCCATGGCGGTCTTGGTTCCGGAGATTTTGGGATAGACCGGCACGCGGAAGCCCCAGGCCATCGACATCGACTGGATCATCTTGGCCACGGCTTCCTCGATGGAATACTTGGTCTGATGCGTCGGCGGCGAGGCCAGGTCGACGAACTCGGGCACGCCGCGGATCTGGGCGATGAGCCTGAGCACCTTGTAGGCCATCAGCAGGCCGCCGTCGCCGGGCTTGGCTCCCTGGCCGTACTTGATCTCGATGCCGGCCGGGTCCTCGGTCATCTCCGGGATGGCGTGCACGATCTCGTCCCAGCCGAAATAGCCGGAGGCGATCTGCAGGATGAAATATTTGGCGAATCTCGACTTCAGCAGGCGCGGCGGCATACCGCCCTCGCCGGTGCACATGACCACGGGCATGCCTTCGACCTCGTTGAGATAGGCGACGCCCATGGCCAGGCCTTCCCACATATGCGGCGAGAGGGCGCCGATGCTCATGCTGCCGATGCGGATCGGGTAGATCTCACGCACGGGCGGGATGAAGCCGTGCGCAGTGTGGCCGTTCTCGGCCTGGCCACGCTCATGGGTCTTGCTGACCACCAGCCGGTCGCCGCGCTTCCTGAGCGGCAGCGCCTCGGGCGGCAGGTTGCGTCCCAGCAGCGTGCGGATGCGGAACTCGTGCCGGCCGGCGTCGAGCGCCGGGTCGGTGAGCATTGATATCCTGGTAAATTTGAGCTGGTCGACGGTCGAGGTCGACGGGTCGTTGCGCCGGCCGCCGCGGCGGAAGGGCACGCCGCCCTTGTTCTTGTAGGTGAGCAGCTTGTGGCGCGGGTTGTATTCCGGCTCGATGGCCTCGTTGGGACAGACCAGCGTGCAGGCGCCGCAGCCGGTGCAGTAGCGGTCGACGTCGGTGACCTGCTTGACGACGTGGACGATCTCGCGCTCGGCCTTGGGATTGGGTGCGCTGCCCTCGGAATAGATGCGGCGGTGCACATGCGGCGCCGGCTCGATGGCGTTCACCGGGCAGACGGTGGTGCAGCGGCCGCAGCGGGTGCAGCGGTCGTCGCGCCAGCGGATGATATATGGGAACTCCCTCAGCGAGAGTTCGTGGTTGTTGTCTAGTATCGTGGCTGCATCCATGTCAATTCCTGATAATTAAGTAACCTGTCCCTGAAATTGGCAATTAAGTAATGTGTCCCTGAAATCAGGGGGTTAGCTGGCTCCAGCGGACCAGCTCGCTGGCGCCGGGCCTGATGATCGCCATGTCGTACTTCATGGGCGAGAAATCTTCCCTCTGGTCGCGCTTGGGCACGGCTTCGTCGAGGCCGCACTCCTCGCTCATGAGCGCGTACTTGCCGGGCACGCCGCCGACGATGCCGGGCCTCAGCTTCTTGGCGTCCTGCACCATAAAGACCGTGCCGTCCGGCACGAAGCCGATGACGCAGTTGGGGCCGTCGATGCAGAGCGGCCGCAGCGAGCGGCGGATCAGCCTCAGCGCCTCCGCGTCCTTCCTGGCGTCGATCTCCTTCTCGGCCAGCGGCGTTATCACATCCTTGTAATATGTCAAGGGATAGCCCAGCTGCCGCTGCGTGTAGTGCAGGATGTGGGCAAATACCTCCGAATCGGAATTGTAGCCCATGTAGCCGGGAAAATCGCGGCTGGTCAGGAATTCCATGATCGGCACGAAAGCGGTGTTCTCGCCGTTGGTCATGGTGCAGTACCCCTGCAGGAAGAACGGATGGCAGGCGTAGAGATAGATGTCATAGTTAGTGTTCTGGCGGCCCTGTGCCAGGATGATCCTGGCCTTGAGCTTGCCGTCATCCAGCCGGAAGAAACGCCCCAGCTCCAGCGGGTCCCCCACTTCCTTCAGGGTCACCGTGTCAGGATAAAACGAGAAGACGAAGATCGACTCGTCCTCCTCGCCCAGCTCGCGCAGCGCCAGGCGCGCGTCGAGCAGCAGCTCTTCCTTCTCCGCCTGCGGGCGCTTCTGTATGTCCACGGGATACTCATAGGCCTTGGCGAAGTAGTGGTCGCGGCGGCCCAGCTCCGGCTCGGGAGCCCTTCCGTCGATGTCGGGCTCCCAGCAGTGGACTTCCCGGAATCCCAGGCCGGACATGAAGGTATCGAGCTCGGCCAGTCCCTCACGCGAGGCGATCCCGGAAAGGATCGGGTACCGCTTGAGCTCCTTGAAATCGCCGCCGAGGTCGCGCAGCACCAGGCCCAGCCCGGAGCCGTCGTGGCCTTCCTTCATGGTGTTGAGGGCCATGACGTTTTCCATGGGAGAAAAATATTCAGATGATGTGATGGCGCTTAGTCGGCACATATATATTCCTGAAAGAATGGGAATTCCACGGAAAAAAGAGCGGAATCATTATACATAAAGAACGGCTCGCGGCTGAAACGCCAGCCAGGATTCCGCTCAGGCGCTAGATTCCGCGACCATGTTTATACAATTGGAGTATAGCTCCGGCGGCAGCCTATTCTTTTGTCCCGGCGCACAAAGATTCGAGGGTTTTCTTGTCCGCGGGGATAAAAGAAGAGTTGGAAACGTACGTCCCCTAAAACAGGGGACACATTATTAATGTGTCCCCATGCGCACGTATGTGTCCCCCAAAACGGGGTTACCGCCGCAGCAGCCGCATGACCTTGAGGCCGAAGCCGAGCTTTTCCTGATCCTCGCTGCGGTGCACGTCCAGGCCGGTGAGGTCGTTGATGCGGCCCAGCCGGTAGCGGATCGTGTGCCGGTGCGTGAAGAGCGCCTCGGCGGTGGCGGCGACGCTGCGATTGTTGGCGAGGTAGGCATCGAGCGTGCCGACGAGGTCGGTGTTGTGCTGCTTGTCGTAATCCTCGATGCGGGCGATGGTCTCCTGGTAGAAGTTGCGCACCTCTTCGGGATCTTCCTCGAGCGCGCCCAGCAAAAGTTTGTATATTCCCATGTCGTCGAAACTGGCGATGGCGCCGGTCTCCCCCAGCCTCTGGCTAACCTGCAGGGCCGACTGCGCCTCACGGTAGGCGCGCCTGGTCTCCAGCGGGTCCCCGTGGAAGCGGCCGATGCCGATCGACACCGTCAGACCGGGCAGCAGCTCGGCGCAGCTCTGGCGGATACGCAAGGCGGTTGACCTGGCGATAGACATGAGCTTGGCGTCTCCATCCTTGAGAGGCGGCAGGAACGCGATGACGTTGTCGCTCTTGGGCGTCAGCAGCGCGTGCTGGTGATGCGAGAGGATCTCCTGCTTGACACCGCTGAAGAAGCGGTTCTTGATCTGCTGGACCTCGGGCTCGGTCAGGTTCTTGTCCCGCACGTATTCCCCGAAGGAATCGATGTCGGCGATAAGGCAGAGGCAGCCGTTGGTCAAGTCACCGCCCAGGAAGCTCGCGCGCTGCAGCATCGTCGGCCCGCCGTCGAACTCATCCGCCAGCAGGTCGTCGACGAAATCACCACGCAGACGGGTCTCGGCTTCTATGCGCGTCAGCTCCCGGCCCATCTCCACCGCGGCCACGGTGGCGGCGCTTTCCAGCGCCGTCAGGTCGAGCTCGTTGAGCTCGGAGTCGCGTTCAAAACTGGATACGTAGCCGAGGACGTCACGGCTGACGATGATCGGCACGGTCACCATGGCGGGGAACTGCGCCTTCTTTTTCAGCGGCGTCCGGTTGTAACGCTCGGCGCCTTTCGCCGCCCGGGCGCGTCCGCTCTCGGCAGCGGCCTGGCGCAGCTCGTCGAACTCGGCGACCAGCATTGAATCATCTTCCGCGGGGACCGATTCCGAGAGCACCTCGGAAAAGGAATTCTCCAGCACGACCGGGCGTCCGATCAGCTCGGCGGTGGTCTCGGCGATCGACTTCCAGCTGCCGCCGTCGATGACGACTTCGAGCAGCCGCTGATGGATGTCCTGCGAGCGGCGCAGCAGCGCCAGGTGCTCGCCGACGATCTGCTCGGAGATCTCGGCGGTGATGTGGGTCCAGCGGACCTCGGGAAGAACCTCGACGATGGGGAAGTCGTGCTTGCGCCCGAGCTCGAGGATCTCGGGGCTGACCTCTTCGATGAAACGCCCAGGCTTGACCAGCAGGCCGGCGGCGCCAGCCTTGACGATTTTGCGGGTGAACTCGACCTGGGCCTCGGGTGTGGTCTCCACGGCAAAGAAAGTGGAAAGAACCAGCTCGCCACCGGTGAGCCAGTCGCCGATGTCGGGCACCTCGCCAACGGTCACCTGCGAAACCTCGCGGTCCAGCCCTTTCTCGCCAGCCAGCACCCTGGCGTCGGCCAGGATCGGCAACTTGAGGATTTCCGCTACGCGCAGCGCCACCGTTTTTCCTTTCGCATGCAGGTGAGAAACTAATTGATGCCTGGTCCCGCTGGATAAATGGCGAAACCGTTTCCCTGCTTCCTGCATTAAATAATATGCGTTTTCCCCTGCGATTATTTTATCCAATTGTACAGTAAATTAAGCCAGTTATTGTACATTCTGGATACACACAATCGCCGGAAAACGGCGGCAAAACGGCATTTGGGCGACTGAACGGGGCGTCAAGACCCGGGCGTCATGACGCAAATCGACAAATTTCAACAATGGAAACCAACGTCCCCAAAGCTTTATGAGTCCTCGAACGGAAAGACCATCTTGATCGTGCGTACCTGGACGATGGTGCAGTCGGTACTGACCGGTTTGGAGTCCGCGGAGGCGCGGCTGGTGCATTTTGCCTGGGTCACCGGGATGAATTCCACTTCCGGAGCATTGAGTATGTCCGAAACGCGTCCGCGATAGACGCCGGGTTTGATGTGTACGTTGCCCTCGATCTCGTACTCATCGGTGAGAATCCTGGCCCTGACCGGCTGGGTCTTGGCCTTGACATCGATTGCCATTTTATTCACCTCCTCCCCAAAGGTGATTGAGTCAGCCTCATGTGGGAACCTCTATCGGGAAAGGAAGGGAAAAACTTTACCTCTATGTCAACCGGCCCCGGGGCGCCCGAGCGGGTTAGTCCGGCCCCGGGAGGCCGCGCCCCGCCGTACTTGAACTGCCGGGCTTGCAGGGTTATATTAGCCTCATTCCCTGACCGCCCCCCACGAAAAAGGATGGCCGTTAATGAAGCTTCGCTATTTGATAGCAATTATTTTTGTGGCATTGCTCGCCGGTCTCGTCGCTGCCTGCGGTAGTTCCGCTGACACCACTGCCTCTACCCGGGCGATAAACAACGCTGATGTGCCCGACCCCTGCGGCGCCTTCACCAAGGCTGACGCCGAAATGGTTCTGGGCGAGCCTGTGAACGAGCCGGAACGCAGCGATGCCGACAACACCAAATCCTGTTCTTACATGACCAGGGGCGCGGCCCCGCGCATCGCCAACGTCATCATCGTCAAACCCTGCAGCATGGCCGATTACTCCAACCTCGCCACCAACCCGGCGGCGGAGCCGGTTGAGGGGATCGGCATGCATGCTTCCTGGGACAAGTCAGTGCTGCTGGTGCACGCGGCGTCGGGCGACACCTGCGTCTATGCCTCCGGCGGAGGCAATCCGCCCGGAACCGACCCGGCCAGCGACAAGCCGGCGCTGGAGCAGGCCAAGAAGATCGCCACTATCGTCCTGGCCAAGCTGGGTTCCGGTTCAGGCATGAGCGCGGGCGGCATGTAGGTTCAAGCCGGTCCCAGAGGCTAAAAACTCATGGCTCTTCCACTTCGTCCGCTATTCCGCTTCGTCCGGTTCGCCCGCTTCCTCCAGCGCTTCGAAGCCTTCCTTGACCACGAGGGGAAGCATCGCCAGGGCGGCGATGGAGTCGGCCTGCTGCCATCCGAATAACGCGTTTAATAGCAAACCGACAAGCAGCACCAGGGATAGATAAGCGCAGAGCCAGGTTTCCCTGGCCTCAGCCGCGAGCGACTTGCTCTGCAACGCCTGGGCGACCTTCTGTTTGGACAGGGCCAGGGCCGGCATGACCAGTAGCGAGATGACCGCTACGGCAATGCCCACCGTACTCTCCTCAACCTGCCGGGCGTATGTCAGGTTATAGCCGGACTGAAGCACGATGTAGACGGCCAGGGCAAAAAAAGTAAGAGCAACGGCGTAGAGCGCCTTTCGCTCAAAATCCCAGTGAGCATCCCCATAATTGTGAGCATCCCCGCGATCTCCTCCACCAGCGTCGTTACCAGAGTCCCGATCATCCCCACCAATCCCGAGCTCGCGGCGGCGACCAACGCCTCGAGCAAATTGTAGGCGATGGTAAAATACTCGAGCCTGACGCCGCGGCCCAGCAGCTTCCTGCGCGTTGCGTCCGGCTTTACGTGCCCCTGGTTCAAGGCCTCTTCGCCCGGTTTTTCGTGCCCCTGGTTCAAGGTCTTAGCCGCCGAACACGGTAAAAAGCTGATTGACAACACCGCCGACCAGCACCGCCAGCACCACGGTGAAGGCCATGATCATCAGGGCGCGCGCCCATCCCATCTCCCTTGAAAGGGCCGCGATCGTGGCCACGCAGGGAATGTAGATCGCGGTCACCAGCGCGAAGACAAACAGCTGCTGCTTACTCATGATCAGCAGCAGGTTGTTCTCGGCGGCGGCGCTGGCGCCCATAATGATCGCCAACGTCGTCAGCAGCTGCAGCGCCAGTTCCTTCCTCAGGATCGCCATCACCAGCAGCAGCCCCGCGACCGGCGGCAGGCCCATCCATCCCTCCACCACCGGCGAGAAGATGCTGGCGAGATCGAAGAGATGGCCGCTCTCGAAGAGCAGGCCCAGCACCAGGCTGCCGATCAGCAGGATCGGCACCGCCATGAAAACGAAAGCCTTGAAACGGAACCAGGTCTTCCGGAAAACGGTTCCCATGTGCGGGCGGCGGAACGGGAACATCTCCATTACCAGTCCCGCTGACTTCCCCGGCATCACCTTGTTGAGGCCGAGCCCCAGCAACACCCACAACACTCCGACGATGACGTATATCCCCAGAGCCGCCTGCCAGCCGGCGTAGAAGCCGACGGCGCCGAAGATGACGGCGCTGCGGGCGCTGCAGGGGACCATGACGATGAGCGTGCCGGCGATGAGGCGCTCGCGCATGGTTGTCAGCACGCGCGTACCGATGATCGCCGGGACGTTGCAGCCGGCGCCGGCGATGATCGGAATCATGGCGCGGCCGTGCAGGCCGAACTTGTGCATTACCGAGTCGGTGAGGAACGCCACCGAATTGAGGTAGCCGGAGTCCTCCAGGAATGCCAGCACCAGGTAGAAGACCAGCACGTAGGGAATGCCCACGGTGAGAGCCGCCTGCATGCCGCTGACAGCCCACAAAAGAGTGTTGGTGACAACGTTGTTTCCAAAGTTGTCATACAGAATAGATGTCAATGGATGGGCGACCAGGGTTCCCCAGGTGCCGCTTAAAAAATCTGCCAGTCTCTGGCCGACGAAGTACATCAGCACGAAGACCAGCCCCAGCACCAGGAAGAGGATGGGCACGCCCGTGGCCGGCCACGTGGTGTAGCGCCAGAGGCGTTCGCCGATGCCGGCCCTTTCGGTGGTCGAGACGGTCTCGACCTCCTCGGCGATGATGGCAGCCAGCGCGTGGCGCTCGGCGGCGATGCGCGTGGCCGATGCCTGGCCGTGCTCCTCCTCGATATGACTGCGCAGTCGCGCCGCCAGGTCCAGAACCGGCTGCCAGCCGGGCATGGCCGAGGTCAGCTCGATAAACTCGGGGTCGTTTTCCAGCAGCAGGAGCGCCAGGGCGCGGTGCGGCAGGGCGTAAGGGTCGTTGAGTTCGGCGCCGGCGATGGCGTCGGTGAGGGCGGTTATGTCTTTTTCCACATCCTGGCCGTAAACGAGGCCGTGGGGATGGGGCATGATGCGGTCGCGGGCGACTTCCACGGCGGCGATGATGAGCTCGTCGAGGCCCTCGCCGCGATTGGCGACCGTGGGCAGGATGGGAACCCCGAGGCGGTTCGACAGCGCCGCGATGTCGATGTCCCGGCCTTCGCGCCGGGCGACGTCGAGCACGTTCAGGGCCAGCACCATGGGATAGCCAAGCTCGAGGAACTGGAGCACCATGTAAAGATTGCGCGTGAGGTTGGTGGCGTCCACTACCATCATGACGGCGTCGGGGTTGCCGTCGAGCACTCCCTGGCGCGCCACCCACTGGTCTTCGGAGACGGCGCCCAGCGCGTAGGTTCCCGGCAGATCGATGATGCCAATGCGGGTGTCGTCCAGGGTGGTGGTGGCGATGTTCACTTCCACCGTCTTGCCGGGATAGTTGGCGGTCTCGACCCCCATGCCGGTAAGGATGTTGAAGACGCTGGACTTGCCCACGTTGGGGTTTCCGGCCAGGGCGATGGTGAAATCGGTCTCGCCGCGGAGTTTGCCGAGAGCGCTATGGCATGAAGAAAACTGCATCGTCTGTCAGCCGTTTTTTCGCAAGTAGCCGGCGGGCCCGGTTACTTGCCCTTCACCATAATCTTGGAAGCGACTTCCTGGCCCAGGGCGTACTGGGCGCCGCAAACCTTGACCAGCATCGGGCCCTTGAAGGGCGCGATCTCCTTGACCGAGACCCTGGCCTCGGGAAGCAGGCCCAGGGTTGCCAGGTATTGCAGCAATTGCGAGTCCTCTTCGGCGACGCGGTCGATGACAGCCTCATCGCCCACGGACAGGGATGACAGCGGCCTGGCTTCACGGGCGCGCTTCTTGGCGCCGCGGGTTCCGGGGATGGGATAGCCGTGCGGACAGGTCTCGGGGTTGCCCAGGATCTGGGCGAGCTTCACCTCGACCTGGGGGCTCATGGCGTGCTCGAGCTTGCAGGCTTCCTCGTGGACTTCGTCCCAGTTGAGGCCGAGGACGTCAGTAAGGAACCTCTCCCAGAGGCGATGCCGGCGCACCAGCGCTTCGGCTGTCTCCAGGCCCTTTTTGGTGAGCTTGACGCCGTCGCGGCGGCTCGACTTTACCAGGCCTTTCTCAGCAAGGCGCTTGAGCATGTCGGCCACGGTCGGCGGCGATACTTTCATGCGCTCCGCCAGTCGGGCGGCGATCACCTGCCCCTCCAGGGACATCTTGTAGATCGCCTCGATATATTCTTCGCTGGCTTCGGTGAGCATTTGGGCTGTCTGGCTCATTGGGTTCCCCCTTCCCTTCCCGATGCCG
>JAJZQT010000027.1:12352-21398 GCA_021803005.1 Actinomycetes bacterium
GGCGGCGAGATGGAAGAGTACCTGCTGGCGGCCCGCGATCTGGGCCTGCCGGAGATGGGCTTTGCCGACCATCTGCCGCTGTTTCACATCGAGGACCCGACCCTGACCATGTGCCAGGCGGACCTGCCGCTCTATATAGACGGGGTCCTTAAGCTGCAGGAAAAGTATCCGGATTATCCGCCGCGGCTGGGCATCGAGGCGGATTACATCGTCCCCCACCTCGATGATGTAGCCGCGGCCCTGGCGCGTTACGAGTTCGATTACGTCTATGGCTCGGTGCATTTCATCGGCGGCTGGGGTATCGACCAGTCGCGCTTCAAGTTCGAATTCGAGCGGCGCGACATCAACGAGGTCTACGAGATCTATTTCGGGCTGGTGATGGACGCCGCCCGCACCGGCCTGTTCGACGTCATGACCCACCTCGACGTGGTCAAGAAATATGGGCACCGGCCCACGAGGGACATGAAACCGCTCTATAACGAGGTGGCGGCGACGCTGGCCAAGAGTAACGTGGCCATCGAGCTCAACGCCTCGGGCCTCAGCAAGCCGGTCGGCGAGATCTACCCCAGCCTCGAGATCCTCGAGATCATGCAGGCGCACGGGGTTCCCATCACCTTTGGCTCCGACGCCCACAAGCCGACGCAGGTAGGGCGCGAGTTCGACCGCCTGCTGGAGCTGGCCCGCGCGGCCGGCTATAGCGATTACGTGGGCTTTGCCGGGCGCCGGCGGGTGCCGCAGCCGCTCCCATGAGCGCGGCGGGCACTCTTCCATGAGGAAGGCTGTTTATCTTCCATGACCGAGACTGCATACCTCATATATAACCCTGTGGCCGGAAGCTGCGGCGAGCGCCGGGCCATGAGGATCGCCGATATCCTCAGGAGCTATGGCAGTGATATCGTCCCCATGGCGACCGACGCCACCGGCGCGGCCACGCGCTACGCCCACGAGGCGGTCGAGCGCGGCATCCGGAAGATCGTCGTCGCCGGCGGCGACGGCACCATCAACGAAACCGTCAACGGCATGGCCGGCAGCGGCGTGACGCTGGCCGTCATTCCCGTGGGCACGGTCAACGTCCTCTCCAAGGCCCTGGCGATACCCGCGAACGTCGATGACGCCTGCCGTCTGGCGATGAAGGGCGGCAGCATCGCCATCGACGTCGGCCTCGCCGGCGACCGTTGCTTCACGCTGATGGCCGGCATCGGCTTCGACGCCCTGACCATAAAAAACCTCGATCCCGTGCTCAAGCGGGCCCTCAAGGGAGCCGCCTACCCGATCTCCGGGCTCAGGACTTTCATCACCGAGGACCTGCCGCTGATCTCGGTGAAGAGCGCCAGGCACGAGACCGAGGGTTATTTCGTGATCGCGGCCAATTCCCGCTATTACGGCGGCCGCTTCGGGCCGACGCCGCTGGCCAACATGCAGGACGGCCTCCTGGATTTCTGCGTGCTCAAGGAAAAGAGCTTCACCGAGATGCTGCGGTTCTGGATCAGTTCGATCCGGAAGGAAGAGCTCGACGAGCCGCACGCCGAGTATTTCCGCGCCGAGGAAGCCGAGATCTCCTGCCCCTCCGGGGAACAGGTGCTGATTCAGACCGACGGCGAGATGGTGGCGGAGCTGCCGGTGCGGGTCTCGGTGCTTCCCCGGGCGCTGAAGATCTGCGCGGGGATCGGCGCCTGATGGTGACGGGCGGGGAACGGCCGGCAACGACGGGCGGAAATTGCCCATGGTGACGCCGGCGCGGTTGCCGGTGATCGTCCGTTTCCTCGACCAGGAATACTTCCGGCCCCGCTTCGCGCCCCGGTATCCGCCCGCTGAGGAGATGGTCTTCACCATCCTGGCCCAGAACACCACCGACATCAACGCCGGCCGGGCCCTGGCGGCGCTGCACGAGAAATATCCGGGCTGGGAAGATGTGGCCCGGGCGCCGGTTGAAGACATTGCCGGGGCCATCTCCATGAGCGGCATCTCCGGACCCAAATCGCGCTATATCAAGGGGTCGCTCTCGGCGCTCCTGGAAGAGCACGGAGACCTGGAGATGAAATTCCTGGAAGGGATGGACGACCGCGAGGCGCTCGATTACCTCACCGAGCTTCCCGGCGTCGGCGTCAAGACCGCGTCCTGCGTGCTGCTGTTCGCGCTGGGTCGCCCGGTGATGCCGGTGGACACGCATGTCTTCAGGGTCTGCAAGCGCCTGGATTTCCTGCCGGAAGAAGCCACCCGCGAAGAGGCCCACTGGATAATGAACGCGATCGTCCCGGATGAGGACAAGTACAGTTTCCACATCAACCTGGTGCTGCACGGACGGAAGGTGTGCAAGGCGGTGAGGCCCAGATGCGGCGAGTGCGTGATCGAGGGGCTCTGCCCGGGGGCGATCATCGAATATTAACAGCTCGGCGTCGATGGCGGCCCCGCCCGGCGTCGATGGCGGCCCGCTGTAGCCGGCCCGGTTGCATTCCCTCTGCCAATGCCAGAAAATGTTTCCTCACCAGCAAACCTCCCTGCATGGGAAGGAGTTCGCCCGGATGATGCTAGTTCCCCATACCTGCGTCAACGCCGCCGTCGGCAGGCTTTTCAAGAGCCCGGTTGCCGCTTTCGCGACCGGCGTTATTGCTCACGCCGCACTCGACCTGATGCCGCACAAGGACATCTCGGCACACAAGGCCGAGGGGCTCCTGGTGGCGACGATGCTGGGAATAATCGGGACCAGCTGCGGCTTCAGGTCGGCGCCGTTCTGGTGCGCCATGGGCGGGGTGCTTCCCGATGTGGAGCAGGTGCTTCCCTGGACCGATCCCAAGCGGGGACGCCATCGCTGGTTCCCGACGCATAACCGCAAGAGGCATTCCCTGCAGATTCCCGGCGCGCCCGATTACACGGTCCGCCTGCTCACCCAGTCGGCGGCCTCGATGACGGCGCTGATGCTGGCAGTTTACAAATGCCGCCCCTCGGGGGCGAGCTGATCGAAGAACCCTGTAACTGCCGCCACCCGGCGGCCGCTGGAAGATCGGAGGAAGTATGAGCACACTGAATGAAACTATAAAGAAGATACATGGTCTCGACCCGAAATCGATGCGCCTGGCGCGTGAACGGCAGGACCAGCTGACCAAGCCCCAGGGCAGCCTGGGCGTCCTCGAGGAGCTGTCGATCAAGATGGCGGGAATCCAGCGGCAGCCGATTCCCGAGATCAGCAAGAAGGTCATCATCGTCATGGCCGGCGACCACGGCGTCGCCGCCGAAGGCGTCAGCGCCTTCCCCCAGGAGGTCACGCCGCAGATGGTCGCCAATTTCGCGGCCGGCGGCGCCGGCATCAACGTGCTGGCGCGGCACGCGGGCGCCGAGGTGCGCGTGGTCGACATGGGCGTGGCGGTTCCGCTGGACATTCCCGGAGTCATTGACAGGAAAGTGCGGCCCGGCACGGCCAACATGGCCGAGGGCCCGGCCATGACCCGCGATCAGGCGATCGCCTGCCTCGAGGCCGGCATCGAAATGGCCGAGGCGGCTATCGCCGACGGCGCCGACCTGCTGGGCACGGGAGACATGGGCATCGCCAACACGACGGCCAGCAGCGCCATCCTCACAGTATTTTCCGGAGCCGAAATGGAGCACAGCGTCGGCCGCGGCACCGGCATCGGCGCCGACGCCCTTGAGCTCAAGAAGGATGTCATCCGGCGCGCCATCCGCGTCAATCAGCCCGACAAGGAGGACGGCATCGACGTGCTGTCCAAGGTCGGCGGCCTGGAGATCGGCGGACTGGCGGGCGTCATGCTCGGCGCCGCCGCCAACCGGGTGCCGGTGATCGTCGACGGCTTCATCTCCGGCGCCGCGGCGCTGGTGGCGGCCAGCCTCTGTCCCGACTGCCGCAACTATATGATCGCCTCGCACGTCAGCGTCGAGCCCGGACACAAACTCATACTCGATCAGCTGGCGCTCAAGCCCATGCTGTTCATGAACATGCGCCTGGGCGAGGGCACCGGCGCCGCGCTGGCCTCCAGCCTGGTCGATGCCAGCTGCAAGGTCCTGGCCGAGATGGCCACCTTTGCCGAGGCGGGAGTTTCCGAGAAGGAAGAGGACAGGACCGAGCAGGGCGCCGGCATCTGAAAGTCTTCCTGACAGGCGCCACCGGTTTCGTCGGCAAACACATCGCCGGCCGGCTGGTGGAGGACGGGCACGAGATCACGTGCCTGGTGCGGTCTGAGGGCTCTGAAGAGACCTGGTTTCTCGACGGGCTCGGGGCAGAAACCATCGCCGGCGACATCACCATTCCCGAATCGGTAGCGCTGGCGGCCGAGGGTTGCGAAGCCATCATACATTTGGTAGGTATCATCTTCGAGCGGCGCGGCGCCAGCTTCCAGCAGATCCATGTGGAAGGAACCCGCAATGCGCTGGCCGCTGCGGCCAGGGTGGGAGCCCGGCGTTTTGTCCACATGAGCGCGCTCGGCACCGGCGCCGCGCTGGCCTCCAGCCTGGTCGATGCCAGCTGCAAGGTCCTGGCCGAGATGGCCACCTTTGCCGAGGCGGGAGTTTCCGAGAAGGAAGAGGACAGGACCGAGCAGGGCGCCGGCATCTGAAAGTCTTCCTGACAGGCGCCACCGGTTTCGTCGGCAAACACATCGCCGGCCGGCTGGTGGAGGACGGGCACGAGATCACGTGCCTGGTGCGGTCTGAGGGCTCTGAAGAGACCTGGTTTCTCGACGGGCTCGGGGCAGAAACCATCGCCGGCGACATCACCATTCCCGAATCGGTAGCGCTGGCGGCCGAGGGTTGCGAAGCCATCATACATTTGGTAGGTATCATCTTCGAGCGGCGCGGCGCCAGCTTCCAGCAGATCCATGTGGAAGGAACCCGCAATGCGCTGGCCGCTGCGGCCAGGGTGGGAGCCCGGCGTTTTGTCCACATGAGCGCGCTCGGCACCGGCGCCGGGGCCACCGCCGGTTACCACCGTACCAAGTGGGCGGCCGAGGAAGACGTGCGCGCCAGCGGGATTCCGTACACGATCTTCAGGCCCTCGATCATCTACGGCCCGGGCAGCGAGTTCATCGAGATGCTCAAGGGGCAGATCCGGCGCCTGCCGGCGGTTCCCGTGATCGGCGACGGCAACTACCGCCTGCAGCCGATCTCGGTGTTCGATGTGGCTGCTTGTTTTTCTGCGGCGCTGAAGAATGAGCGCGCCATTGATAAAGTTTACGAGATCGGCGGGCCGGCGGCGCTCTCCTATAACGACATAGTCGCCACGCTGTCAGCGGCTATGGGCAAGAAGCGCCGGCTCGTGCATGTCCCTCTTGCGATGATCAGGCCCGTCGCCTGGCTAAGCGAGAAGGTTCAGAAGAAGCCGTTTCTGACCCGCGACCAGTTGAACATGCTGCTGGTCGACAACGTTTGCGATATCAGGGCCATGCGCGAGGAGCTCGGTGTGGAACCGGTGGAGTTCGCCGAGGGGTTAAAATGAGAAAGATATCCACCTTCCTGAGCTTCCCGATCATATTCGCAGCCACCCTGGCAGCATACTTCCCGATTCTCAACAACACCTTGTTAAGCGACGATTATTATTTTGCTATCCGGACCGCGGCCATGCCCCTTTCGGAAACCTGGGGCCTTTTTACCATCCTGCCAAACTTGGTGCGGCCGCTTCCCGTTCTGGTCTGGTGGTTCCAGATCCACCTCTTCGGTGGAGAGGGGCTCCCCTCCCACCTGATCGATATCATCCTGCACGCGGGGGCGGGATGGGCGCTCTTTATGCTCATATCCAGACACGGCGGCGCCATCCGCACAGCCATTTTTTCCGCCCTCCTTTTCGTTATGGCTCCCGTCGGACCGGACGCAGTCGCCTGGTCGGCGGCGAGAATGGACACCATGGCGCTCCTGTTCGTGCTGCTGGCCTTGTTCCTCTACCTGAACTACCTAAAAAGCAGGAACACCTACGCTTATGCAGGCTCGCTGCTTGCCGCGGCCGCGGCGCTGCTCAGCAAAGAGGCGGCCGTGGTCCTGATCGGCCTCATGCCGGCGGCGGAGATCATCTTTGGCGGCAAGCTTCCACGCGCGCGCGGCAATCCTTCGTCCCTACGGTCCAATGGCGGCGTGCGGAGCCTCTTTTTAAACCCCCGGCTCCGGACGGCAGTCCTTAGACAACTTCCCTTCTTCCTGCTATTTCTCGCTTATTTCATAACGCGATTGGCTTTGTTCGGAGGAATAGGAGGCTACACGGATGTGATTGGCGCCCCCCGGCTGACGGCCGCTGCAATGTCGACGTGGACCCTTCTTTCTCCCCTCAACAGTCTGGTCTTCTCCCGGATAACAATCACGGTTTTTGGACTGATGACGGCAGGAATTTGGGCCACATCCACATTTTTTGTACTTAAAAACTGGCGGCGCACTGTCAGCGGCCCTCGCCGGGTGTGGCTGCTGTTCACAGTTTTTTCGGCGATTTCAACGGGGCCGATTTTTTGGTTTTTCTTCGTGGTGGGCCTTGACCACAGCATGCAGGATAGCCGGTTCCTCTACATCCCCACCGCCTCGCTTATCGCCATGACCGTTACGGGCCTGCTGGAGTTTGGTCCCAGAAGAGGATTATGGCAAAAAGGGATAACCCTGGTTCTGGCGTTGGCCGCTATCGCCAGCCTTTGGGGCGTTCGTGGAAATAACCGCCTGTGGGTGCATGCTTCTTCCGTCGCCACCACGGTTTCGAACGAAACGCAAAGGCTGGTTCCCGACCCGCCTCTCAATTCCAGTTTTTACTACCAGGGGATCGATTACGGGCTGGGCGTCCACATCTTTGGAAACAACCTCCAAGGGCTTATCCGCTGGAAATATGGCAGGGACGATCTCAGGGTTTCCCGGCTGGAGCCTGAGATCGACTCTCGAAGGGATGCGCCCATTTATTTCTTTTCTTATGACTTAAGCACGGATGAATTGAGGCTGACCGATACGTTGCCGCCCCTGAAGGCGCCATGAGAACATTGACGATTAAGAGACGTTTCCCCGGGTGGAGTTTATTATTACTAAGATGTGACCCGCCGGTTTGCTATATAATAATGCCAAGAATATGGAAACAGTCCTCGTACTCGATTTCGGCGCCCAATACAGCCAGCTCATCGCCCGGCGCGTGCGCGAGTGCCGTGTTTACTCCGAGCTGATCCCCTACGACACACCGGTTGACGAGATCAAGGCGCGCGGGCCCAAGGGGCTCATCCTCTCCGGCGGCCCCGCCAGCGTTTACGCCGACGACGCCCTGGAGATCGATCCCGCCATCTTCGAGCTGGGCATCCCCATCCTCGGCATCTGCTACGGCATGCAGGTCATGGCCCATACCCTGGGCGGCGAGGTGGCGCGCACCGGCAAGAGCGAGTTCGGCAAGACCGAGCTCTCGGTGCTCAAGGAGCTGGTGCTGTTCGAGGACCTGCCCGCGACCCAGACCTGCTGGATGAGCCACCGCGATTCAGTCACGGCGCCGCCGGCAGGCTTCGAGGTCACCGGCACCACCGAGAGTTCCCCGGTGGCGGTCATGGAGAGCCCCAAGCGGGGACTTTACGGCATCCAGTGCCATCCGGAAGTCGTGCACACGCCCTACGGCACCGACGTACTCAAGAATTTCCTCTTCGAGGCCTGTAACTGCTCGCCGACCTGGACCGTTGTGTCAATTATCGAGGACTCTGTCAACGCCATCCGCGAACAGGCCGGCGGCGAGAAGGTCATCTGCGGCCTCTCCGGCGGGGTGGATTCCTCCACGGCGGCGCTGCTGGTATACCGCGCCGTCGGCGCCAACCTCACCTGCATCTTCGTGGACCACGGCCTGCTGCGGAAAAACGAGGCCGAGCAGGTCATCGACGCCTTCGAGAACCATTTCCACGTCCCCCTCATACATATACAGGCGGAGAAGCGCTTCCAGGACAAGCTCACCGGCGTCACCGAGCCGGAGCAGAAGCGCAAGATCATCGGCGAGGAATTCATTCGCATCTTCGAGGAAGAGGCGCGCAAGCTGGAAGGCGCCCGCTTCCTGGTTCAGGGAACACTTTATTCGGACGTCATCGAGAGCGGCACCCGCGACGCCGCCAAGATCAAGTCGCACCACAACGTCGGCGGACTGCCCGAGGATATGGACCTGAGCCTGGTCGAGCCGCTGCGCAACATCTTCAAGGACGAGGTGCGCAACGTGGCAGAGGAACTGGGCCTGCCCGACAACATGGTCTGGCGCCAGCCCTTCCCGGGGCCGGGACTCGCCATCCGCATCATCGGCGAGGTCACCCACGAGCGCCTGGAGATACTGCGCCAGGCTGATTTCATCCTGCAGGAAGAGGTGCGCCGTGCCGGTCTCTACCGCGAGCTGTGGCAGTCGTTCTGCGTGCTGCCGGCGATCCGCAGCGTCGGGGTCATGGGCGACGAGCGCACATACGCCTATCCGATCATTATCCGGGCGGTCACCAGCGAGGACGCCATGACCGCCGACTGGGCGCGCCTGCCCTATGACCTGCTGGAGACGGTCTCCAGCCGCATCATCAACGAGGTCTCCGGAGTGAACCGGGTGGCTCTGGACATCTCCTCCAAACCGCCCAGCACCATCGAGTGGGAATAGAACAAGAAAAGGCCCCGATTTAGCGAAATAATTCACATGAATAGCGCCTTTTTGCGACCGCTATTGCTTATCGAAGCTTGTGTGTTATACGATGGAAGTCCTCGGTTTCGAGGGAGGGGCTTCAGGGCAGATTTACCGGGAGTAGTTGTAGCCAGGAATACACCCCGCTACATGCAATCCAGGTTCATGAGGAACGGTTAACGCGCGTCCTCGCACGCCTGATGCCGCCTGCCCAAGCCATGCAAAACCTTTTTTTCACTCGGGGTATTCATATTTTCCCAGCAAAGAGATTTAAAGCCCGCCAATCCTAACCACGGAGGAGCCGCAACTTATGAGCAAACGCTTAGCATCAGGCAAGGGGACCCTGAAGGGTCTAAAGCAATTTTAAGAGGATAAAGGAGGAACGAAGATATGCAAGCTAGCTCCAAACTGCTGTCCAGGACAGCGATCATTCTGCTGGGCCTCTTGCTGGCCACAATGCTG
>JAJZQT010000100.1:0-1921 GCA_021803005.1 Actinomycetes bacterium
GCCTGCCGCGGGCGCAGGCCGAGCACCTCGGCGGCCAGAGCATGAAGATGCAGAGGGGCGCCGCGGTCGGCTCGCATGCCGCGGGGCTCATGGCTTTCTACTCCAAATATCATGGCCGCAAGGCTTCCCTGATTTTCCGGATCGCGCTTTGGGTGGGGTACGGTGTGCAGGCGGTGGGGTGGCTGGTAGCGGGGCTTTTTGGCCGTGGCGAGGGCTGGGGCAAACTGCGCCGGCTGCTGCGCGGTAAACATTAGGGTATCGGGAAATACACCCGGGCAAGCTGATAAATAAAAGCCGCACGGGGAAACACAAAAGGCGTAATCGGGGTCTGGGGGGCGATTATTGCGTCAGGCGGTAGGAGAAACGTGAGAGTAGCACTATATTACCCCTGGGTCTATCTGCGCTCCGGCGTCGAGCGGATGATGCTCGAGCTGGTCAAACGCAGCCGCCATGACTGGGTGATCTACACCAACCATTATTATCCCGAACAGACCTTCCCCGAGTTCAAGGATCTGGAGATAGTTGAGCTTGCGGAAGTCTCGGTGAGCCGCGGCTACTCCGACGTCGGCAGCGCCGCCCTGACCATCATAAAACAGAAAATCGATCAACGGGAATTTGACGCCATGGTGGTTTCATCGGAGGGGCTCGGTGATTTCATCACCTTCCGCAACCACAGCATTCCCGTGATCTGTTATTGCCATACGCCGCTGAAGGTGATCCACGACCGATTCATCCGCCGGCAATATTTAAACGACAATCCGCGCATGCGGGTGCCGTTTGCTGTTTTTTCGGAGACCTTCAAGATCTTTGACCGGCTGGCCTGGCGGTATTACCAGTATGTTTTTTGCAACAGCGGGGAAGTGCGCCGCCGCATCCTCGAAGCCGGGCTGGCGCCGCCGGAGAAAGTTGAAGTGCTAAGCCCCGGCCTCGACGTCGAGATCATGAAGCCCAGCTGGGAATACCAGAAGTACTTTGTCGCCGTCGGCCGGGTCAAGTGGTGGAAGAACCTGGAGCTCGCCATCGATTCTTTCCTCGAGTTCAAGCGGCGCAACCCCGGGTTCGATGAATTCAGCCTGCGCATCACCGGGCTGGTCGAGCCCGGCAGCGAGGACTATTTCCGCATGCTGCAGCGCATGGCCGCGGGCCGGAGCGATATAGTCTTTCAGCGCGATCCCACCGAGGAAGAGCTGCTGGCGGCCTACAGCTCCAGTTACGGGCTGGTGTTTCCCAGTCTCAACGAGGACTGGGGCATGACTCCGCTGGAGGCCATGGGATTCGGCAAGCCGGTAATCGCCGTGCGGCAGGGAGGCCCCACCGAGAGCGTCATCGACGGCGAGACCGGCATCCTGGCGCCGCCGGAGCCCGGCGCTTTCGCGGCGGCCATGGCCCGGCTGGCGGCCGATCCCGAGCTGGTGAGGAAGATGGGGGAGGCGGGCGTGGCCCACGTGCAGAAATACGACTGGAGCCACTTCGTTTCCCGCTTCGACGATTATCTGGACGCCTGCGTCCGCAAATAACCCAGGCGGATCGGCGCCGCCGGGGCGCCCGCCGGGTTAGCTGGCTCCAGACGGCTCAGCCGTTCCCGCCGCGGCGCTGTTTCGCACGTATAGTTCGATGCCGTCCCGATCGAGGACTCTGGTGAAATCGGGATTGTCCGCAACCAGCGATCTGACCTGTCCCATGCTTTCGTAGTAATGGTTGCCGGCCGCGACCCTGGCGGGCAGGCGCCGGTCGATGATCACGTAATCCTCGGTCAGCACAAATTGCCTTTCCATGACTTCCTGGTATTGGACCTGATGGTAACCTCTCAGGGTCTGATCCGGTGTCGCATAAGCCAACATGAATTCCGGCATTATCAAGCGCGCGTTTGCCGGCACCTCGCTGAAGGCTTCCCGGGCGGCATCGTAATTGTACCTGGGCC
>JAJZQT010000100.1:2021-3794 GCA_021803005.1 Actinomycetes bacterium
AAGAGGCCCATGTCTTCCCTGATGGTCATCATTGCCACCGATGCCAGCATGAACATCCAGAAGCGTTTCTTCTCGAAGCAGTAAAAGGCTGTCAGGAACAGGACCGGCATGAAGCGCACTTCGGAAAAATCGCCGCGGCCGGGAGCGGCGGTGATAATCGGGCTCAAAAGGACCATGGCGGCGAAGAGCAGGCTCAGGGCGGTGCTGAAGCGGCGGCGCGCGATCAGATAGATGGGCACGGCGCTTAGCGCCAGGGCGATGTCCCCGAGCAGCAACAGGAATTTATAATCGGGCCAGATACGGAACAGCGGAAAAATGAAGAGGAAGATGGCGCTGATATGAACGCCGAAAATTGAGGCGCCGCTGCCGTAGGCAAGATTGCTGAACATGAAGCCGCGGCTGTCGAGGACGTGGGTCATGGCTTCGCGGAAGAGAGCGCTGTTGACCGTCGTCGTCTGCATGTAGTGATCCTTGAGCACGTCAAGGGGGAAGAAAACCGCCAGCCAGGCCGCGATCATTACCGCCAGGGTGACGGCCGGCCGTCTGGTTATCGCCGAAAGGATCCGGCTGCCGGCGCCGCCGAGAGTCATTCGCAAAAGCATGGCTAAAAGCAGCAGCGACCATACCAGCAGTATTATCGCCGACGGCCGCGATGCCAGGGGAGGCAACTCGACCGAATCGCCCTGGATGGAAGTGCGGTACATCAGGTAGGGCAGATAGGAAATCAGCGGCGCCAGGCTGAAGGCGAAAATGATGCCGGTGGTCGGCGCCAGGCCGCCGGCGGCGCGGGCGGTGCGCCTCGACCAGATGACCGTCACCGCCAGCCACAACAGAACGTAAACCGAGGCGCCGGCCAGGCCCGCGATCATGAAGGCGGCGGCGTTTCGCGGGTTGGCGGCATCGATAACCGCGGTCAGGAAAACCGCACCGCCGATAAAACCGGAAAGAACGACGAGCAGGGCGGCAGCCCGGCGGCTGTGGGCAATATTGCCCAAGCTCATGCGGGGTACCGGAACGTCGTCGCGAACGAGTCTCGCTGGCTCTCGTCCTCCAGGAACGGTTCGCCGTCGAGCACCAGCCAGCTGTGGCCGGTGATGTCGGCCAACCCCTCAGCGGTCTTGCGGACGCCGAAATGGACCTCCACCGGCCAGCCCTGGCCGCGCAGAAATCGGAAAAGGACAAGCGACCTGAGCAGGCAGCGCCCGTAACGGCGGAAAATACGGTAGCGAAGGAGGGAATCGATGAAGCCGGAGGTCTTTTCCAGGAGCGCCTGATCGCGCGGTCCGGGCGCGACGCCGGGGTCAAGACGCGCCAGCAGGCCGGGCAGGCTCCGGCGCCGTATCTGCCCGGGCAGCAGGATGAGCAGTGTCAGTATCCGGAGGAAGAGCCAGAGGTCGCGCGGGTGCTTAAGTCTCTTGAACGTTCTGAGGAGTTTCAACTACCTTCACCAAGCCCTCTTTTTCCAGCTGCTCGGCCAGCTCGACGATATCCTGCTCGGCCTGGTCCAGCGAGATGTCGAATTCCTCGGTAATCAGTCCGGCAAGCTCCTCGATGGTCTTGCTGCCGTCGGTGAGGACCCAGAGCCTCGCGCCCACCTTGTTGAGGCTGTAGTAATCGCCGCGTTGCGCGTGCAGCAGCACTGCGTCTTCCCCCATTGAGGTGAACAGCACATCGTGGTCCTTCACCAGGTACCGCTCTTTTTGAATCATGCTTTCCTCTCGCCGGATTTCTTGTCTTGCTCAAGGGAGCCCGTCAAGAGCTCGTCAACCACGC
>JAJZQT010000028.1:0-3886 GCA_021803005.1 Actinomycetes bacterium
GCGCCACGGACAGGTCGAGCATCCCGGGTTTCGCGAGCTTCCTTCTGGCCATGAAATATATGACCGTGCCCGCCGCTGCGGACGGCAGCAGCATCGTCAGCGGAAAAGACCGCTGCGAAGCAAAGACAGGGACGCCGGAAACAAAGTTCTCGGGGAACAATGCGGCGGCCAGCAGCACCAGGCAGAGCAAAATGGTTGCAGCCAGATCAAGACGTGATTCATTATTTGGCGTCGGAATCTCCCCCGTGAAGTCCATATCCTCCTTCAGTCTCCTGCTTCCACGACCGGGATGCGCCGGCCGTGCCGCTCATGTTAAGCCGTGCCGCCCACATTAACGGGCATTTTCGACCCCGGACGCCCTAATCTTGAGTTCCGGGACCGTGCCCGCGGACCGGGCGCAGGGTCCGTCAGCAGGTTAACAGCCGATTTGATCAAATGGAAGGGAACGTGGCCAAACCATGGGGGGATGTGGCCGGCGAATATGTACGGGGCGCGGCGCGAAGCGCCGCGCCCCGGGAACTTCCATTTGCAGCTGAAGTGCGGCGGCGGCCTGCCGTTATTTTGCGGCTGCCGTCTCGGCCGCCTTGTCGCTGGCGGCCTGGATTGCCTCTTCCTCTTCCGGGGTCAGCAGCGGCTGGCCCTGCAGGTAACGGTCGATCGACCGCGCCGCCAGCTTTCCCGCTCCCATGGCAAGGATCACGGTAGCCGCGCCGGTGACGATGTCGCCGCCGGCGAAGACGCCTTCCTTGCTGGTAAGCAGCGTATGCTCGTCGGCAACGATGTTGCCCCTGCCGGTGAGCTCCAGTCCGCTCGTGCTCTTGGTGAGCAGCGGGTTGGCCTTGGTGCCCACGGAGACGATGACCACGTCGACGGGAATCCGGCGCTCGGAGCCTTCCCGCGGAACCGGCCGGCGGCGTCCGCTGGCGTCGGGCTCGCCCAGCTCCATATCCACGACCTCGATCTCCTCGACCCAGCCTTCCTGATCGCCAAGGATCTGCGTCGGGTTGGTTAGCAGATCGAAGATGATGCCTTCTTCCTCGGCGTGGTGGATCTCCTCGTTTCGCGCCGGCATCTCCTCACGGGAACGCCGGTAGATGAGGTGCACCTCGGCGCCGAGCCTCAGGGCGGTGCGGGCCGCGTCCATGGCTACATTGCCGCCGCCGATGACGGCGACCTTCTTGCCGACCTTGATCGGCGTGTCGTATTCGGGGAAGCGGTAGGCCTTCATCAGGTTCGACCGCGTCAGGAACTCGTTGGCTGAATAGACGCCGTTGAGGTTCTCTCCGGGAATGTTCATGAACGCCGGCAGCCCGGCGCCGTTGGCCAGGAAGATGGCGTCGTGCCCGTTTTCGGCCATCTGGTCCACGGTCATGGTGCGGCCGATGACGTGGTCGAGCTTGATCTCCACGCCGAGGCTCTCGACGTAATCGCATTCACGCTGGACGATGTCCTTGGGCAGGCGGAACTCGGGGATGCCGTAGACCAGCACGCCGCCCGGCTTGTGCAGGGCCTCGTAGATGGTGACGTCATACCCCATCTTGGCAAGCTCGCCGGCGCAGGTCACACCGGCGGGGCCAGAACCGACCACGCCCACGTGCTTGCCCTTGCTGGCGGCAATCTCCGGCTTGCCGGAGGGGCCGTTGGCGGCTTCCCAGTCGGCGGCGTAGCGCTCGAGGCGGCCGATGGCCACCGGCTCCTGCTTCCTGCCGAGGATGCAGAGCTTCTCGCACTGCTCCTCCTGGGGGCAGACCCGGCCGCAGACGGCCGGGAAGCTCGTGGTCTCCTTGAGCTTGGCGATGGCCGCTGCCGGGTCGCCTTCCTCTATAAGCTTTATGAACGCGGGGATGTCGATGCCGACGGGGCAGCCGAGCACGCACTTGGGCCGCTTGCACTGCAGGCAGCGGCTGGCCTCGGTGAGGGCCATCTGCTCATCGTAGCCCAGCGACACTTCTTCGAAGTTGGTCGCGCGCACCTTGGCGGGCTGCTCCGGAATGGCCGTGCGCGGCAGCTTCGGCCGCTTGGGTTTCCGCTCGGGCTTGTCATTGCTTACTTCAGGCATCTTTGATCACCACCACATTCTACATAGAGATCCAGTGATTCCTTTTCCTGGGACAGATACTGGCGCTGGCGGGACATGAGCAGATCGAAGTCGACCTGGTGCCCGTCGAATTCGGGGCCGTCGACGCAGACGAACTTGGTCTCGCCGCCGACGCTGACACGGCAGGCGCCGCACATGCCGGTGCCGTCCACCATGATTGAGTTGAGGCTGACGATGGTCTTGACGCCGAACGGTTCGGTGGTCTTGCAGCAGAATTTCATCATGATGCCCGGGCCGATGGCATATATGAGATCGATGCCGCCGGTCTCGCAAAGTTCCTGGAGGGGCTCGGTGACCAGGCAATGGCGCCCGCAGCTGCCGTCGTCGGTGGTGACGATCAGCTCATCGCTGATTTCCCCCATCTTGTCCTGCCATAAAAGAAGCTTCTCGTTCCTCGCGGCGACGATCGAGATCACCTTGTTGCCGGCTTCCTTGAGCGCCCGCGCGATCGGATAGACCGGAGCGACGCCGACGCCGCCACCGGCGCAGACGACCGTGCCGTAGTTCTCGATCTCACTGGGAATTCCCAGGGGTCCGATGAAATTGGCCAGCGAATCGCCCTTGCCCAGCTTTTGCAGATGCCGGGTGGACTTGCCGATCGCCTGGACGACGATGGTGATGGTGCCCTTGTCGCGGTCGAAGTCAGCGATGGTGAGAGGGATCCTCTCCCCCTCTTCGTGAATCCTCAGGACGATGAACTGTCCCGGCTGTGCCGCCGCGGCGACCGCGGGAGCCTCGATGACCTGCATATACACGTCATCTGAATAGTCTACTTTGTCAAGTATCTTGTACATGTCCTCCTCAATCCATGTTACCAGTTGTTAATAGACTTCCTGCTGATCCTATTATTTCAGCTCGGCGTCGGAAACAGAATAGAGCGATTTGTTCTGCAGCGCCTTGATCAGGCGGATGGTGCGCATCATCTCGGGATCCTTGGCGTTGCAGATGCATGAGGTCATGCCGCAGGCGGCCAGCATCGGCAGGAAGGCCCGCTCGATGGCGCCGCGCAGCTCGTCCGGGGCGCCGTTGGAGATATTGGAGAGGCCGCAGGTCGTCTGCACCGGCTCCTCGAAGAGGTCCGGCAGCGATTTGAGCATGTTCTGCACCGCCACGGCGTGCGCCTGGCCAACCTCGACGCCAATCGGCAGGATGATCGGGTCGACCCAGATGCGCGAGTTGGGGATGCCCAGCTCGTTGGCCGAGGCGACGATCTCGTAGGCCACGGCGATGCGCTCGTCGGTGTCGATGGGAATGTGCGTCGACATGGTCAGGCCGATGATCTCGCATTCGTACTTCGCCGCCAGCGGCAGAATGCTCTCCATCTTGTCCGGCTGGGCGCTGTAGGAATTGAGGAGCGGCTTCTGGTTGCAGGCGTTGATGCCGGCTTCCATGGCTTCGGGATTGCTGGTGTCGAGGCAGAGCTGCAGGTCCGAGACTTCCTGCACGGCCTTGACCACGAACTCCATCATCTCGGCGCCGCCCTTGCGGGCGGGTCCCAGGTTGATGTCCAGCAGGTCGGCGCCGGCCTCGGTGCACTCACGAGCCAGCTCCTGGATCGGCCCGGGAACGCCCTCTTTCATGGCGTCGCCGATGACCTTGTTCATCACGTTGATATTCTCAGCTATTGCCTTCATAAAACCTCCGTCTATTTTGGGGTCTATTTTAGGGACACATTACTTAATTCATGTCGGGGTTCAGGGGGACACATTACTTAATTCTCTCGGTCATGTACCAGATCATGTACCAGATCATGTGTCCCTCTATCTATGAATTAAGTTATGTGTCCCC
>JAJZQT010000028.1:3986-21149 GCA_021803005.1 Actinomycetes bacterium
GCCCCCTTGAGCGGCGCCACGCCGGCCAGGATCTTGCAGCGCTCGGTGACTCCGAGCTCGCGGCACTGCCGCATGAATTCCTCAAACTTGTCCACGTTGTAGATGATCTGTGTCTGGCAGAAATCGATGCCGGCATCAACCTTCTTCGCCAGGCGCATGGCCCTGAAGGGGAAGGGATCGGCGTAAGGGTTGGCGGCGGCGCCGATGAACAGCTTCGGCGCGAAGGTGATCTCCTCGCCGCACTGAAACTGCGGCACGTCGCGCATTTTCTTCACCATATCGATCAGGGTGATGGAATCGAGGTCGAAAACGCCCAGCGATTCGGGATGGTTGCCAAAGCTCTGGTGGTCGCCGGTCAGGCAGAGCAGGTTTTTTATTCCCAGGGCGGCGGCCCCGAGGATGTCCGCCTGCATCGCCAGCCGGTTGCGGTCGCGGCAGGTCATCTGCATGATCGGCTCGAGCCCCTGCTCGATCGTGAGCCTGGCCGCGGCCATGGAGCTCATGCGGGCGATGGCCGTCTGGTTGTCGGTGATGTTGACGGCGTCTGCGTGGCCTTTGAGGATGTTGGCCTTGTCGATGATGACCTGCGGGTCCGCCCCCTTGGGCGGGCCGAGCTCGGCGGTCACCGCGAAAGCGCCCGAAGCCAGTACGTTTTCCAGGTTGGAGCCGGACCTCATGGCTTGAACCCTTCCAGCCTCATGGTTCGCGGCCCGCCGCTGCTGGAGGCGTTCCACTTCTTGGGACCGAGGATCCTCTTTAAGGTATCGAGCTGTCCCAGCGCCGCCAGGCGGTCATATATCTCCTGCCAGGCACAGGGCACATCCGGCGAAATCTCGCAGCGGCCGCCCTGCGAACCGCCACAGGGGCCGTTTAAGAGCGTCTTGGCGCACCGTGCTATCGGGCAGATGCCGCCGGTGAAAGCAATGATGCAAAAACCGCAGGCGACGCAGTATTCCGTCCAGACATGATGTTCCTTGACGTAGCCCATCATGTTGGTGTTCATGGCCGGGACCACGGCCTTGGTGGGATAACGGAAGACGAGGCCCTGGGGACCGATGCTGCAGGCTGTGGAAATCACCATGTCGGCTTTCTCCACCTGCTCCGAGATCGAGTCGAGATACTCGTTCTCGCACTGGCGCAGGACCGTCACCGTCTCGACGCTGCCGCCGATGCCGTCCTTCCGGCGCGCCAGGCGCAACTGTGAGGCCAGCAGTCCGGCTTCCTTCTCACCGCCGGTGAGGCTGACGGCGACGCAGGTGTTGCAGCCGACAACCAGCAGGTTGCCGGCGCCGTCGGTCATGCGGCGTATCTCTTCGAATTTTTTTCGTTCGGCTGTGATCATTGACCCGCCTTCTTGCACTTGAGTTCCGGCTCCATGCGCAGCTCGATCGTAGCGGGATCGATGCCTGCTTCCTCAAGAGCGGTCTGCGCATCGGTGACGGCGGCGCGCGTCTGACGGTGTCCGTGGACGAAATGGCCGTCATCGTCTTCGCTGCAGACGGAGACAAAAACCTTTTGCGCGCCCTGCTCGAACGCGTTCAGCAGCAGCCAGACGCTCACCCTTGACGTACAGGGCAGGGATACAAAACCGGCCCCGGGCGCCACCCGGGACTGCGAATACCAGCAGCCGAATTCGACTTCGCCGCCGCCGGAATCTTTTAGAGCCGCTACCGTGCGGACGGCGATGTCTTCCTCGGAAAGGACCGTGAGGTCGATCGCCTTGGCCGGGCACTGGGTGAAACAGATGCCGCAGGCCTGGCACTTGTCCGGGTCGATGCCGCCGAGGCCGTCCTTGTCGGCCCAGGGAGCACCGTAGGGGCAAACGCGCACGCAGGTCAGGCAGGCGATGCATTTCGTCTGCGAATACCTGGCGCCGCCGCCGCAGAGCAGGCAGCGGGAGGCCTCGCAGCGGCCGTCCACAACGCCCAGGCCGGTCTCCACTTCACCGAAATCTTTTAGCCGCTCGCCGGCGTCGCGCGCAGGCATCTTCCGCCGCGGAGCCTTTTTGACTTTCTCCGCCACGCCGGCGGGAACCCCGGCGATGGCGACGGGCTCATGGCTGAAGTTGACATCCACGCCGAGATATCGTGCAACGGCGATAGCGGCCCTCTTGCCGCTGGCCAGAGCGTTGACCGCGGCGCCCGGTCCGGTCACCACCTCGCCGCTGGCGAAAACGCCGCGGCGCGTGGTCGTGCATTGTTCCCGGTCAAATATCAGGATGCCGCGCTCGTTGACAGCCGGGCCGTTTTCCGGCAGGAACGAGAGGTTCGACATCTGGCCGATGGAGATGATGACAGTGTCGCCGGGAATCACCGAAAGTTCGGTCTCGCAAAAGGTCGGCGCGAAACGGCCGCGTTCGTCAAAGACCGACTCGCATTTCTTTACCTGCAGCCCCTCGACCTTGCCTGCGCCGACGATGGCGCTCGGACCCTGGCTGCAGACGATCTCGACGCCCTCGTCCCTGGCGTCGGCGACCTCCCAGTCGTGGGCCGGCATCTCGTGGTCGGCCTCGAGGCAGACCATGGTCACCTTGCCGCCGGAGACGCGCTTGGCCGAACGGGCCACGTCGATGGCGACGTTGCCGCCGCCGATGACGATGATTTCCTTGCCCAGGCCCGGAACCTCGCGCCCGGCGTTTACCGCCTCGAGAAACGGCACCGCCAGCAGGACCTCCGGCATTTCGACGCCGGGAATCGGCAGCGACCGGCTCTCGGACAGGCCCACGGCGATCAGCACCGCGTCGTATTCCTCTGCCAGGTCTTCAAACTTTACGTTCTCCCCCACGCCGGCGCCGGTCCTGATCTCGACGCCCATGCGGCGGATATAATCGATGTCCTCGTCGAGGATTTCCTTGGGAAGCCGGTAGTTGAGGATGCCGGTCCGCAGGAAACCGCCCGCCTCGGGCTGCTTCTCAAAGATCACCGAGGCGACGCCCATCAGCGCCAGGTCGTGCGCCGCGCCCAGAGCCGAGGGACCCGAACCGATTATGGCAACTTTCGTCCCGGTGGTTAACCCGGCCTGCGGCGGCTCGTAACCCATGCCGGCGGCCTTGGCCCCGTCGCTGGCGACCCGCTTGAGGTTGCAGATGGCGATCGCTTCGTCGACGCCGCCGCGGCGGCAGGCTTCCTCACAGGGATGGGCACAGATGCGGCCGATCACCTGCGGCAGAGGATTGGTCTCACGCACGACCGCCAGGGCGTCGGCCGGCCTGTTCTCGGCGACCAGCTGGATATAGCGCTGGGCGTCGGTATGGATGGGGCAGGCGGCCTCACAGGGTGGGCGCAGCCGCGCGTCGCCCGGAACGGGCCGCGCAGATGACCTCGATATGCTGTCTGTCAGTTCGCGCTCCACTGGCGCAGGAATTTGGGGATGTCGGCGGCCTCACGGACGCCGACCTGCACTTCCCAGCCCTCGCCGAGCTCTTCATCGAGCTCGCCGGAGATCTGGGCCACGTAACCGGGGATGACGACCTTCCTGTGCGGGGCCTTCTCCTCGATGCCGCTCTTCTTGAGGAAAGGCGCGATAGCGTCGGCCACGAATTTGCCGGCGGCCCACGCCGTCAGCACCGACTGGCCCTCGACGTCCATGATGCACAGCCAGGCCGGCACCTTGCTGGCCTCGACCTCCGAGGAAACGGTGAAATATGTCAGCGAGAAATTGGTGGTCACCAGGATCGGCGAGTCTGGCCCCGGATCGTTGATCGGATAGACGCCCTGGTCCATCTGCATCGGCCGTTGCGGGTCGGTGTAGATATTCTGGCTCAAGTACAGCAGCGGCATCACCCGCGCCGGATCCAGATCGGACAGGATGACAAAGCCGGTGTACTTGGCGATGAAGACCGAGGCGTAAACCGCCTCGAGCATCTTGTCGCCGGTCATTAGGCAGGGGAAGCCGATGGTCGGGAATCCCAGTGCCCGGAAGGTCTTCCTGATGGCGGCGCGGCGGATGAGCGTCTGGTTCATGAGCACATCGCCCAGCGAGCTCGAAGACGGGTCGAGCACGACTTCCTTGAAATCGCCGTCGAGCGCTTTCTGTCCCAGTTCAGCCAGCTTGTCAAGCGTGTCTGCCTTGATCGCGAAGGGAACGTCAAGCTCCTTGGCCACCGCGGCCACGGCGTCGAAATTCGACTCGTTGGCGGCGTAGAGCAGCGGTTTGTTGTCCTTGATCGGCTCGGCCGCCGCCTTGAGCGCCGCGGCGTCGTCGCTCATGATCACCACGGCCGCGCAGGCGATCTCGACGGCCATGGCTGCCAGTTTGGCGAGCTTGCCGGGGTCGTCGGATTTCACCGCCGCCACCCGCGGCCTCAGATTCTGGCCCACGTAGTTGAATTCAGTCTGCTTAAGCTGCGTCAGCAGGGAAGCGGCCTGCGCCTCGTCCATCTCGTCGGTGATCAGCACGCCCAGGCCGGGAAGATGTTCGAAGCGTTTCTCGTGACGGTAGAGGACGGTTTCCTCACCGACGGTGACGGCCATGTCGCCAGTGCCGACGGTGACCTTGCGCACCGGCGGAGCCGAAGCCTCGCCCAGGGCCGCCTTGGCCTCATCGCTGACGTAGGGACACTGATCCAGTTCCGCCTTGCCGGCGGCAAGCTGCATGGCGAAAGCCATACACGTCGGAAAACCGCACTCCTTGCAGTTGGTCTTGGCAAGCAGCTTGAATATTTGCAGACCGCTAAGAGCCACAGCTCACACTCCCTTCAAAACCGCGTACTTTGTTGATAAGAACTTTGAATAGGTCCAGGCTAATATGCCCTGATGACAAGCAAGACGAGTCACATGGCATATTAGCCTGGACCCGTTAAACCCTTTTCAAGAAATGCACGGTTTTGCGGCCGTGCGCGGAAATCAAACACAAACGAACGGTTCCGGAATGACCCGGGGGGCCGAACAGCTTTCACCGGCGGGCGGGCTTTCCCGCAGCGGCACCCGTGAGCGCGCAAACGGCTGGCCTTTCTAGACCGGACCTGTGCGCGAACGGTGACGCCAGGGACACCCACCCCGCCGGATAAAAACAATCAGAACATCGGGTCCATTTCCAGGGCCGGATGGCCGACCTTGGTCAGGTACTCGAGCACTTCCGATTCCTCGGTGGCCTCTTCCTCGGTGCAGATCTTGTCCACCAGGTCGGGGGCGCCGGCCTTCTCGGCCGCCTTCTCGAGGATCTCGCGCATCTCTTCCTTGAGCTCCTTGGGCATCCAGACCAGGCGCTTGATGCCGCCATCGGCGGAGATGAACTTGGGCGAGCCCATGTAGAAGCGGGAGTGTCCCAGGAAACCCGGGCTCTGCACGCCGCCGCCGACCGAACCGGCCAGGGTCGAGAACTTCATGCCCGAAGGCGTCTCGCCCTTGAACTCGCGGTTGACCGTCATGATGCCGTTGCACATCGGCAGGATGCAGCTGATGACCTCAAAGCAGCCGCAGGATGTCATCGGGTTCTCCAGCATCGAGTACGTATTGAACGCCTCGACCATCCCCTGGGAATGTTCCTTGACGTACTCGTTGACGCCGCTCCACTGGCCGCGCTCCTCGTCGACGGTCTCGCCCTTGGGGACCGGCTGGTTGCCGCCGGTCGGGTTCATCTCGTAGGCGGCCTTGCCGTCGAGCCAGTTATACGAGCCGCATAGGCCCGGGCGCTCCGGCGTGATAACACAAACGTGCGTGGGCGCGAAGCTCTGGCAGAGTATGCATGAATAGAAGGTGTCGACGCTCTCGTCGGTGAGGCTTCCCAGGCGCTCGTCGCGCTCGTGGTAGGCCTTGGCGGCCTTCTCGAGAATGCGCTCGACATCTTCCTGCCTGGTATAGATGGTGACCTGGACCTTGTCCACGACCTCGCCGAAATCGGCGTGGTAGCGGGCGTGGATGATCTTGCCGAGGTGCTCGAAGGTGAAGCCGGCTTCCTTGGCGCGGTTGCTGATACGCATCCAGACGGTGTCGCGCTGGCCCATGTGCAGCACGCCTTCGGCCTCGTTGAAGAACGTGTGGCCCTGGCGCTCGAGGATCGGCTCGAAGTCCTTCTGCATCTTGCGGCCCGAAACCTCCACATGAATCGCGATGGGAACCGTAGATCCCTGTTCGATATCGCCGATCTCGGGACCGGCGACCGTGACCTTGCCGTCCTCGACGTCGTCGGCGATCTCGGTGAACTCGCAGCCGGTCGACTTGGGGCCGGCCATCTCCACCCAGTACTCGCCCTTGCGGATGCGCTCGCCCTCGAAAGCGGGGCTGTAGGCAACCGGCACGGGAACCTCGGTGACGACGACCTTGAGGCCGCGCACCTCGATGGCCCGGGCGACGATGTCATCGCACTCGACGTTGCTGACCACGTGCTCGTAGGTGCAGACGCCGGTCGGCAGGATCTCGGGAATGTCGCTGGTGGCGATAGTCGGGAAGCCATAGGAGATGGCGCCCGCGGCCGCGGCATATTTCCTGTCGGTGACGCGGCCGAAGGCCAGCACGAAAGCGAAGACCCGGTCCTTGTTGTATTTGAGAACATTGCGGTAGTCGCCGGGCTGGACGCCGCCGAAGGCGAGCGCCGCGCGCGTGGCGAAACCAAGCGACCAGATATGGCCGGAGATGTACGGGCTGAAGGGAACCAGGCGGGTGTTCCAGCCCAGTTCGACGCCGCCCTCGACCAGCTGCTCGGCGAAGCTGACGCCGTCGTCCTTGCCGGCGATGAAGACGTAGAGCATCTTCTGCTTGAGCTCCTGGGCGATCTGCACGGCGGTCTCGACGTCCGGAGCCGCGCCGGTGATGGCGGCGAATCCGGGGGCGGTGCCGTCAACGAACTCGACGCCGCGCTCGCGCATGATGACGTCGTCAGCGGCGCCGAGCCAGAGGTTGTCTTCCGTGGGAGCGTCGGTCTCGGTGTAGAAACCGGGCTCGAGCACGTACCTCAGCGACTCGATGATCTCGCAGGCGAACAGGGTGGCGACGCCGGCGTCGAGCGCCGTGCCCAGGTAAGGGGTCCAGAGCCTCTCGGCCGGACCCTCGGGCAGCAGCTCGCGCGCGTGCGCTAGCGGGGCTTCCATATCCTTGATCTTCTCGACCTTCATGCCGGTCAGTCCGTAGATGACCGGAAGGTAATAGCCGGTGTTGGGTAGATTGATGTCGGCTTCGGGGCCGGCGGTGTCTATCGCCTGCTGGAGTTTCTCCTCAGCCTCACTTACGAATTGGTGGGCCCCGGCGATTACCGATGATGCTATTAGTTTGCTCATTCTCTCCTCCTACAGCTCTCGCCTGGCGGCCATGTCAAGCAGGACGCGCTCTTTTTCCTCGTGGATGCCGAGGGCTTCTCTCTTCTTCTGGATGTGGCTCATCACCATCTCCAGGATCTTTTCATTCTCGGGTTCGAAGACCAGCTGACCGCCGACCTTCTTCTCCCAGCCGTTGGACATGATGTCAACGACCTCGGTGCAGTCGGCGACCGGATTCCTGACGCCGAAGACGACGTAGGCGCCCGAGGCCGCGGCGTAGGTGCCGATGGCCAGGGCCTTCTCGCAGTAGTACTCGGGGCAGATGGCCGCAACCGGCAGGTCGGAGATGTCGTCGCCGAGGCCGCCTTCCTCAACCACCTGGCTGAGGATGGTCAAGATGCGGGAATTGTCAACGCACGAGCCCAGGTGCAGCACCGGCGGCATGCCGACCGCCTCGCAGACCTCCTTAAGGCCATCGCCGGCCATCTCCATGGTCTCCGGAGTCAACAGACCGTGCTTGGCGGACGCATGCGCGGCGCAGCCGGTCTGAACCACCAGGATGTCGCGCTTGATCAGCTCACGCACCAGGTAGATGATGCCCTCGTCCTGGGTCACGCGCGGGTTGTTGCAGCCGACGATGGCCACGGCGCCCTGGATCTTGCCGTTCATGATGTTGTCGTTGAGCGGCCGGAACGAGGCGCGGTACTTGCCGCCAAGCATGTAATTGATGTACTCATGCGAGAATCCCGCGACCAGGTCGCCGGTGTACTGCGGAATGGCGACTTCACCACGGTTTACATAATTGTCAACACCCATCCTGACGATGTCCTTGGCGATGTCCAGCGCGTGCTCCTCGTCGAACTCGACGTGGGTCGCGTTCGGGATCTTCGCCTTCGGCGAGGTGGTGATCAGCTTGGTGTGGAACTTCTCCGCCAGCGGCTGCAGCGCCTGCATTACGCACTGCACGTCGACGATCATGGCGTCGACGGCGCCGGTAATGATCGCCAGCTCCTGATGCAGGAAGTTGCCCGCCGGCGGAATGCCGTGACGCATGAGCACCTCATTGGCAGTGCAGCAGATGCCGGCCAGGTTGATGCCGGCCGCGCCCTTGCTCCTGGCATATTCGATGACTTCCGGGTCCTGGGCGGCGGCGACGATCATCTCGGAGAGAGTCGGCTCGTGCCCGTGGACGATGATGTTGACTTCGTCCTCCTTGAGCACGCCCAGGTTGGCCTGCGAGATCAGCGGCTTGGGCGTGCCGAAGAGAACGTCGGAGAGGTCGGTCGCCAGCATGGCGCCGCCCCAGCCGTCAGCCAGCGACGTGCGCATGCCCTGGTCGAGCAGGTGATCGGCATCCTGGTCGACGCCAACGTGGGTGCGGTGCATGCTCTCGACGACCTCGCGGTCGACACCGCGGGGCACCAGGCCCAGCTTGCGCCAGATTTCCTGGCGTTTCTGGGGGGCCCTGGAGACGTATGTAAGCTCGTCACCGGCGACGCCGTTGAAATTATCCAGCGCCTTCTGCGCCACCTCGGCGGCAACATCGTTCATTTCCTTGCCGTCGGTGGAAATGCTCATCATCTCGGCGACGCGGTAGAGCTTGTCGGGGTCCTTGATGGAATATCCCTGTACGTTGCCCTTGGATACCGCCAGCAGCGTGCGGGCGATGTCACGGCCGTGGTCGGAGTGCGCAGCCACACCGCCGGCGATCGCGCGAACCATATAACGGGCTCCAATAGTGCCGTGGGTGGCGCCGCAGATGCCGGTCTTCTCCTCGGCGTTCTTGCCGACCAGGCGGCAGGGGCCCATGGCGCATAGCTGGCAGCAGGAGCCGGCCGCGCCGATGGGGCAGGCCTTCATCTCGTCAACGCGGGAAAAGACGGTGCTGATGCCCTCGGCGCCGGCCTTGGCGATAACTTCGAGCGCCGCCGGGTCTATGCTCTTGGCCCGTGGCTCTTCTTTCTTTTTCTTTGGTTTTGTTTCTTCTGAGTCACTCATGACGCAACTTTCTCCTTAGATTGTGCCTGAAGCCCGTCTATGGCGGCCCGCACCAGTTCGACTGCCTTGGGATGACGCATCACCAGGATATCCGTACCCGCTAAAAGAAGGGTGGTGGCGGTGATTGCCTCCCAGAGGATGCCCCGTGTTTCCACATTTCCGTAGGTGGGCTCTTCTTCTTCGCTGACCCTGGATTCCTTGGCCTTCCAGGTCTCGGGAGCCAGGTTGTTGAGGATCGGCATCTGCATCTTGCCGTCGTTCTGGACAAGCGCGGCGAGCCGGTCCCTCTCCATAATAGAATAGCAATACTCAAGACCGTAGCCCAAGGCTCCAGTCGTGGGATCGATGATGATTTTATCCTCAGGAACGCCCAGCTGCGTCAGCAGCACATTCAGCTGTTTGGCCAGGTTCACGTCCATCGAGGTGAAGCCGACCACGGGCTTCTTGTAGCCCATGGCGGCGGCGCCGATGAGGCGGTGGTTGGCATCGTCCACCGGACCCAGGGGGATGTTGGCGTCGGCCATGACTTCGGCGACCTTCTTGAGCACGTCGGCGTCCTTGTCGGGGGTGCCGGTGCCGTAAACGATCAGCGGGATATCAATGGCCTCGTTGACTTTCCTGACGGTCTCAGCCGCCGATTCCGGCGAGGCGTCGCTGCCGTTGGGATCGATGCTGCGCAGCTGCAGGCAGATGGCGTCGGCCTTGAACTCGTCCTGGCACTTCCTGGCCCAGGCGACCGGATCGCTCATGACGTCGGCGTAGACCTTCTGCACGGCCTCGGGCCATTCCTGGGGCTCATCATAGACTTCCATGGCCACCATGGGCGCGTTAGGCATCTCGCCTTCCCAGAGATGAAAGGGGAATGTGGTCTCACCACCGACCTTGGTGTCGCTTCCTATCGTGACTTCGCGGATGGTGCCCTTACAGGTTTCAATTGGCGGTTCAAAAGACAAGACAGCCCTCTCCTTCACTAGGTATTGATGTTAGGGGGGACATAATCGTCAGCGCACCCGCCGGCAATTCCGGGGGCCGACGATGGAACAGCAACACGCCATTTACGATCGGCGTGCAGCTCCGGGTCCGCCCAGCCCTAAAATATTAAAGGTTCGAGGCGCAAACCGAAAAAACACGCCCGGCTTGGCGAACTCGGACCTTTGCCCGCACTTAGTTCATTCTTTCACAAGCTTTGGGTAATGGGAGATAATACCACCGCCAGGCGGCGCCAGTCAATAAGTATTATAGATGCGGTTTATGGTATTCATCGGTAGGCGAAAAAAGAGGCGGGCTCGAAGAGTCCGCCTCATGATGTACGTATTTGGTCAAGCCGTTATTTGCTGGAGAGCCGCTTCTTCATCATGAGCGCTCCCATGCCCACAGCCATCAACCCGGCCGCGGGTATCAGCAGGAAAGCCCCGGTGCTGGGCAGCGACGAGGCGCCGGAATAAACGCCGGCCGCCGCCAATCCCGGATTAGTCGCAGCTCCAGTCGTAGTTCCCGGCGTAGTTCCCGGCGTAGCCGGGTTCGTCCCGGTGCCGAGATATTGATCGCCTGAGCCCCCGTACTCTTCTCCAGCGGGAGAAGTGGCCCTTGACACCGCCATCGCGTGCACGGCAAGCATACCGGCAAAAATCAGGACCAACATCGCAATCAGGACAATCCGGACCTTCATCAAAACCCCTTTATGGCTGCATCCCCCGCGAAACCGTGGTGTTTCGCAAAAATGCGGGGAACATTGCAGAAAAAATTGTACCTCGGAAGGGCACCCTCAGTCAAATGCTTAATTTTGGCGCCAACTGGATATTTATATATCAATAACCGGCACAGGTGAACCGGCGCCGCCTGCCGCAAAGCACTTTGACGCAGGTCCGCCCCGTTCCCTGAAACTAAGGAGGACAAATGGGATACACCCAGGTTGGGCTCGAAGACAAGCTTTACGAGATGTACCCGGAGTTGATGGCGCACAAGATCGCGCTGAGGCTCAGCTTTGACGACGAAAGAAACGCGTGGGTCATCCGGTTCGAGAAAAACGGCCACAGCCGCTTTGCCTTCCTGGACAAGGCCGACGCCGACGCCTGCATGGATGGGTTCCAGTGCATCTATCTTGGCACCCTGGTCGACCAGTATGTCAGCGATCTGGAAAAGGAACTGGGAATCGTCTAGCTTCATCCACCCCTTCAACGATCCCCGGCGAAGCCGTCTTCGCCGGCCTGAAGAAAGGACTGAAATGGCAACCGAGAACCCCGAAGCGCAGATAACCGACGATGAAAAGGGTTACCTCACCGATGCCGAGAGCTGGAACGAGGATACCGCCCGGCAGCTTGCCAAAAGGGAGGGCATCGACAACCTCACCGGCGAGATGATGGAAGTCATCCGCTTCATGCGGTCTTTCTACAAGGCCTACGGTTCCTTCCCCATCCTCAACTCGGTCTGCAAGAACGTGCATCAGCCCAAGGAGTGCGTCAACGAGGAATTTATCGATCCCCTCAAGGCATGGAAGATCGCCGGCCTGCCCTACCCGGGCGAAGAGGTCATCTTCTATCTGAAGCGGCCGCTGTAACAGCCGGCCGCCCGGCGCGACGAGGAGAAACCCGGTGCCGGGCAGGCTGGTGGCGGTCTGCGTGTAAGCCGTCTGCTGCACCGATTGGGTCACGGTGAAGACCAGGCAGTTGGGAGCAGTGGCTCCGGTTAACAGGAAAGCGACAGTTCCTGCGAGCGTCAGCAGCAGGTCCGGACCCGCGTCACAGCGTCATCTCCGCGGCCTTGAGGGTGTTCCTCATCAGCATGGCGATGGTCATGGGCCCGACACCGCCGGGAACCGGAGTGATTGCCCGAGCTTTCTCTTTGACCTCGTCGAAGTCGACGTCGCCGAAAAGGCCTTCGTCGGTGCGGTTCATGCCGACATCGATGACCGTCACGCCTTCCTTCACCCAGTCACCCTTGACCATGCGGTCACGGCCCACGGCGGCGACCAGGATGTCAGCCTGGCGGCAGATCGCCGGCAGGTCCCGCGTCTTGGAATGGGCGATAGTGACTGTGCAGTTCTCTGACAGCAGCAGCAGGGCCACCGGTTTGCCCACGGTATTACTGCGGCCGATGACGACGGCATGCGCGCCCTCCATGCGGGCGGCGCTTCGCTTGATCAGCTCGATGCAGCCCGCAGGCGTACATGACGGCAGCAGGGCGTTGCCCACGACGACGCGCCCCAGATTCATGGGATGGAAACCATCGACGTCCTTGTTGGGATCGATGGCGAGCAGCACGGGAGTGGGATCGAGGTGCTTCGGCAGAGGCATCTGCACCAGTATGCCATGCACGTCCTTACGAGCATTGAGCTCGTCGACCAGCTTCATCAACTCTTCCTGGGCGGTTTCCGTCGGCAGCACGTACTTGAAAGAGTTGAACCCCACCTCGGCGCAGGCCCTCTCCTTGTTATTGACATATATCTGCGACCCGGGGTCCTCGCCCACCAGCACCACGGCGAGGCCGGGCGTCAACCCGTGTTTCGCCTGCAACTCCTTCACTGCCTGAGCCACTTCGGCCCGAATGTCGGCCGAGACTTTCTTGCCGTCAATTATTTCTGCTGACATGAAAAGTCCTTTCTTATCATCAGGGCAAAAATTGATTATTTATTGTACCAAATGCTCTGACATCTTCCAGAACCAATGCTGTAGCCATGGACGCCAGCAGTCTTTTCTACAATACAAAAAACTTCGCAGATGATAAACTGACATCTCCCTTGATTCATTCAAAAAAAATGAAAACGTACAAATTCATCCTGGCTGTTTACGCTGTGTTGTTCGCAGGCGCGATTGCCGCGTACTACTCGATTCTGAACAACACGTACATCGGTGATGATTACAGCCTGACCGGCAAGACCGAGCTGGCAAGTTTCCCCGATTTCCGGCCCCTTTTCACAATAAACAAAGTATCCATGAGACCCTTGGCTTTTCTCGTGTTATGGCTGCAAGATCGAATCTTCGGTATCGAAGCACTTGTGCCTTCACATCTTCTTACGGTCGGGATCCATGCCGCCGTCGCCTGCCTGCTCTTTTCGCTGCTCCTCGGCATGAAAGCCCACAGGATAACTGCTTTGCTGGTCGCGGTTCTGTTTTTGCTCACACCTGTTGCTCCTGAAGCAGTAACCTGGTCCGTAGTCCGCTTCGACGCAATGGTTATCTTCTTCATGCTGTTAACGCTTCTGCTGTATATCAATTATTTAAAGCGGCGAGACAGCCGGATCTACATCGGCGCATTGTTTGCCTCAACCGCAGCGATATTCAGCAAGGAGTCAGCAATCCTTCTGTTGGTCCTGATACCTGCGCTTGATTTACTGTTCAAGGACTCGCTAACAAGCGCTGGAGCGGTACCGAACGAAACCGGCTTGATAAGCAGCATTAAGGGAACCGCCAGGCGCCTATTTCCCTTTCTCGTGCCAATCACTATTTTTTTCAACATCAGATACTTCACTATTGGCAAAGTGTTCGGCAGTTATCCGAATGTTCCCACAATCGGCGCGCCCAACCTGCAGGCAACTATGCATTCTTTCGCAACTCTTCTTTCGCCACTTAACAATGCGATATTTGGCGCTCGGGCAATTCAGACATCCGCGATGATCAGCCTCTCCCTGCTGGTTACATCCCTTTTCGTTGTGGTTATTCGCTGGGGAAGGTGCCGGGGAACAGCTCGCCGCATCTGGCTTTTCTTCGTATTCTTTTTCCTGGTTTCGATTGCACCTGTATTCAGTGCCTTTTTTATGATGGGATTGAATCACAGCCTGGAGGAAAGCCGTTATCTCTACATCCCCATGATGAGTCTTACTGCGGTAACGGTTATTGGTCTACTTGAGTTCGGTTGGGATAGACCTGTCTGGCGAGTGCCTGTGATCGCCGCCTTGGCAATCTGCGTACCACTTTCATTCTATTGCCTCAACGAAAACAACAAGGCGTGGGAACGAGCTGCCTTGATTTCATATGATATTCCGCGGCAAACCCAAAACATTCTTCCCGACCCGCCTTCAGGATCGCGACTGTACTTCGCCGGCGTCCCCGAATGGTCAGGTGCGTACATTTACGTAAACGGATTAAATTACGCCGTACAGTGGCAATATGGCAGATCCGACTTTTCTGTGACAAAACTCAAGCCGGGAATAGAAATTCCCAGCTCAGGCGATAACATATTCCTATTTACTTATGATGAAGAATCAGGGCATTTGAGCTTTACCAAGCTGAGATAATAGAACCAGTCACGAAAATTTCTCCAGCGGAGAGAACACTCGCTTCGAGGCGTGTCTGCCAGAATTTTTTCAAGGCCTCTCAAGCGTTTGCGGCGAAAATCTTATCAAAAAGAGGGGTGGTGGCGCCAATGCACGGGCTGCCGCCAGGAAGGTCGAGCATTGAAAGGCCGGCGACCTCGGCGTCAAAAAGCCCCGGGTCTTCAGGCAGAGTGGCGGCGAGAGGCAGACCCAGGCGCTCGATCTCAGGCTGCAGCGCCGCCGCTGATTCGGGCGTGGCGCGGTTCAACACGAAAAGCTTTTCCCCCACATCCAGCTTCATCTCATCTGCAAGGTCAAGCACCCTCCTGGCGGCGGTCAGGCCGCGCATGCCGGCGTCGGAGATCACCAGCAGCACGTCCGTGGTGCGGGTGGTCCGGCGCGACAGGTGCTCCAGGCCGGCCTCGTTGTCCATCACCGTATGGAGGTAATCGGCTGACAGCGAATCCATGAAGCGGCGAATGAGGTTGTTGGCGAAACAGTAGCAGCCGGCGCCCTCGGGGCGGCCCATGGTGAGCAGGTCGAAGCCGTCGCCCTCGGCGAGGGCTTCCTGCATCTTGTAATCGACGAACTGGTCCTTGGTCATGCCGCCAGGGATGTCACGCACGCCGGCGAAGCCCTGCTCGCGTAGCGAGCCGACCGTCAGCGGCACCTCGATGCCCAGGGTCTGGCCCATGTTGGAGTTGGGGTCGGCGTCCACCACCAGCACCGGCGTCTCCCCCTTCTCCAGCAGGAAACGGACCGCCAGCGAGGCAATGGTGGTCTTGCCGGTGCCGCCCTTGCCGGCTACGGCGATGGTGGTCATGATTTTGTCGTTTCGCAGTTAGGCAACAATGGCAACCAACGTCCCCCTATGAGAGCTCGGTCAGGATGGCTTCCATCCGCGGGAACCACTTCATGTCGGTGTGCGGGAAGAACAGCGCCGCCATGTATTCATCCATGAAGAACTGGTTGTCGGATAGCTCTATGTTTGTCATTGTGCGGGCGACGTCCTCGGCCGCCCGCTGCATCTCCTGGGAGAAGGAGACCAGCCGCGCTCCCAGCAGCGAGCCGTTGCCGACAAAGGTGAAACGGTCGGGATCCATCTCCGGGAAGAGGCCGATGGCCGCGGCCCGGTCCACCTGCAGGTACTTGCCAAAGCCGCCGGCGACGTAGACCTGCTCCACGGCGTCGAGGTCCATGCCGACGCTGTCCAGCAGCGTGTTGATGCCGGCGAAGATGGCGCCCTTGGCCCGCATGAGATTGTCGATGTCGGGCTCGGTGATGACGATGTCCTGGCCGGTGGCGGTATACTCGGCGCGCACCAGCACGTATTCCCACAGGCCGTCGGCGTTGCGCCGCAACCAGTCGCCCTCCCCCGCTTCCTTGAACTTGCCGTTCTGGCCGATGATGCCGGCCTCCAGCAGCTCCGCCACCGCGTCGATGATGCCCGAGCCGCAGATGCCCAGGGCTTTCTTACCGCCGATGGTGAGGATGTGCGGCTCGCCGCTGGCGGGGTCGATCTGCACCGCCTCGATGGCGCCGCGCGTCGCCCGCATGCCGTGCTCGATGCCCCCACCCTCGAAGGCGGGCCCGGCCGAGCACGAGGTCGCGACCAGCCATTCACTGTTGCCGACCACGGCCTCGCCGTTGGTGCCTATGTCTATATATAGAGTCACCTTTTCGGTCTGGAAGACACCCGAGCCGACGATGCCGCTGACGATGTCGCCGCCGACATAACTTGACACGCAGGGGAAGGTATAAAGATGCACGTGGTCACAGACGTCGATGCCGAGATGTCCCGCGCGCACCGGGGGCAGGAAGGTCGCCGCCGGCACGTAAGGGGCGATACGGATTTGTTTGGTGTTGACCCCGGTGAGCAGATGCGTCATGGTCGTGTTGCCCGCGGCCACCATGTGCGACACCTGGCAGCGGTCAACTCCGCCCTTGTCCAGCACCTTTTCGATGACGGCGCTGATGGTGTCGACGACCGCTTCCTGAAGCTCCTTGCGCCCTCCGGCTTTCTGGGAATGGACGATGCGGGTGATTACATCCTCGCCGTAGCTGATCTGCCCGTTGTATTCGGATGCCTCGGCGACAGTCACACCCTTTTTCAGATCGAGCAGCTGCGCGTAGATGCTGGTGGTGCCGATGTCCAGCACGATGGAATAATCTTCCCCGGTGCGGTCGCCTGGCATCACCTGAATGATTTTTGGCCCCTTCGACCTCTCCACCAGCGTCACTGTGACCAGCCAGTCCTCGAGCCGCAGCATCAGGGGCAGGTCGCGGATTACATGGAAGTCCACCGAGACGTCCTCGAGGCCGTGCTGCGCCTTCAGCCCCAGTTTGAGCCGGTCGAGGTCGTTGATGTTGTTGGCGGCGTCGGGCGGATCCAGCCTGAGGACGAATTTCTTGACGACGGGATCGACGCTCCAGCCGCTTACCAGGTTCTCGAGGTCCTGCGCGGTGAGCACCCGCCCGGGCCCGGGGCGGCGCGCGTGCGTGAGCGCCACCGCGTCGCCCATGCGCGACTCCTCGGGTATGGCCACGGTCAGATCGCCCATGACCTTGACGCGGCAGGCCAGGCGCAGCCCGGCCTTGTAATCTTCGTCAGAGAGTTTGGCCGACTTGCCGCCCTCGTATTCGCCCTCGACGATCTCGACCTTGCACTTGCCGCAGGCGCCGGTGCCGCCGCAGGAGGCGTTGATGTGAACGCCCTCGAGCA
>JAJZQT010000029.1 GCA_021803005.1 Actinomycetes bacterium
TAAGGACTCCCGAGCGGGAATGGGCGCCCACATCGACGGGACCACCCATGACGCCCGTATACCGGGCGTAGAGCGACATGCCCGGCGGTACCTGAGCAGCGTTTCTACCGGGTAGCGCCGGCAATGATTTGACCTGGCCGGCGATGGTGAGGTCGAACCAGGCATCACCCGAAGCTGATGAAGGATTAGCCATGAGGATCCAGTTCGCGGCATAGACATTGTCATACCAGGTGAAGGCCGTATTGGCGTCGCTGTGCCTGATAAAGATTTGCCTGGGGGACGGAGTCGCCCCGCCGGGCACGAGATTTGAAGAGCTGGATGCGAAGACGACCAGCCGCCCATCGGCGGATATGGGCGAATGCGACCAGCAGTCGCCGCCGGCGTCTCCCCCAACGCCGGCGATATCGGTCGAGACGCGAACGGTGTCGCCGGTGAATGTGTCGTTGACAAAGACATCCGTCGAAGCATTGGTGTCTCCCGGCACCAGATTGGTGGCATTTGATTCAAAAACCACGAAGCGGCCATCGCCGGAAATACCGGCGTACACGCTCTGATCATCTGTTTCAGTACCATCAGAGGCAAGTGATGCCCGGATCACACTGCCATCCTGGAGGTCTTTTCTGAAGACGTCCAGCTGTCCATTGGTGTCTCCGGGAAGCAGATTCGAAGCTGCGGATGCGAAGACGATGTAGCGCCCGTCATTTGAAAGTGCCGGGTCCGAGCTCCTGCCGTTGCCTTCGGCATCCGCCTGGCTCGTGGAGGCCCTGGTTGTCGTCCCGGTCGATAAGTCCTTCACGAATACGTCCTCAACCGCGTTAGCATCACCCGCTACCAGGGTGGTGCTGGTCGAGTCAAATGCCACATAGCGTCCATCAGGGGATATGGAGGGATCATCATGGCTGCCTGCGGTCTCGGCGCCCAAAGATGTGGTCGAAGCCCTCATAGTTGTTCCTGCCTGGATGTCCCTCACAAAAACGTCCCTGGCTGCGTTAGTGTCGTTCGGGACCAGGTTGGTCGCTTGCGATGAAAAAGAAACAATCTGGCCGTCAGCGGAGATGGAAGCTTCGGAGCTGCTCAGGTCTGCTTCCACGCCCGAGCCGCTGACGCTTATTCTTATGGTAGCTCCCGTCAATGTATCCTTCCGGAAAATATCGGCAACTCCATTATTGTCGCCTGGGACCAGATTGGAAGCCGACGATTCAAAAAGCACGTAGCGTCCGTCACCCGAGATGGCGGGAAATGTACAGTCCCCGTTTGCCTCCACTCCCTCAGAGCTGGTCGAGATGCGCGTAATCGCTCCGGTCTGCGTGTCCTTGACGAAAACATCCTGGGCTGCATCGGTACTTCCCGGGACCAGGTTGTCGCTGCCTTCAAAGGCGACAAATCGTCCGTCAGCGGAAATAGACGCGCCATAGCCGCCCCAGCCGTCAGCGGGAGTGCCCGCGGCACTAGTCGAGACCCGGGAGATTACCACCGGCGAGGCGCCGGCTTCATCGGCCTTCATCAGGCCCGCAAGCAGAGCAGTTCCCGCGAAAAGGGCAAATAATAATCGGGAGACTACGGAGGTGTTTGACATGGAACGCTCCTGGGCTTTTATGAGCGCTCCCTGGCGCCCGGTTTAAAAACTCGAACGGGTTAACAATAATCGTTTGATTGATTACTGTCCAGCCACTGGGTTAAACCGGATAGTCGATCTCGTTATACGCGTGGTCCCGCTGCACCGGCCTGCGACCGGCGGCCCGAATGGCGGCTACCAGCTCATCCTTGCCCACCCGGTAACTGACCCCGGCGGCGGCGACCACGTTCTCCTCGATCATGGTACTGCCCATGTCGTTGGCGCCGAACATCAGCGAGACCTGCGCCACCTTCAGGCCTTGGGTCACCCACGAGGCCTGGATGCTCGGCACATTATCGAGGTAGATGCGGCTGACAGCGAGGGTCATCAAGTAGTCGATGCCGCTCGACGAAGCCGTGCCCTCAAGCTCAGTATTGGTCTCCTGGAAAGTCCAGGGGATGAAAGCGCGGAAGCCGCCGGTCTCGTCCTGCAGTTCACGAACACGGCGCAGATGCTCGACACGGTCGGCCAGAGTCTCAACGCTGCCGAACATCATCGTCGCCGTTGATTTCAGTCCCGCTTCGTGAGCCGCGCGCATGACCGACAGCCAGGTGTCAGCGTCGATCTTTTTCGGGCTCAGGCGCCGGCGAACCCCGTTGACCAGTATCTCGGCGCCGCCTCCGGGCAGCGAATCGAGGCCGGCGTCACGCAGACGCGCCACCGCCTCGTCCAGCGGCAGCCGGCTGACCTTGGCGATATGATAGATCTCCGGCGGCGACAGGGAGTGGATGGTGATGTCATAACGCTCCTTGATGGCGCCAAAAAGCTCTTCATAGTAGTCGATGCCCAGTTCTGGATGCAGGCCGCCCTGCATCATGATGCCGGTGCCCCCCAGCTCGACGGTCTCGTCGATCTTGGCAAAAATCTCCTCCCGGCTCAAAAGGTAACCTTCATCGGAACCCAGCGGGCGGTGAAAAGCGCAAAAATCGCAGCCGGTAATGCAAAAGTTGGTGTAGTTGATGTTGCGATCGATGACGAAGGTGATATCGCCGCCGGGAACAAGCCTCTGCCTGGCGGCGGCGGCGGCCCGTCCCACCTTGAGCAGCTCGCGGCTCTCCAGAAGAGCCAGCGCCTCTTCCTCGCTGATGCGCGCGCCGGAAAGCGACTTGTCGATAATCTTCTGAATCATAAGGAAATGAACTCGAGCGCCGGCACCGGGCCGATAGCGCCGATCCCGGCGGCGCGCCGGTAGAACTCCTCAAGGCCCCGCCGGTATTCGTCGGTGAAATCGTAGCGCAGTTTGGCGAAATACGAGCGCAGCAGCTCCGGCTCGAATGGATATGCCCTCGCCGCCGCCGCGACAACCTCTTCCCAGTGGCCGCGGCAGTAGTCCACCGAGTAAAGCAGCCGGTCCTCGACCTCAAAGGTCTCGTCGGCCCGGCTGGCGAAGAATTCCCGCGTCACCGCCCAGAGGGCGAAGACCATGGGCAAACCGGTGAACTCTTTCCACTCGCGGCCGAGGTCGTAGCAATGCTCCCAGGCGCCGTGATAGCAGGCTTCGAGCGCCTGGTCGCCGATGAGAAGCACGCCGTCGTGCGCTTCGAGGGCCTCTTCGGCGCCGGTCTGCAGCCCTGAAAAGACGGCGTCGATGCCGTATTTCTGTTTGAGCAGGATCTTGAGCAGCACCACGGATGTGGCGCTTTGTCCAGTCAGCGCCACGCTGCGGACTTCCTCAAAAGGAACCCTGGAGATCAGCCGGATGCTGTCGACGACGCCGTCCGCCGTGATTGAAAGCCGCGGAAAAAGCAGCAGGCGGCCGCTGTTGCCGGCATATTCGATCGAGGAGATGGGACTGATGTCGAGCTTGCCCTTGAGCAGGAGCCCGTTTAAATAGGTGGGCACGCCGCGGACCAGATTGAAACAGCCCCAGCCCTCCCCCTGCTCCAGCCCGTAGTAAAGAGGGTAGCCGTTGAGGAATTCGAAGTGGCCGATGTTGATGGTGGCGTCCGCCGGCGCACCGCTGCCGGCGCCGGCTCTGCTTTTTTCTTCCTCAGTCTTCATCGCCTAGTATCTGCGGATCTCGTTATAGAGAGTGTCGCGCTCGACCGGCACCCGGCCGGCGTCGCGGATGAGCCGGATGAGCTCGGCCTTGGCGATTGCCTCCCCGGTCTCGGCGCCGGCGGCGTGCGTGATCTTCTCCTCGACCACGGTGCCGTCGATGTCGTTGACCCCGAAGTGAAGCGATATCTGCGCCACCTTGACGCCGAGCATGATCCAGAAAGCCTTGATGTTGCGGAAGTTGTCGAGCATCAGCCTGCTGACCGCCAGCATCTTCAGGTCCTCGATGCCGTCCGTGCCGGCGAGATCCTCGAGCCCGGTGTTGGCGGGATGGAAGGCCAGCGGGATGAAGCTGCCGAAACCTCCGGTCTCGTCCTGCAGCTCGCGCAGGCGGACGAGGTGATCGACGCGCTCCTCGATGGTCTCGACGTGGCCGTAGAGCATGGTGGCGTTTGACTTGATGCCGGCCTGATGGGCGGTGCGCATGACCTCGAGCCATTTTTCTCCCGAGATCTTCTTGTCGCAGACGATGCCGCGGACCCGCTCGGCGAAGATCTCGGCGCCGCCGCCGGGCATGCTGCCCAGCCCGGCCGCCTTCATCTCCCTGAGCACCTCTTCCTCGGTGCGCTTGGTGCGCTTGGCAAAGAAGGCGATCTCGCTGGCGGTAAACGCCTGCAGGTGCACTTCCGGATCCAGCTGGTGCAGGGCTCCGATCATCTCCAGGTAATATTCGTAGGGGAGGGAAGGATGCTCGCCGCCGACGATGTGCAGCTCGGTGATGCCGTCGGTCAGTGACTCGCGGGCGCGCTCGAGCACTTCGTCAAGCGTCAGCGTGTAAGCATCGTCGGCGCCCTCGTCGGCGCTGAAGGCGCAGAATTTGCAGCGGTTGCCACAGACGTTGGTGTGGTTGATGTGACGGTTGTTGATGAAGTAGACTTCGTCGCCGGCCAGGCGCCGGCGGGCTGCATCGGCCAGCTCGCCCACGCCCAGCAGATCGCGCGATTTCAGCAGCGCCACCCCATCCTCGAAGGAAAGCCTCTCGCCGGCTTGAACTTTTTCCCCGATCGAGGCGAACAGGTCCGTGTCTGAATGTACCGTCATATCAACCTCCGCTCCTGCCTGAACCCGGCAACTCCCCGGTTTTAGCAGATCCTCATTTCCAGCTGCCGCACTTCACCCAGAGCGATCAGCGCCTTCTCAAAAACTTTTCCATCCGGCCCGATGGCCACCGCCGACAGCCGGTCCGGCTCGAACAGTTCGCGCGCCAGCGAACGCACGTCGTCGGCGTTCACGGCTTCGATGCGGGCGATAATCTCATCGAGCGGCAAAATCTCGGAATCGGTCACGGTCAGTTTACCCAGCCGGCTCATGCGGTTGTGGGTGGTCTCCATGCTCAGCACCAGCCTGCCCTTGGCGCTCTCCTTGGCCCGCGACAGTTCCTCCGCGGTGACGCCGTCCTTCATGATCGACCTGATCTGATCCACGACGATGCTGGTCGCCTCGGCGACGCTGTCGCCACGGCAGCCGAAATAGACGCCGACAAGCCCGTTGTCCGAATAGAGCGCGTCAAAGGAATAGACGGAGTAGGCCAGCCCCCGCTTATCCCTTACTTCCTGGAACAGGCGCGAACTCGCCGAGCCGCCCAGAATGCCGTCAAGGATCGAAAGCGTAAAACGCTTCCCGGAATGGCGCGAAAGCCCCGGGCCCCCGAAACAGACGTGATACTGCTGCGTGTCCTTCTCGTAAAAACAGGCGCTGGTGGCGGTCCTGGGCGGCCCCGGCTTAACAGCCACGGGCGCGGCGGCGGCGCTGCCGGCGGCCAGATGACGCTGGGCCAGTTCCACGACCGGTTCCTGATCGACGTTGCCGGCCGCGGCCACGACCATGTTGGGCAACGTGTAGTGGCTGCCATGATAGCCGCGGATCTGGTCGGGAGTGATCGCCCCGATTATCTTGGTCGTTCCCAGCACGCTCTTGCCCAGCGGATGGCCGTTGAAGATGGCGCGGGTCAGATAATCGGTGATGAGCTCGCCGGGAGAGTCCTCGTACATGGCGATCTCCTCGACGACGACCTCGCGCTCGAGGTCGATGTCGGCGAAGATGGGATGGATAACCATGTCGGCCATGACCTCGAAGGCTTCTTCCAGATGCTCGTCGAGGAAGCGCGCGTGCACGACCGTGTATTCGCGGGAGGTCGCCGCGTTGAGCTCGCCTCCGAAGGAATCAAAGATCTGGGCAATCTCGATGGCGTCGTGGCGGGCGCCGCCCTTGAACAGCAGGTGTTCGATGAAGTGGCTGACGCCGCCCTCTTCCGGCTTCTCGTAACGGGAGCCGGCGCCGATCCAGAAGCCCAGCGAGATGGAGCGGACGGACGGCAGCTTTTCGCTGACGACCCGTCCGCCCCCCTCCAGCTGTTTCAGCTTATAACTTTGGATTTAGGTCAACCACCCTCAGGCCGATGCGCTGCTTGCCCCGGTCTTCCTTGACTTCGATCACCTCGACCTGGACCATCTGGCCGCGCTTGACCACGTCTTCCACCTTGTTTACCCGGCCCTCAGCCAGGTTGGAAATATGCACCAGACCGTCGGTGCCGCGCTTGAGCTCGACGAAGGCGCCGAAATCGGTGGTCTTGACGACCTTGCCGACGAAAACGTCGCCGGCTTCGACGTCCTTGGTGAGCTCGTTAATGCGCTTGATCAGGGCCTCGCCGCTGGCGCCGTCGCGGGCGCAGATGAAGACGGTGCCGTCTTCCTCCACGTCGATGGAAGCATCGAACTCATCCACCAGACCGCGAATGGTCTCGCCGCCCTTGCCGATAAGGGCGCCGATCTTGTCGGGATTGATCTGGACCGTGAAAATGCGCGGAGCATATTCAGATAGTTCGCCACGCGGTTCGGGCATGACCTCGGCCATCTTGCCCAGCACGTGCAGGCGGCCGCGCTTCGACTGCGCCAGCGCCTCCTCGAGCACCTCGGGCGTGATGCCTTCCTTGATCTTGAGGTCCATCTGGATGGCGGTGATGCCGTCCTTGCTGCCGGTAACCTTGAAGTCCATGTCGCCGAGGTGGTCCTCGATGCCGGCGATGTCAGTGAGGACGACATAGTTGGCGTCGACGTCGGTCGACTCGCACTTCTCACAGCGGCGCAGGAAGACGCCCTCGAAGCCGCAGGAGCGGCAGCTGGAGCGCACGACCAGGCCGCAGGCGATGCCGCCGATGGGGGTCTTGATGGGCACGCCGGCGTCCATAAGCGCTAGGGTCGAGCCGCAGGTGCTGGCCATCGACGAAGAGCCGTTGCTCTCGAGGATCTCACTCACCAGGCGAATGGTGTAGGGAAACTCGTGCTCGTCGGGGATCATGGGCCTCAGCGCTTTTTCCGCCAGCGCCCCGTGGCCGATGTCGCGGCGCTTGGGGCCGCGCATGAAGCCGGTCTCACCCACCGAGAACGGCGGGAAATTGTAATGGTGGATGTAGCGCTTGGAGTCCTCGAGGCCGAGGCCGTCGATGCGCTGGTAATCGCCGACGGCGCCGAGCGTCAGCAGGGTCATGGCCTGGGTCTGGCCGCGGGTGAAGAGGGCCGAGCCGTGAGTGCGGGGGGCGACCCCGACCTCGACGGTGATCTCGCGCACCTCCTCGGCGCCGCGCCCGTCGGGGCGGCGCTTGTCGACGGCAATGGTCTTGCGGACGACGTCCTTCTCGATGGCCCTGGCGATGCTGTTGACTTCGCGGGCGAATTCCTCGGTGGAGTTGTCGTCCACGAACTCGTTCCTGACCGAGCTGCGTACCTGCTCGATCCGCTCCGACCGCTCCTGCTTGTCGGTGATGCGGTTGGCCTCGTCGAGGTCGTCGCGCACCTTCGATTCGATCTTCGCGTAGAGCTCCTTGTCCACCTGGGGCTCTTCGAAGGGCCACTTGGGCTTGCCGGCCGCTTCACGCAACTCGTTCTGCAGCTCGCAGAGCTGGCGGATGGGCTCCTGGGCGAAGCGCACGGCTTCCATGGCGACGTCCTCGGTGATCTCGTCGCCACCGGCTTCGATCATGAGGATGGACTCGGCGGTGCCGGCCACGATCATGTCCAGGTCACATTCGGGCTCCTGCGTCTGCGGCATGGTCGGATTCAGCAGCAGCTCCCCGCCCAGGCGGCTGACGCGCACAGCGGCGATCGGTCCCTGGAAAGGAATCTCGGAGATATGCAGCGCCGCCGAGGCTCCCAGCATCGCCAGCATGTCATAAGCGTTCTCCTGGTCGGTGGAGAGGATCGTCGCGATCAGCTGGGTCTCGTTGGAGAATCCCTTGGGGAATCGCGGACGCACCGGACGGTCGATCAAACGGGCGGTGAGGATGGCTTTTTCGCTGGGCCTGGCCTCACGCTTGATAAAACCGCCGGGAATCTTGCCGGCGGCGTACATGCGCTCTTCGATGTCTACGGTCAGCGGGAAGAAATCGATGCCTTCCTTGGCCTCGGTGCGGCCGGTTGCCGTCACCAGCACCATGGTGTCGCCGCATCTGACAAGCACGGCGCCGTTGGCCTGTGCGGCCACGCGTCCGGTCTCGATGGAGATGGTCTTGCCGCCGAGCTCAATGCTTTTGGTTGTGATGGTTTTTTCTGTGGTCAAAGTATTCTCTTCTCCTTGAACTTCGGACGCCCGCCTTTTCAGACGTCCCCTCAATAAATAAATCAGGCCGCGCGAAGCTTTGCTCCCGCGGCCTGCTCTAGGCTCAAGGCTCAGAATCCCACGCCTCACGGGCGGGACCCTCAGCCTCAGGCCTAGAGCAAATAGATCCCAAGTGCGGCAGCGTCATATGCTGTTAGGGCACAGAAGGGATTGATTCAGAAAGAACGGGATTAGAGCCGGAAATGGCGGAGCTACTTCCTTAGCCCTAATTCCTTTACCAGAGTGCGGTAGCGGTTGACGTTCTTGTCCTGCAGATAGGTGAGCAACCGCCGCCTCTTCCCCACCATCTTCAACAAACCCCGGCGAGAGTGATGATCCTTCTTGTGCGTCTTGAGATGCTCGGTCAGACCATTGATTCTCTCGGTCAGAAGGGCGATCTGCACCTCAGGAGAGCCCGTGTCACCCGAGGTACTGCCAAACTTGCCGATGACCGATTCCTTGTTCTCCTTGCTTAATGTCAACGTTTCACCTCCTTTTCTTCCTCCACGGACGGATGTGGGGAGCCTTGCGTACTGTCAGAGCTTATCACAGAGAATCTTAAAAGGCTAACGCCGGAAAAGCCCGCAAGGGCTTTATTTATCCGGGAAAACTGCCGACTAAGGGAAGACTTTTTGGGAGTCACGGTAACGATCCGGCAAAGCGTCAAGGCAATAATCGTGCGAGCCACCGGCAAAGGCGGGCAGTACTCGGGGGAGGCACCAATGCACAGCACCATCGGAGAGGCGGGGGGCGTTTCATCCGTAGCGGTTCCTCGCAAAAAATCCGGGTCTTTCCTTGGTAAAAAAGGCGCCGCGTCAACGGTTCCCGGGATGCTCCTTTGCCTGGCCATCACGGCGCCTTCCCTGGAGCTTGCCCGTTACTTGCCCTCGGTCGACGCGCTGACACTTTCGCTGATAATGGGCATGATCATCAGGAATGTCATCGGCGCCAGCGAGGTGGCACGGCCGGGCATCAGGATGGTCAGCCTGATCTTCATCCCGGCGGGAATCCTTCTTTACGGCACCCTGCTTGATTTCCAGAACGTCGCCGACATGCCGGTTTTGACAACCGCGACGATCATGATCTGCATCATCCTGTTTTATACGGTGATCCTGCTGGCGGTCCGGAAACTGGGCATCGACCACCGCACCGGCCTGCTGATTGCCTCGGGCACCGCGATCTGCGGCGCTTCCGCCATTGCCGTCCTTTCCCCGGTGGTCGGCGCCCGCTCGCGCGACACCTCCATGGCCCTGATCGTGACCACTACCGCCGGGCTTATCGGCGCTTTGCTCTACCCGATGATCGCCGACGCCTTTTCGCTTTCAGACATTTCCTATGGGATCTTTTGCGGCTCCACCCTGCAGCAGATGGGAATCGTCAGGCTGGCTTCTTCCCATCTGGGCGACGCCGCCGTCGGCTTCGCGGTTCCCGTGAAAATGCTGAGGATCGCCATGCTGGCCCCGATAACACTTTTCCTTGCCGGAAAGGCGGCGCTCAGGCCCGGCGCGGGCATGTCGGCGTCCGCCGGTTCCCTGCGGGTGCTGAAGGGCAACTGGTTCCTGCCGCTCTTCGTGGCCGTGGCCCTGGTTTTCTCGTTCTTCGGTCCGGCCGCGTCGCTGAGGACCAGCGTCGAGCCCTTCGCCCTTGTGTTTCTGGCGCTGGCGCTCACCAGCATCGGTTTGTCAGTGGATTTCAACACGATCAAGTCGAGCGGCTCCCGGCCTTTGCTGGTTGGCGTGCTGGGGTGGGCGCTGGTGGCGACGGTGATCCTGGTGGCGCTGGTCCCGTTTCTGAACTGGAGGAGCTAGCATGGCCGTTGCCGTCAAATCACACCGCCATACGAGCATCTTTCGTAAGACCGCGATTATCTTCGTGGTGGTGTCGCTGGTGCCGGTGGCTATCCTCGCTTTGCGTAGCCATCATATATTTGTTGATCATCTGAACGCAATGGTCAAGGGCGGGCTGATTACCAAGGAGGAAGCCGACAACCAGGTGCGCGACCTCGAGACGCAGGCAATCGCTTATTGCGGCTACGGCCTGGTCATCGCCCTCATCTTCGGATACTTTTTCGCCGGCAGCATCGTCAAGCCGATTCGCTCCCTTCAGCAGGGAGCCAGCAAGATCGGCGGCGGCAATCTCGACTACAGGGTCGAAACCGACACCGAGGACGAGCTCGAAGAGCTGGCCGCGGCCATCAACCAGATGGCGGAATCGCTGCAGACCCGTGAGGCTGAGATCGAACGCCGCAGCGCCGCCCTCTCCATACTCTACGAAGTCGCCCACACCATGGCTGAATCCAGGGACCAGAACGATCTGCTCGGCAATGCCCTCGGCAAAGCCATGCAGATCACCGGCTCGGCGGCCGGTTGCATCCTTTTACAGAACGATGACGGCAACCTGACGCCGGTCATCTGCCGAAGCTCGAACGGCGAGAACGTAAATGCTGGCGCTCATGCGGAAGGCGCCGGGATTTTCGACCGCGCTGCCCGGGCGGCCACCCGCTCCGTCAAGCCCGCGGTGCTCGAGTGGCCCGGCGGCGGCGGCGAGGGCGGGGAAGTCAATGACAGCGAGGGCGAGGAAGTCACGGGCGCCCAGGAAGCGCCGGGGGCGATCGCCTGCGTGCCGCTTAAATTCGAAGGCAAGCTCCAGGGCGCCATCTGCGTGACCGGGGCCCGAAGCGATTTCGACCAGGAAACCCTCGACCTGATTTCTGCCATCGGCAGTGAAGTTGCCGTCGCCATCGAAAACATGCGCCTCTTCGAAAAACTCGAAGCACAGAATCTGGAGCTTGCGGCAGCCACGGCCGAGATCGCCAACCTGATCTCGCTGGCCGAGGCCCAGCAAAGTTTTGGCACCCGCTATCAGAATCCCAACCTGGTCCCCTGCTGGGAATTCCAGAGCTGTGACAAAACCGGCTGCCCCGCGTACGGCTCCAGGGAAAATCTGCGTTGCTGGCAGGTCGCCGGCACTCATTGCGGTTGCGAGGTCCAGGGAGTCTTCGCCCAGAAGCTGGGGCGCTGCGAGCGCTGCGAAGTCTTCAAGGCCGCCTGTCCCGACCGCATAACTCAGCTGGGCGAAACCTTCAATAACATGATGGCGGTGCTGGAGCGCCGCGTTGAGGAACAGGAAGAACTGCAGCGGCAGCTCTACAGTTCGTCCAAACTCGCGGCCATCGGCGAGCTGGCGGCCGGCGTGGCGCACGAGATCAACAATCCCCTCACCGGAATCCTCGGCAGCGCTCTATTGATGAAATCCCGCGACCTCAACCCGGAAGCGATGCGCCAGAGACTGGAGGTCATCGAGAGCGAGACGCTCCGTGCGCGCGACATCGTCCGCCACCTGCTGGATTTCGCGCACCAGGGAGGGAAGCTCGACACCGAGCCCGTCTCCGTCAGGGAACTGATCGAGCACACTTTATTCCTGCTGCGGCACCAGACAGACATGAGCCTGGTTGCAGTCCAGATCTCGTTCGAGGAAAATCTGCCGCCGGTCGCGGTCGATTCCAACCTGATGAAGCAGGTCTTCCTCAATATCATCCACAATGCCATCCAGTCGATGCCTCAGGGCGGCCACCTCGCCATCAACGCCCGCGGCAGCCAGTCGGCGGGTGAATGCAGCATGCTGGAAGTCTGTTTCACCGATACCGGCTCGGGAATGGACGACATCGCTGTCGCCCGCGCCTTTGATCCCTTCTTCACCACCAAGCCGGTGGGCAAGGGTACGGGACTGGGGTTGTCAGTTTCCCAGAAAATCGTCAGCGAGCACGGCGGCGAGATTCGGGTTGCTTCAGAACCGGGCGTGGGATCGACATTTTCCGTGGTGCTGCCGGCGGCGGGGTCCATGACCGGGCGGTGTCAGGACGTGACTTAACCGGGCGGGTAATGTCAGCACGTGGTTTAACCGGGCGGGGAAGGCCGGCGCCCGGAGGCGGCGGGACTATTGCTTGCGGTTGACCGCGAACTCCTTATAGCTTCTGGCGGCGGCAATGTCCTTCTTGATCTGGGCCACCAGCTCCTCCGGACTATCAAATTTCTTCTCGTCGCGCAAACGCTCGAGGAAATCGACCCGGACGTTGAGTCCATAGAGGTTGCGCTCGAAGTCGAGGATGTGGGCCTCGATCCGCATCCTCTCCTCACTTTCCCCATCGGTGCTGCAGAAGGTCGGATTCTGGCCGACGTTCACGAGGCAGGCGTAAGGATCGTTGCCGATGAAGACGTCCGCCAGGTAAACGCCCTTGCCGGGAAAGATGCAATCGACCCGCGCCTCGATATTGGCGGTGCGCACGCCGAGGGTGCGGCCCCGCTTGTCACCATGGACGACTTTGCCGTGCGTCGACGGGGGGCGGCTGAGGATCTGCCGTACTTCCGAAAGCTTCCCCTCCACGAGCAGGTTACGGATGCGGGTGGAAGAGATGGGCTCGCCGAGGGCGGTCACCAGCGGCTCGGCCATGACCTTCATGCCGACCTTTTCGCCGTATTCCTCGAGGAACTTGATGTCGCCGCCGGCCTTGTAGCCGAAGCGGAAATTGTCTCCGACGATCACCTGGATGGCGCCCAGCTGCGGGGAAAACAGCATCTCGCAGAAAACCTCCGGCGACAGGCGGGAAAATTCGTCAGTGAAGGGAATGATCAGCAGCTCGTCGGCGCCGAGGCTGCCGATGAGATCGGTCTTGATGTTGAGCGGCGTCAGGATCGGCGGGCTGTGATCGGGCGCGATGATCGAAAGCGGATGGGGATGAAAGGTCATGACCATGCTGCGGGCGCCGTTTTCTTTCGCCGCCGCCACGGCATCGCCGATGATTTTCTGATGGCCGATATGGACCCCGTCGAAAGTGCCGATGGCCACGACGCGTTTTCCCGCCGGCACTTCGCCGATTTCGCGGTAGACTCTCATGCAAGGACCACTAGCGGCCGCAGCTGCCCCGGAATATCGCCAGGTCCATAGATCGCCAGCAACCGTCCTTCCCGAGCCAGGCGCAACGGCCGGTCCTCGCTGCCGCTGATGCCTCGTCCAGAAGCGACCGCCCTGGCTTCCTTTTCGTCCAATTCCCTCACGGGAAGGAAATATAGCGCACCCAAACAGGAAATAAAAGACGGGTTCGCCTCCACAAGCAGCATTTCACGCGGCAAATCACCCAGCTCTTCAAGGCTGGCAGCTGCGCCGGCGCTGAATTCGCCGCTGCGGGTCCGCCTGAGCTCAGCCGCGTAGGCGCCGGTGCCGAGACCGGCGGCGATATCCTCACAGAGCTGCCGGATGTAAGTGCCCTTGGAGCAGCTGACGGTCAATTCCGCCCGCTGCGAGGAGGCGTCAAATGAATCGATGGCGATGCTCTGAATCTCTATCTCCCTCACCGGAGCCTCGATCGCTTCGCCCCTTCTTGCCTTGAGATAAAGCCGCTCGCCGTCCACCTTGACCGCGGAGAAAGCGTGCGCTTTCTGATTGATAGTTCCTATGAATTGTGGCAGAATGCCGCGCAGCGCGGCTTCCGTGACCGGCGTCGCCGGCGCGCCCGGGCGCGACTCCTCCGGGATGCTCGCGTCCGTTTTGTCCGGAGTACATATCTGTGTTATTTCCCCGTCGATGTCGCCGGTGGTCGAGGCCGCTCCGAACTGCACCAAAAACCGGTATTCCTTGTCAAGTGAAGTAAAGAAGGAGGAAAGCCGGGTCGCCGTGCCCACCAGCACGATCAGCAGCCCCGTGGCGAAGGGGTCCAGAGTGCCAGCGTGGCCGACTTTCCTGATGCCGGTCAAACGGCGGATCCGGTCGACGACGTCGTGGGATGTCATCCCTGACGGTTTATCAACCAGCAATACACCGCTTGGCGTCGCCTGTTTGGCGCGGACGTCTACTTGTCTTCCATTTCCTTCAGGATTTTTTCGATACGCATGCCGCGCTCGATGCTCTCATCCCGCCGGAAACTCAGCTGCGGAGTTCTCTTCATCCCCAGCTGGCCGCCAAGCAGAGACTGCAGATAGCCGTGGCTGTGCTCCAGGCCTTTCAGGGATTGCTTGAGTTCCTCTTCATCACCAAGCACGCTGACGTATACTTTCGCCGTCCTGAGATCGGGTGACGTGTCAACACTGACCACGGTCACGAAACCTATGCGCGGATCCTTGAGCCCGCCGGTAATGGCTTCGCTCAGGACCTCGCGGATGGCTTCATTGATCCGGCGCATTCTCTGTCCCGCCATTTCAGTCACCTTCCCCATCGACCTTGATTATCTCGCGGCGCACCGCTGAAAACTGGTAATCGCGCCGCTCCAGATAACGGATGGCCATGTCGAGGGCGCGTTGGGTCTCCTGATCGGAACGTGAACAAAGGGAGAGGATGATGCGGGACCGCTGCCAGAGGTCGTGATAGCCGACTTCAGCCACCGAGGCTCCCAGCTGGCGCGCCAGGCCCGCTTTCAGGCTGCGCAGGTTCTGGCGTTTGTCCTTGAGGGAACCATTCTCCGGGAAGTGGATATCCGCCGCCAGGATGCCGACATAGCCGTCAGCTCGCCGCAACTTCTTTCGTCTCGAAGAACTCAAGGACGTCGCCTTCTTTGATGTCGTTATATCCTTCGAGCAGAACGCCACATTCGTAGCCCTCCTCGACTTCCCGGACATCTTCCTTAAACCGCTTGAGGGAAGCCAGCTGGCCCTGCCAGATGATCGTGCCCTCGCGCACCAGGCGGACCTGGGCGTTGCGGGTAACCTTGCCGCGGGTAACGTAGCAGCCGCCGATGGTGCCGATCTTCGAGGCCTTGAAGGTCTGCCTGATCTCGGCCTCGCCCAGCTCCTCCTCGACATACGTGGGTTCCAGCATGCCGATCAGGGCCGCCTTCACGTCTTCGGTGACCTTGTAGATTACGCTGTAGGTGCGCACGTCGACGCCCTCGAGGTCCGCCACGGTCTTGGCGGCGGAGCTGGGGCGCACGTTGAATCCGAGCACGATCGCCTGCGAGGCGGCCGCCAGCATGACGTCCGACTCGTTGATGGCGCCGACGCCGGTGTGGATGATGTTGATCTTGACCTCGGCGTGCTTGATCTGCAGAAGCGCCTCTTCGAGCGCCTCAACCGATCCGGCAACGTCGGCCTTGATGATGAGGTTGAGGTCCTTGACCTCGCCTTCCTTGATCTTGGCGAAAACGTCGTCGAGAGTGAAGGCGCGGCGCTTGGCGAGGATCTCCGCCTTGATGCGGTCCGAACGCTGACCGGCGATGGTGCGGGCCTTGCGCTCGTCCTCGACCACGCGGCAGGTCTCGCCGGCCTGAGGCACCACGTCAAAACCGAGGATCTCGACCGGAACCGAGGGCCCCGCCGTCTTGAGCGGCCTTCCCTTGTAATCGCTCATGGCCTTGACCTTGCCCGAAGCCTCGCCGGCGACGATGGCGTCGCCCACGTGCATGGTGCCGCGGTCAATCAGGACAGTCGCCACGACGCCGCGGCCGGGATCGAGCTTGGACTCGATGACCACACCGCTCGCCGGAGCGTCGGGGTTGGCCTTGAGCTCCTGCACCTCTGATACCAGCTGGATCATCTCCAGCATGTTGGTGAGGCCGATCTTCTTCTTGGCGCTGACGTCGACGAAAACGGTGTCGCCGCCCCAGTCCTCGGGGATGACGCCGTACTCGGTGAGTTCCTGCCTGACCCGTTCCGGATTTGCTTCCGGCTTGTCAATCTTGTTCACGGCCACGACGATGGGAACACCTGCGGCCTTGGCGTGGTCGATGGCCTCAATGGTCTGCGGCATGACGCCGTCGTCGGCGGCCACGACCAGCACGGCCACGTCGGTGACCTTGGCTCCCCGGGCGCGCATGGCGGTAAAAGCCTCATGGCCGGGAGTATCGAGGAAGGTTATGCGCTTGCCGGCGTGCTCGACCTGGTAGGCGCCGATATGCTGGGTGATGCCGCCGGCTTCGGTCGCGGTCACTTCGGTCTCACGCACCGCGTCCAGCAGTGAGGTCTTGCCGTGGTCGACGTGGCCCATGATGGTGACGACGGGGGCGCGGGGTGCTAAATCTTCAGGATTGTCAACGACTTCCTCCACGGCCTCCTCGTCATGGGCGTGCACGATCTCGACCTTGCGCTCGAGGTCGTCCGCCAGCGTGCTGATGGCCTCATCGCTCAAAGATTGTGTAATCGTCGCCATCTCGCCGTAGCTCATGAGGCGCTTGATGATCTCCGATGTGGAAATGCCGAGCCCCGCGGAGATGTCCTTGATGGTGGCGCCGGAATTGATCTTGACTACCGTGTCGGCATCGGGCTGCAGCACCTGTTCCTGGCGCTCGGCCACCGCGGTCGCCTCGCCCTTGCGTCCCTTGTGGCGCGCCCGCTGATGGCGCCCGGCGGGAACAAAACTGCGCCGCTTGGCGGCTGAAGGATCGATGATGACGCGGCGGCGTTTGCCGAGATTGTTCGCCTTGACCGGAGCCTTGCGCTGCTTCCTGGGAGCCGCCGCCTTGGTGTCGCTCTCCGTTGTGTCGCCTGCCGGGGCTGCCGCCTCGGCGGCCGGAGCTGCCTTCGAATTGCCGCTTGCCTGCGGGACCGCTGCCGCCTCGGCGGCCGGGGCCTTCGCTGCCGGTTTGGTGCTTGCCTGTGCGTCGCTGGCGGGTTTGGCACCGGTGGCTCTTTTGGCACCGGCTTCTGGTTTAGCTCCTGCGGCTTTGGCTTCCGCCGGCTTCGTACTCGCCGTTTTAACGCTCGGCTGCTTGCTTGCCGCCGGGGCTGACGGTGCCGGGGCTGCCGTCACCGGGCCTGCCGCGAGTGCTTTGCCCGCGGCCTCGGCATCGACGCTGGCAAGGCTGCCGCTGACCTCGATACCGGCGGCCTTGAGCTTCTCGACCACCTGTGCGCTGGTCAAATTGTTTTCTTTTGCTATTTCGTAAACACGTTTCTTTGCCATATCTTCACCTCGCACTCCAAAGGAGCGCGATTTGCGTTCCGATTTAATGTAACCGTTCTTCAATCAAACGGACGAATTCCTCTTTAAGTTGCCGGGAGTCGCCAGCCGCCTTCAGGCGCCGCTGCAGGAATTTCCGGTCCAGCGCCTTGTCCAGGCATTCCAGCCGGGGACAGACGTAAGCGCCTCTGCCCGGGCTGCCGGAGGCAACATCCAGGATCAGCTCCCTGCCGGCCGCGGTCTCCACCACAGTAAAGCGGACCAGGGCTGCCTTGGCAAACCTGTTGCCACAACCCGCGCACATCCGCTGTGGGACATGCCCTCGCCCGGCCAAAGCTGGTTAACTCGAACCGCTGGTCTCTTCAGCCTCAGCCGGCGCGGCTGCGGCTTCCCCGGCTTCTTCGCCCTCAGCTGCGGGCACGTCGCCCTCCTGCTCGGAGAGTTTCTGGTGCGCGGGAATGCCGCAGTATCTAGTGCCCGGCAGAGCTGCATTGGGACAGCGCTTGCCGGTCTTGGTGACAGCACAGCAGCGGCCGGCGAGTTCCTCGACTTCCTCGTCCGAAAAAGCCATGGAGTCCTCCTCCTCGGCCATCTGGCTCTCGCTCTTGATGTCGATGCGCCAGCCGGTCAGCTTGTTGGCCAGCCGCGCGTTCTGCCCTTCCTTGCCGATGGCGAGCGACAGCTCATCGTCGGGCACGACCACCGTAGCAGACATTGCCTCGTCATCAACCAGCACCTCGCGGACTTTCGCCGGGCTCAGGGCTTTGGCGACAAAGCGCGCCGGTTCGTCGTTATAGGGAATGATATCGATCTTCTCGCCGCCGAGCTCGCTGACAACCATGCGGACACGGGATCCCCGGGGACCGACGCAGGCGCCGACCGGGTCGATGCCGTCTTCCCTCGACTCGACTGCGATCTTGGAACGGTAACCCGGCTCGCGGGCAACGTTCCTGATGACCACCAGGCCGTCGGCCACTTCGGGAACTTCCAGCTCGAAAAGCTTGCGTATGAGCTCGTCGCTGCGGCGGGACACGATGACCTGCGGGCCCTTGGTGTGATCGCGCACGTCGACGATGACCGCCTTGATGCGCGAGCCATGGACGTAACGGTCGTTGTCGACCTGCTCGCTCTCCGGCAGCAAGGCCTCGACCTTGCCCAGGTCGACCAGGGTGTACCGCTGATCGCTCTGCTGAACGATGCCGGTGACGATCTCGCCCTTGCGGCCCTGATACTCGTCATACATCATGTCGCGCTCGGCCTCGCGGATCCTCTGGAAGATTACCTGCTTGGCCGTCTGCGCCGCGATTCGCCCGAAATCCTCGGGAGTTTCCAGCTTGACCTTCTCGATCTCGCTCTCGTCATACATGGAGAGATCGAATTCTTCCTCTTGGGGCTCCCCGCCGGCCTGACCTGTTGTTACCGCGCCGGCCCCGGCGGCTTCAGCGGCGGCTTCGCCTTCCAGTACCACGGTCTCACCGGTGTCGAGGGTGGCGCTGGTTTCGCCGGTCATGACGATCTCGGCCTCGGCGTCCTCCCCGGTCTCGATTTCGGTGGTCTCTCCGGCTTCAGCGGCGGCGGCGGCAGCCTCCGCGGCCACGACGGCAGCGGGACGGTCCGGCAAAATTAATTCATAGATGCTGATCTCGCCGCTGTCCGGATCGATCACGACCCTGGCGTGCTCGACCGCCCCCGGGGTCTTTTTGTATGCGGAAAGAAGGGCGTCCTCGAGCGCGGTCAGCAACACCTGAAAGCTGATCCCTTTCTCTTCTTCCAGAAGCCTTAAGGCCTCTACGATCTCTTTGCTCATCTGGACTCCTTTAATCGAACATTGCCAGCTCCGGAAAAACCGGAGCGTCAGTCGCGCTTGCGCCGCTTCTTTTTTCGCGGCTTTTCCTTTCGCGGCTTTTCCTGGCCGCCAAACTCGAAGACGGTGCGAGCCATCGCCACCGACTCGGCCGGGATCGCAACCCGCCGGCCCTGATCCATTTCCAGGACCAACTCCCGTCCGTCTTCCGAGAATAAAAAACCGGTGAAGTTTCGCTCTCCTTCCACCGGGCCAAATGTCTTAACCTTGATCTTTTGTCCGACCGCCGCCCGAAAATGTTCGGGCTTGCGCAGCCGTTTTTCCAGACCCGGTGAGGATACCTCAACCGTATGGTCCTGCAGGTACCGGTCCAACAGGGTGGTCACCCGCATGCACAGCTCGTGATTGACTCCCTCGGGATGGTCGATAAAAACCCGCAAAATCGGATTTCCACCGCCTCCGGCAACCTCGACATCAACGACATCAACCTCAGGTAAAACCTGCGATAAAGTCTGCTCGATATCTTCAATTTTGGCTGCTTTATTCACTGCAAGTAAGCAAAAAAGAAGTGGGTCTTGAACCCACTCCGACAGTACTTCGCAGTTTGGAAAATTATATCACACCGCCGAAACGCCCCGCAAGCATCCGGAACCGTCCACAACAGCCGGATCGACGCTAAAAAATACCTGATATTCGAGGCATTTTTTCTTCAGGACTGGGCTACTTAGTCCATTCTACATGTAGCCTCTCTTAATGTGAACCTTATGCTTGCCCAGGGTAAACAATTTGATGGTCAGAAGCCCGGCGATAAAGCCGCCGATGTGGGCAAAATAGGCAACGTTGTCGCCGCTCGTGCTCATGCCGAGGACCCCTGAGAACAGCTGGAGCAGGAACCAGAAGATCAGCACCACCACTGCCGGCAGCTGAACCACGGTTATGAACACTACCAGGAAGATGAGAGTTGTGACTTTCGCCCGGGGAAAAAGAAGCAGATAAGCTCCCAGAATCCCGGCGATGGCGCCGCTGGCGCCGATGTTGACCACGGTCGAGGCGGGATCGACAGCGATCTGGGCCAGGCCGGCCAGCACGCCGCAGGCGAGGTAGAAGAACACGAAGCGGAAACGGCCCATGGTGTCTTCGACGTTGTTCCCGAAGATCCAGAGATAGAGCATGTTGCCGCCGATATGCAGCCATCCCCCGTGCAGGAACATCATCGTGATCAGGGTCAGATAAACCGGAATGCTACGTTGCGTGACGGAAACGCCATGCGTTATCTCGTACGGGGTCATGCCGTATTGCGCCAAAAACGCGTCGAGTTTGCCGGCGGCGTCGAGCGTCAGCTCGTACAGAAACACGGCGGCGTTGATGGCGATGATCAGCGCCGTCACGATGGGGAAACGCTCGGTTGGGATGTTGTCCTTGAACGGCAGCATCGATTGAAAACCAGTCTAAATGCTGCCGTCTTAAATCCAAAACGC
>JAJZQT010000030.1 GCA_021803005.1 Actinomycetes bacterium
CGGCGGCCGGTCTGGAGAGCGATCTCGACCGGGCGCTGGCCCTGGAGCCGGACCACCTCTCCTGTTATGAGCTGACCGTCAAGGAGGGCAGCGCCTTCCAGCGGCGCTGGTTGGGTGAGCTCGAAGCGGCGGCGGCCCGGGGGCGGAGTTTTTATGAGCTGGCAGTCGACCGCCTCGAGGGCGCCGGCTACCGCTGGTACGAGACCAGCAATTTTTCCCTGCCGGGAAAGGAGTGCCGCCACAACCTGGCCTACTGGGACGGCAGCGACTATCTGGGTCTCGGGGCCGGGGCCTGGAGCACGGTGGGAACGGTCCGCTGGAGGAACAGCGAGTCGCTCGAGGGCTACATCGAAGCCGCCGCCGGCGGCGGCTGGGAGGGACTTCGTGAGATCGAGCGTCTGGACCCGCGGGGGAAGATTTCCGAGAAGCTTTTGCTGGGCCTGAGGCGGGATCGCGGTGTCGAACGCGGCGCGGTGGCGGCGGTGCTCGATAGCCGGCAGGAAAAGGGCCTGCTACGAAATGGATTCCTGGTAAATGAAGGTGGTAGAATATGTCTGACGCGTCAGGGCCGCTTTGTGGCCAATGAAGTCTGTGCGCGTCTTTTGCGGGATTAGGGGAAGTTTCTGCCCGATCATGGAGCAGGCCGGGATTGCATGAACATGGACGAAACGACCAACAAGGGAACCGCGGGACTGACGCCGAGGCTGGCGCAGATACTCGCCGCTGTCATCGAATACCACGTCGCCACCGGCAAGCCCATCGGCTCCAGGTTCCTGTGCCAGCAGGGCGGTTTTGAGGTGTCGGCCTCGACCGTGCGCGGCGAACTGGCGAAGCTTGAGAAGCTCGGCTTCCTCACCCACCCGCATACATCCGCAGGCAGGGTGCCGACGGACGAGGGCTATAGATTTTATGTGGATACCACGGCGCGCGAACGGCGCAGCCGGCGGCGGGTGAATGCTCCCGGCCCCGGAGAGCTCGAGGGCGAGATCGAGGATTCGCTGCGCCAGTGCGCAGCGCTGCTTGCCCGGGCTACGGGACTGCTGGCGCTGGTATCGGCGCCGTCGCAGGACAGCACCGCCATCAGGCACGTCGAAGTGCTGCAGCTTCATCCGGACATGCTTGTGGTCGTGATCATCACGGCGTCCGGAGGAGTCGCCAAAAAGATGGTGATCTTCGACGGCGCCGTCGACCCGGGCGTGGTCAACTGGGCCCGTAGTTATCTCAACGAGGCCGTCGCGGGCCTGGAGCTGGGCAGCCGCCGGGTGATGATGCGCCTCGAGGAGCCCGGGCTCTCCGAGGTGGAGAGATCGTTCCTGGGCTGGCTGGCGCCGGCCTTTGGCAGCGGCGGCGGCAGCCGCGGACTTTACGTCGACGGCGTCTCCAGTTTCTTTTCAAGGCTGGAAGCGGACGGCAGCTCGGCGATCCGCAGCCTCATGCGGCTGCTGGACCAGCAGGAAGAGATCGTGGAACTGCTGGGAACGGCCATCTCCGAGCAGCGGGTCTATCTGCGCATCGGCCGCGAGATGCCCGCCACGGCCATGCGGGGCTGCAGCCTGGTGGCGGCCAATTACGGGCTGGCCCATCGCAACCTCGGCACCGTGGGCGTGCTGGGGCCGACCCGGATGGACTATCCTTCGGTGATCGGCAGCGTCGAGCATACCGCCCGGTCGCTCAGCCGGCTGGTCGAAGAGATCTATAACTGACGAATCCATTCACAGGAGCGTGTCTTTAAATCCATGAAAAGAGATTATTACGAAGTGCTGGGCGTGCCGCGCTCGGCCGGAGAGCAAGAGATCAAGAAGGCGTTCCGCTCGCTGGCGCGGGAGCTGCACCCCGATGTCAACACCAGCGACCCCGAGGCCGAGAGCAAGTTCAAGGAAGCGGCCGAGGCCTACGAGGTCCTCAGCAACGCCGAGACCCGCGCCACCTATGACAGCCATGGTTTTGACGGACTCAAGCGCGGCGGCTTTTCAGATTTTTCCCAATTCTCGTTCGAGGACATCCTGCGCACGTTTTTCGGGGAAGGCATGTTCGGCGGCGACATCTTCGGCGGCTCGCGCGGGCCGGCGAGAGGCGCCGACATCGCCGCGGAGGTCGACATCACCCTGGCCGAGGCGGCATCCGGGGTCAAGCGGGAAGTCGAGTACGAGACGGTTGACTATTGTCCTGCCTGTGAGGGTTCGGGCGCGGCGCCCGGCAGCGAGCGGGAAACCTGCAAGACCTGCCGGGGAAGCGGCCAGGTGCGGTCCATGACCAGGACCGCCTTCGGCCAGTTCGTCCGCACGGGGCCCTGCCGCGACTGTGGCGGCGCCGGCTCGACGGTATCGTCGCCCTGCCCCGATTGCAAAGGCCGCGGGATCGTCAAGACTGTCAAAAAAATCGAGATCGAGATCCCGCCGGGTATCTCCGACGGCCAGAGCATCAGGCTGGCGGGACGCGGCGGCGTCGGCGAGCGCGGCGCCGGAGCGGGCGATCTCTTCGTGCAGGTGTCTGTGGCCGAGGACGAGGATCTGATGCGTGACGGCAACGATCTCGTCTACAGGCTGCCGCTGACGATGGTGGACGCGGCCCTGGGCGCCACAATCGAGATACCGACGCTCGAGGGACCTGAGGATTACGAGGTCAGGCCGGGCACGCAGCCGGGAGAGGTCAAGGTCCTGCGCGGGCGGGGGATGCCCTACCTGCGCGGACGCGGGCGCGGCGACCTCAAGCTGATCATGGAGATCATGATCCCCCGGCATCTGTCATCCGAGCAGAAGGAACTCCTGCAGCGCTTTGCCGAGGCGACGCACGACAAGAACTACGCCAGCGACGAAGGGTTGATCAACCGTATCAAGGCAGCCTTCCGCTAAACTGCGCCGGGAGGCCGCCGGGCCTGCCGCCTCCGGGGGTCACTTTTTGAAACACATCCATCGATTCTTTGTATCCGATGCCCTCGCCGCCGGCGCCAGCATCTGCCTTGGTGACGACGACTCCTTCCACGCCAGCCGGGTCCTGCGGCTGAAGCGGGGCTCTGCCATGGAGCTGGCCGGTCCCGACGGGCGCGTCTTCGCGGCCGTGGTCGAGCGCATCGGCGGCCCGGTTGAAGTGACGGTCGGGGAAGAGGTCCGCGGCAATGGGGCCGGCGGCAATGAGGCCGGCGCTGCGGCAACGGCTGTGTCCGTGAAACTGACGGTGGCGCAAGCGCTTCCCAAAGGGAAAAAATTTGACCTGGTGGTCGAGAAACTGAGCGAGATAGGCGTCGCCGGGCTGGTCCCTGTATTCAGCGGCAAATCGGTGGCGCGGCCCGGACGGGACAGCGGCGAGAAGCTCGCCAGGTGGCGGCGGATTGCCAGGGCCGCGGCCGGTCAGTCGAAGCGCAATACGGTCATGGAGATCGCGGCCCCCGCCGGGCTCGAGGAATGGCTGAAAGAATTTTCGGAGCCGCTGCTGGTTCTGGCCACTGAGGTCGGAGCCGAGCCGCTTACCGCCGCGCTCGTGAACGTCACGGGGAAAGTAACGGCAACGGGAGCGGCTACGGGAACGGCTACGGGAGCGGCTACGGCGGCTGCAACTGAAACCATGCGGTTATCGCTGCTGGTGGGCCCCGAGGCCGGCTTTACCCGGTCCGAGATCGATATGCTGGCCGGGGCAGGCGCCGTCTTCGCCAGCCTGGGGACGCAGGTGCTGCGAACGGAGACGGCGGCTCTCGTGGCTGCGGCGATTGTCATGAACCGGCTGGGAATGTTGGGCTAGGGATTTAAGTTTATCTTTGGCGGGCGGAGCGCAAACAAATAACATGGGCAGTCTGCAGACACATACCCTGGGATGCAAGGTCAACCACGCCGACGTTCAGGCGGTGGCCGAGTGCCTGCCTGCCCGCGGGAATCGGCTCAACGCTTCCCTGGTGGGCACCTGCTGCGTCACCGCCGAGGGCGAGAAGCAGTCGCGCCAGGAGGTGCGCCGCGCCGCTCGCAGGGTGGGACCGGGCGGGCGCGTCTTTGTCACCGGATGCGCCGCGCGCCTGAAGCCGGAAACATTCTCCGGGCTGGCCGACAACGTCGTGGTTGTCGCCGGAGAGCCCGATGAGGCGGCGGCCGCCATTGCCGCGGTTTTGGATGGAGCCGGGCCGGCCGCGGCTGGCCTGCAGGGAGCCGAGACTGATGCCGGCGCTGAAGCTGCCGCCGGCTTGCGGGCGGGCGCCGAAGCCGCCGCGCCGGGCCGTACCCGTTTTTTCCTCAAGATACAGGATGGCTGCGCCAACGGCTGCTCCTACTGTGTCATTCCGCAGGTGCGCGGCAGGCCCAGAAGCGTCCCGCTGGAGAAGGTTCGCGAGTCGGCTGCAAAAATGATCGCGGCGGGATTTTCGGAGCTGGTTGTTACCGGGATCAACGCCGGCTCCTGGCGCGACGGCGGGCTGGAGCTTGCCGATCTGCTGGAAGCGCTGGCGGCGGCGCCGGGACTGAAGCGCCTGCGCCTGAGCTCCATCGAGGCGGGCAGGGTCACGCCGCGGCTGCTGGAAGTCATGCAACGGCGCCGCGCCATCTGCGGCCACCTGCACCTGCCGCTGCAAAGCGGCGACGACGGGGTGCTGGCGGCCATGGGGCGCAGATACGACGCCGCCGCTTTCATGGAAGCGGTCAGCCACGTGCGCGCCATGCTGCCCGAGGTCAATCTCACCACCGACGTCATCGCCGGTTTCCCCGGCGAGGACGAAGCCGCCTTCGAGAACACCATGCGCCTGGTGGAAGCGGCCGGTTTCAGCAAGGTACATGTTTTCACCTACTCGCCCCGGCCGGGGACCGCCGCCGCACTGATGGGCGATACCGTGCCTCCCGGGGAGAAAAAGCGCCGCAGCCTGGCCATGAGGAAGCTTTCCGAGCGGCTGCAGGACGTTTACAGGCAAAGGAAAGTCGGCCTCACAAGCGAAATCCTGTTGGAGTCGCCGGTCGCGCCGGGAGTCCAGGGAGGATACAGTACCGATTACACCAGATTCGAGGTCCGGGGCGGCGCTCCCGGGGAGGTCGCGCTCGTGCGTGGGACCGGCGTTTCGTCAAGCGGAGTCGTGGGAGAGGTGATCGAGCATGAATGATGACAGCTGCCTGTTTTGCCGTATCGTCGCCGGAGAGATTCCGGCGGAGAAAGTGATGGAGAACGATCAGTTCATCGCCATCAATGATCTCTATCCCAAAGCGCCTGTTCACGTGCTGGTGATTCCGCGGCGCCATATCCACTGGCTCAATGACATCGGCGGGGCGGAACCCGGGTTCTGCAAGGCGATGCTCGAGTTCGTGGTCGAGGTGGCCGGGAAACTCGGCGTGAAGGAATCCGGTTACAGGGTAATCAACAACGTCGGCAGCGGCGGCGGCCAGGCGATCTTCCATCTGCACTGGCATCTGCTGGCGCGGGGGGCGGCCGGGTTTGACATCGAGGGGGAACTGTGAGACTGGTCGAGCAGGTACAAAAGGATATGATCGGGTCCATGAAGGCCCGCGACAAGGAGAAGGCCTCGGTGCTGAGGATGCTCCTCAGCCGCCTGCAGCTGGAGGCGAAGGAGGCCGGCGGTGAACTGGACGAAGATCAGGAGATCAAGGTGCTGACGACCGAAAAGAAGAAGCGGCTGCAGTCCGCCGAGGCCTTCCATGACGTCGGGCGCGACGACAGGGCGTCCATGGAGGAAGCGGAAGCCGCGATCATCGACACCTACCTGCCCCGGGCCATGGACGAGACCGAGCTGCAGGCCCTGGTCGAGAAGGCGATCGCCGATGCCGAAGCCACTGAAGTCAGGGACATGGGCAAGGTCATGTCCCTGCTGATGCCGGCGGTGGCCGGGCGCGCCGACGGCAAGGCCGTCAGCGAGATGGTGAAGGGAAAGCTTGCAGGCAAATGAAGACGACGCGGGAAATCGACAACGACATCGTCGCCGAGTTTACCGGCGACCACGATACCAACCTCAAGGCGCTGGAGCAGCGCCTCGGATGCGACATCGGCGTGCGCGGCAACGTCATCTCCCTGGAAGGGGAAGAGCCGGAGGTCGAGCGCGGCCTGGCCATCATCGAGGAGCTGCTGGAGCTGATCGCCGCCGGGCACGTGGTCAACAGCGAGACTGTGGAATCGGTGGGGTCGGTGATCGCGGAAAGCTCCGGCAGGGCCGCGGAAGTCTTCGGCGACATCGTCTGGGAGCACCGGGGCCGCAAGATCGTGCCCAAGACGATAAACCAGAAGAAATACGTGGATTCCCTCCGCGGCAGCACCATAACCTTCGCCATCGGACCCGCCGGCACCGGCAAGACCTACCTGGCGCTGGCCCTGGCCGTGAGCGAGCTGCTGTCCAAGCGGGTCAACCGCATCATCCTTACCAGGCCGGCGGTGGAGGCGGGAGAGAAAATCGGCTTCCTGCCGGGGACGATGCTGGAGAAGGTCGACCCTTACCTGCGGCCGCTCTTTGACGCCCTCTACGACATGGTGGAGCCGGACCGTTTGACTACACTTATGGAAAAAGGTGCAATCGAGGTGGCGCCGCTGGCTTTCATGCGCGGCCGCACGCTCAACGATTCCTTTATCATCCTCGACGAGGCGCAGAACACCAGCCCTGAGCAGATGAAGATGTTTCTCACCCGGCTGGGCTTCGGTTCCCGCATGGTCGTGACCGGCGACATCACCCAGGTGGACCTGCCCGACGCCAGGTTTTCGGGCCTGGTAACCGTCGTCGACATCCTGGGGGAGATTTCCGACATATCCTTCATCAACTTCGAGAGCAAGGACGTCGTCCGCCACAAGCTGGTGCAGAAGATCGTGGCGGCATACAAGCAATATTCCGGCGGGCAGCATCAATAAGGCGCGGCGGGCGCGCCAATTGACTGAAACGGCGAAAACGGACCAAAACAGCTAACCATGGATACTCCTTCCTCACTGGGCCGCGGCATTGCCGCCACGCGGCGCTACTTTAATTCCATCGATCTCAAGACCTTCGGTATCATCGCCGCCGTCCTGACCTGGCTGGCGGTCTGGCTGATCGTGGGCAGCGCTTTCTTCCCCGGCAGCTACGACCTGAACGCCGGCGACGTGGCGCCTGATCTCATCCGCGCGCCGCGGACCCTCACCTTCGAGAACACCGCCGAGACGCAGCGGCGGCGCAACCAGGCGTCCGACGAAACTCCCAAGGTTTATGTCTTCGACGGCACCGTACTGACAAGGGTCACCCGTAATATCAACACCTATTTTGACCGTGTCGCCAATATCGTCACCGGCGGAAGAGCGGCGGCGCAGGCGGCGGCCGCGCCCTACGATGCCGCCAAGGCGGCGAAGCTGATACAGGAGATCCCCGGCCCGCCGCCGGTAAGCGACGCCACGGCCGCCACTCTGGCTTCTCTGGACGATCCCCGTCTGGCGCAACTGCGAAAGGGCGCCGTCGACAGCACCCAGCGCATCCTCGAGGGCAACGTCACCGACTCCAGCCTGGCCACCGACAAGGACAGGCTGCAGTCGGTCATCGGGACCATGTCGCTGACTCCGGAAGAGACCGCCGCGGCGGGCGAAGTGGCGGTTGGATTCCTGGAGCCCAACAACATTTACAACGCCGACAGGACCCAGCAGGCCAAGGACAAAGCCGCGGCTGGCGTGCAGCCGGTGATGGTGACCGTTCGCAGCGGCGAGACCATCCTGACCCCCGGCCAGGTGATCACGGATGACAACATCGCCACCCTGAAGGCGCTGGGGCTTACCGAGCAGGGCCGCAAGACCGGTACGCTGGCGGGGCTGGCGCTGATCGTGGCTATCGAGGTTGTCTTCATGGCCCAGTATGTGAGGCGCTTCGAGAGGAACATCCGCGACTCGCGCTCGCTGATCTTCATCGCGGCCTCGCTGCTGGTGCTTTTCACCCTCTTTGACCGACTTTCAGTTTTGCCGTCGCTGTCGCCGCTGATAGTGCCGATGGCGGCGCTCGGCATGCTGGGAACCCTGATGCTGGGAACGCGCATGTCGGCCAATCTGGTCATCCTCGCCAGCGTCAATCTGGCCATCGTCGGGGGATCGGACACACAGTTCACACTGGTGGCGCTGTTTGGCGGGCTGGCCGCCGTCTTCCTGGTGACGCACGTGTCGCAGCGCCGCGACCTGATGAAGGCCGGGATGTTCGCCGGGCTGGTGGTCGTCGCCACCGCGGCCGGGGCCAGCCAGATCGGTGAGAGCTCGCTTTCGCGCCTGGGGACCGGCATCGCGTGGGGGCTCGGCAACGCCGTGCTCACCATCATGATGACGATCGGGCTGCTGACGGTCTACGAGATGGTCTTTAACCTGCCGACGCCGCAGAAGCTGCTGGAGCTGGCCGATCCCACGCGGCCGCTGCTTAAAGAGCTGATGATGAAGGCGCCCGGCACATATAACCACAGCATCATCATGGGCAATATCGCCGAGGCCGCCGCCGAGGCCATCGGCGCCAACCAGCTATTGGCGCGCGTGGGAGCCTACTATCACGACATCGGCAAGCTCAACCGGCCCGACTATTTCATCGAGAACCAGTTTCACGTGCAGAACCCGCATGACCGCCTGACCCCGGGCCTCTCGCGGCTGGCGATCACCGCGCACGTCAAGGATGGAGTGACCCTGGCCACCGAGGAAGGCCTGCCGCCGGACATCATTGACATCATCAAGGAACATCATGGAACAACCGTGCTGTCATATTTCTACCACAAGGCCAAAGAGAACGCCCGCGAGGGACCGGTCGACGAAGAGGCCTATCGCTACGCCGGGCACAAACCGGCTTCGAGGGAAGCAGCCATCATCATGCTGGCCGACTCGGTCGAGGCCGCCGTGCGTTCCCTGGCCAATCCGACGCCGAGGCGGATCAAGACGGTCATCCGCGACATCTTCGACCAGAGGCTGCGCGACGGCCAGCTGAGCGAGAGCCGCATGACCTTCGGCGACCTGGAAAAGGTCCGCAAGGTTTTCGAGAAGAGCCTGCAGGGATTCGGCGCCATGCGCATCGCTTATCCCCGCGAGGAAAAGAAGGAAGAAAAGAGGGGCCGCGGTTCCGCGGCGGTGGAGCCCCCGGAGATAACCATCGGGGGCGATAAATGAGCGTGCCCGAGGTTCAGGCCGAGGATCGCTCGGGCTATGGCATCGATACCAGCAGGGTTGCCGGTTTCTCGGTGGCGGTCCTGGTGCGGCTGGGGTATTCCGGCGGCGAGCTCGGTGTCACCTACGTGACCGCCGGGGAGATGGAAGATCTGAACCTGCGGTACATGGGCCGCAAGGGCGCCACCGACGTGCTGTCTTTCCCCCTTGACGCCGCCGCCATGGAGGTGGAGGCCGGCTACGACGCCGGGCTTCAGGCTGAAGAGGAGATCCTGCTCTCGGGGATGCTGAACCAGATGGGCGTCAGCTCCGGCGAAGTGCCGCTGCTCCTGGGAGACGTGGTCATCTGCCCCGAGATCGCCGGCCTCCAGGCCGAGGACCATGGCAACACCCTGGCGCAGGAACTCTGCCTGCTGCTCATCCACGGCATTCTCCACATCACCGGTTTCGACCACGAAGCCGATACCGGCGAGATGGAAAAGATGCAGCACCGGCTGTTTCATGAAATGTGCCGGGAAATGGAATAGGAGCCGAGGACCATGTACCGCCGCAGCACTCTGAAAAGTTTCACCTTTGCTTTTGAAGGCATCGTCCACGTGTTGCGCACCCAGCGCAACATGAAGATCCATTTCGCCGTGGCCTTTCTGGTCATCATGGGCAGCCTTTTCTTTGACCTTTCACGCACCGAGCTCATCGCCATCCTGTTTTCCATCTCATTTGTGCTGGTCATGGAGATGGTGAACACCGCCGTTGAGGCCGCCATCGATACTTTTGGCACTGCTTTCGATCCCGCGGCCAAGATCGCCAAGGACGTGGCCGCGGGCGCGGTCCTGATCGCCGCCGTCAATGCCCTGGCGGTGGCGTACCTCGTCTTCTTCGACCGCATCACCCAACCGTCGCAGAACATGATCTCCCTGGTGCGGCAGTCGCCGGCCCATATCACCGTCATTGCTCTGATCCTGGTGGTGCTGGCGGCGATCGCCGCCAAGGCGGTGCTGCACCGTGGCACTCCCTTCCATGGCGGCATGCCGTCGGGCCACGCCGCCGTCGCCTTCGCCGGCTGGACGGCGGTCACATATGTGTCGGCGTCTTTCGAGCACGGCATCCTCATCTCCGTGATGGCTTTCATGATGGCCTTCCTGGTGGCGCAGAGCCGCGTGGAATCCGGAATCCATTCCATCCTGGAAGTGTTTTTCGGGGCGCTGCTGGGTATTATCGTGGCCACGATCCTCTTCCAGTTGTGGGGATAAGGGGAAACGAGAGTGCCGGGAAGATTGTCGCGGCCCCGCATCTGACCAGTTAAGGGAGGAGACATGTCCGAACTGACCCCTGAGCGGCATTCACTTTTGGAACAGGCCCGCTGGGCGGCGCGAAACGCGTATGCGCCGTCGTCGGGTTTTCGTGTCGGTGCGGTCATCGTCTCCGCGGGCGGGCGAATGTTCACCGGCGCCAACGTCGAGAACGCTTCCTGTGGACTTTCCGTCTGCGCCGAGCGGGTCGCCCTGCTCAAGGCTGTCAGCGAGGGCGAGCGCGACTTCACCGAGCTTGCCGTGGTCGCCGATGGCGATGGCGGCGAAACTGATGCTCCGCCCTGCGGCGCCTGCCGCCAGGTGTTATCCGAATTTTCGCCGGCGCTCAAGGTCAGCTACAGGCGCGAAGGCGAATATGTGACCCGGACGCTCTCGGAAATGCTGCCCGACGCTTTCGGCTGGGAAAATCGTGAGTGAGTCATGCGGCGGGCGGGATAAGGCGTGAGCGGGCGGGAGAACGCGCTCGTCATCCGCAGGCTCACCCGGCTGGAGCCGCCGCAGCTGGAAGCGCTGGTGGAATACGGGCGTTCGGCTCTGGGAGAATCGGCGCTGGACGCCTGGCTGCTACCGGTAATCGCCGGCCACGGACGACTCTACGTGGCCGAGGTTGGCGGCGCGAATGAGGGCGGGGCCGGTGGCGAAATCGTGGGCGCGGCAGAAGTCATCCGTTGTTTTGAAGAGGGGGACCTCTATCTCGAAGGCATCTATATCCGCCCGGAGTTTCAGCGGCAAGGCCATGGCTCGGAATTGCTGAAAGGGGTCATGGAACTCCTGGCCGCCGAAGGATATTCACGGCTGCTGGCAACGGTGGACCCCGAAAACGGGGCGGGCCTGGGCCTCTACGAGAAGGCCGGTTTCACCGGGAACGGTCATCAGCTGGATTATTACGGGCCGGGGCGGCACCGGCTGATGCTGGCCGTCCACCTGGCTTCCCCCTGAGGGTTTCACTATGATGGCCTTTCAATGAACGATGACATTCAAGAACCAGTGAACGATGCAAGGCAAAACTTTCGCTCCGGTTTTGTCGCCGTGCTGGGACGCCCCAACGTCGGCAAGTCGACGCTGGTCAACGCCCTCGTCGGCGAGAAGGTGGCCATAGTCTCACGGGTGCCGCAGACGACGCGTCACCGCATCGCCGGCGTCGTCAACGGACCCGGCTACCAGGCGGTGCTGCTCGATCTGCCCGGCTTCCAGAAGCCGCGGGACCTGCTCACCGAGCGCATGCAGACGGCGGTGAACACCACCTTGAGGGAGGTGGACCTGATCATCCTCATGCTGAACGCCGCCGAGGGCATCGGCGGCGGCGACCGCTTCGTCAGCGACGCTTCCTTCCGCACCGGGACTCCCGTGATCATCGCGCTTAACAAGACCGACCTCGTCGGCCCCGACGTGGTGCTGCCGCTGATTGAAGAGGCGGGCGGGCTCGGCGGCTACCAGGATATCTTCCCCATCAGCGCCCGCAAGGGCTGGAGCCTGGAAGAGCTCAAGGCGGCAATCGTCACGCGGCTTCCCGAGGGGCCGCAGTATTTCCCGGAGGGGGAAGTCTCCGACCAGCCGGAGAGGGAACTGGCGGCGGAGCTCATCCGCGAGCAGGCGTTGAGGCTGACCCGCGAGGAGGTCCCGCACGCGGTCGCCGTCGACATCGTCGACATGCAGCGGCGGGAAGAGAAGGATATCGTCGACCTCGAGGCGGTCATCATCGTCGAGCGTGACTCCCAGAAGGGAATACTGATCGGGAAACAGGGGAAGATGATCAAGGAGATCGGCAGCCGCTCGCGGGCCGAGATCGAGACGCTGCTGGGGTCTAAGGTCTTTATGAACCTGACCGTGAGGGTTAAGAAAAAGTGGCGGCAGAACGAAAGGGTCCTGGGAGACCTGGGACTCTGAGGGCCGATAAGCCGGGCGCAAGGCGCGCCGGCAAGCGGCGCGGCTTGCGCCCTGTGATAAGATAGACCCCGCCCGCGAGGGATGAATGACAACCTACCGGAGGACGTCGATGGCATTAAGAATCGAAGAGCTGGCGAAGACCATAGACCATACGCTTCTGCAACCAGACGCCACCCGCGCCGACGTTGAACGCCTCTGTGAGGAAGCGCGCCAGCACCATTTCGCCGCCGTCTGCATCTACCCTTATTACGTGCCCCTGGCGGCGACGCTCCTAAAGAGCCATGACGTCAAGGTCAGCACCGTGATCTCTTTCCCCTTCGGCGGCGACACCACCCGCACCAAGGTGCGCGCGGCCGAGAACGCCGTCGGCATCGGCGCCGACGAGGTCGAGTTCGTCATCAATATCGGCGCCATGCTCTCGGGTAACTTCCGCCTGGTGCGCGACGAGATCGCGGCCGTCGTGCGCGCTGTTCGCATGAAGAGCGTCAACGTCGGCAAGGGCCTGGTGCTGGTCAAGGTCATTCTGGAGACCACCTACTTCGACAAGAAGCTCAAGAAGCTCGCCTGCAAGATGATCGAGGACGGAGGCGCCGACTTCGTCAAGACCTCGACCGGCTACGGCCCCGAGGGCGCGACGGTCGCCGACGTCGAGCTGCTGCGCGACGAGCTCTCCGAGAACATCGGCGTCAAGGCAGCCGGCGGCATCCGCACCGCCGAAGACGCCGAGACCATGATTAACGCCGGGGCCGCCCGCCTGGGCACCAGCCATGCCGTCGAGATCATGAACGAGTTCGCCGAGCACCGGGAATAGCCCCCACCTCACCCCTTTTCCCCGCAATGAATATTCTTCCGCAAAGCGGGAAGAAGAGCGATAGCTGGACGTAAACAATCGAGCCGCGGGGTGATGACGATGTCGGCCTTTGCTGAGCTTCTGAAGGAAGATCTTCTGCCTTACATCAGCGAGGTGCGCGCGGGTGGGGAGGGCCAGGGAAAACGGCTTCCGTCTGGTGGCCTGAAAGCCCGGCGGCCCGGCAGTCTGAAAAAACCAATATCTTTCTGATAGAATCCGGGTGTGGTGGAGCAGACTTCCATACCCGAGCTTACCTTCGACGCCCAAGGGCTCATCCCCGCTATCGTTCAGGACTGGGAAACCGGAGAGGTCCTGATGATGGCCTTCATGAACGCCGAGTCTCTCAGGCGTACGCTTGAGTCCGGACGCACCTGGTTCTGGAGCCGTTCCCGGCAGAAGCTGTGGAACAAGGGTGAGACCAGCGGCCACTTCCAGTTCGTCAAGTCGGTCCGCTACGACTGCGACCTTGATTGCCTTCTGGTTATGGCCAGGCAGCACGGGCCGGCCTGCCACACCAACGAGCACACCTGCTTTCACCGGTCGATCGACGGCGCCCTCCTGAAGCCTGCCGTTTTCGAATCGTTATCCCGTCTCTATGATCTCATCAACGAGCGCAAGCGGCTGATGCCGCCGGGCTCCTACACCACCAGCCTCTTCGAGAAGGGAACCGACACCATCCTCAAGAAGGTGGGGGAGGAATCCTCGGAACTGATCGTCGCCGCCAAGGGCGGTGACCGCGAGGAGGTCGTCTACGAGGCGGCTGATCTTCTTTACCACGTGGGGGTGCTGCTGGCGAAAGCGGAAGTGCCGCTCACCGACGTCTACGAGGAGCTGCTCAAGCGATGGAAGTGACCGGGACGAAGTCCGGGCCGGCGGGCCTCGAAATTCGTCCTTCCCTCGAAGAGGTTCGCCGTCTCGGCAAGCAGTACAATCTCATCCCCGTTTACCACAGTTTCATCTCCGACCTGGAGACCCCGGTCTCGGCGTTCTTGAAGCTGGGGGCGATGAGGAATTCCTTCCTGCTGGAGAGCGCCGAGCAGGGCGAGCGCATCGGGCGTTATTCCTTCCTCGGCTTCGATCCCCGCGCCGTGGTCAGCTTCAAGGACGGCGAGCTGACCATCCGCGAGGGCGAGGACGAGACCGTAACCGTAACCGCCACTGATGACCCCTTCGGCGCCATCAGCGATTACATGTCGGGCTACCAGGCTCCCGAGTTCGAGGACCTGCCCCCTTTTATCGGCGGCGCCGTCGGCCTCTTCGGCTACGATCTCATCCGCTGGGTGGAGGAGCTGCCGCCACCGAAGGAAGATACGCTGGGGCTGCCGGACATGGCCTTCCTGGTCACCGATTCCACGGTCATCTTCGATCACCTCAAGCACACGACGCTGCTGCTGGCCAACGTGCTGGTGGAAGAGGGAAAAGATATCGACGAGTCTTATGAGGAAGCCTGCGCGCGGGTCCGCAGGCTCAAGCAGCTGCTGGACGAGCCGCTGCCGAAACCGGTGCGCCGCCAGCGCGGGGCCCTGGGGGAGCTTTCCTCCAATTTCAGCAAGAAAGATTTCGAGTCGGCGGTGGACAAGGTCAAGGAATATATCTTTGCCGGCGACTCTTTCCAGACGGTGCCGTCGCAGCGCTTCCAGGTCGGCGTCGGCGTGTCCGCCTTCGGCATCTACCGCGGCCTCAGGGCCGTTAACCCTTCGCCATACATGTATTACATCGCCTTCGACGATTTCAGCCTGGTGGGCTCGTCGCCCGAGCCGCTGATCAAGGTCAACCGCGGCTGGGTGGAGACGCGCCCGATCGCCGGCACGCGCCCGCGTGGCGCCACTCCCGAGGAAGACAAGAAGCTTGCCGAGGACCTGCTGGCCGACGCCAAGGAGCGTGCCGAGCACATCATGCTGGTGGACCTCGGGCGCAACGACCTGGGGCGCGTCTGCGAGCCGGGCACCGTCGAGGTGGTCGACCTGATGCGCATCGAATATTATTCACACGTCATGCATATCGTCTCGGTGGTGGTCGGCAAGCTCAAAGCGGGGATGAAGGCGACCGACGCGCTCAAAGCCGCCTTCCCGGCGGGGACGGTCTCCGGGGCGCCCAAGATCCGCTCGATGGAGATCATCAACGAGCTCGAGCCGACACGCCGCGGCCCCTATGCCGGCGCCATCGGTTACCTCAGTTTCCACCGCGGCGATCTCGACACCTGCATCTGCATCCGCACCATCGTGGTCAAGGACGGCGTCGCCTACGTGCAGGCAGGCGGCGGCGTCGTGGCCGACTCGGTGCCGGAGCGCGAGTACGAGGAGACCCGCAACAAGGCCAGGGCGCTGTTCACCGCCATCGAGCTGGCCCAGGGGCAGGAGGGCTGGGAATGAGATTCGTTAACGCATGTGGCTTAGCGGGGCACGCCGGCCGTTCTTTAACCAGGGAGAAGACCTGATGTCAGCGAAGGTCGTCATAGTCGATAACTACGATTCCTTCACCTACAACCTGGTGCAGTTCCTGGGCGAGCTGGGAGCGGAGGTCGAGGTCTTCCGCAACGACCGCATCACCGTGGCGGAGATTGCCGCGCTGGCGCCGACGCACGTGGTGATATCGCCGGGGCCGTGCACCCCCAACGAGGCCGGCATCTCCATGGAGGTCGTCCGCGAACTCGGGGGAAAAATGCCGCTGCTGGGCGTCTGCCTGGGGCACCAGTCCATCGGCCAGGTCTTCGGCGGCGCCATCGAGCGCGGCGAGGCGCCGGTGCACGGCAAGACTTCTTCCGTGAGCCACGACGGGCGCACCATCTTCGCCGGCGTGGATAACCCCTTCACCGCCACCAGATATCATTCCCTGATCGTGGCCAAACCGCTGCCGGACGAGCTTGAGTTGACCGCCTGGACGGAAGATGATGTAGTCATGGGCGTGCGCCACCGAACGCTGCCGGCGCTCGAAGGCGTGCAGTTTCATCCGGAGAGCATCCTCACGGCGCCCGGCAAGCAGATCCTGGGGAACTTCCTAAAGCTCTCGGTCTAGCAAGCCGGGCCGGGCGCCCGCTCCCATTCACCGTCTGTCAGGCGTTCGTTACATTCGGGCGTCGCAGCTTCCCACCAGGCTGGTCCTGAAGCTGCCGATAGCGCTCGGAACTTGGTCTTCCATGCCTGAGTCAGCTTGAGCCCCAGCGCATCCTCGCACCGCCAGGAACCCAGCTCATTAATCGTGGCGCCGATGCCCGTCGAGTCGCCCAGGTAGTTGAAATTGTTCCCGTAACCGACCGGGAAGTCGATCGTATCGCCGGCGCTTACCCATCTTGTCAGGGAGTAGTCAAGCCTCGGCGTTGCCGTGCCGGTTATCGAGACAAAACCGCTATTGGGGGCGGTCCAGCGGATAACGCCGTTCTGGCCGAACGGCCCCGGATGGACGCTGATGGTGCCCGCCTATTTCGGGTAATTTTTTCAATAGCGGATTTGGCCCGGTTGCATACATGGTGATTTTTTCCGCCGAGGGATTTCCGGTTAATCGCGCGAGGATATAGAATAGACGCGTCTGATCTTCGGAACCCATGAGCATGCCCAATAACATCCTGACATACGCTATCGACCGGCTCGCCGACGGCATCGACCTCACCGAGCATGAGGCCGAGTCGGTGCTCGAGCAGATCATGTCCGGAAACGCCAGCGAGGTGCAGACGGCCGCCTTCCTGACGGCGCTGCGCGCCAAGGGCGAGACCGTGGAGGAGATCGTGGGCCTGGCGCGGACCATGCGCCGCTTCTCGGTGCGGGTCGAGGCCGAAGGTGTGAACCTGGTTGACACCTGCGGCACCGGCGGCGACAAGTCGGGGACTTTCAATATCTCAACAACCGCCGCCTTCGTGGTGGCGGGCGCCGAGGCGCAGGTGGCAAAGCACGGCAACCGCAGCGCCACCAGCCAGTGCGGCAGCGCCGACGTGCTCGAGGCTCTCGGCGCCAACCTCAGCCTGCCGGCAGAAGCCGTGGCCGGCTGCATCGAGAAGGTCGGCATCGGCTTCATGTTTGCGCCGTTGCATCACGAGGCCATGAAGCACGTGGTGCCGGTCCGCAAGGCGCTGGGCGTTCGCACAATATTCAATTTCCTGGGGCCGCTCACCAATCCCGCCGGCGCCGCCTACCAGCTGATAGGTGTCTCCGACCGCTCTTATGTGGAAGTGCTCGCCTGGTCGCTGAAGGAGCTCGGCTGCCGCCACGGGCTGATCGTGCATGGCTCGGACGGCCTCGACGAGATCACCATCACCGGACCGACCGACGTCGCCGAGATCAGGGAGGGCGTCGGCGAGATCGACCTCTATACCATCGCGCCCGAGGACTTCGGGCTCGAAAGAGCCAGCAGCGGCGACATGCTCAAGGGCGGCACCGCCTCCAGGAACGCCGAGATCCTCAGGAGCGTCCTCGACGGGGAACGGGGAGTGCGCCGCGACGTCGTCGTGCTGAATTCAGGAGCGGCCCTTTACGCTGTCGGAGCCGCCGAGAGCATCGCCGCTGGCGTCAGCCAGGCGGCGGCAAGCATCGACAGCGGCGCTGCCAGAAACAAGCTTGAGGCTTTCATCAAGGCCACGGCGGCGAAGGCATGAAGCTGCGGCCGGCGAAGGCATAATTGGCGGAATTCCTGCAAAAGATGCTGGCGACGACCCGCGAGGACCTCGAGGCCCGCAAGCGGCGCCGGCCGCTGGAAGAGATCCGGGAAGCTGCCGGCAATCTGCCCATGGTTGACAGGTCCCTGATTAGTGCTATTTCAAAACCGGGCATGTCCCTCATCGCCGAGATCAAACGGGCCTCGCCCTCCAAAGGCGACATCAGGCCCGGCCTCGATGTCGCCGCCATCGCCGCCGCCTACGAACGGGCCGGAGCGGCCGCCGTCTCGGTGCTCACCGAGGAGCGGCATTTCAAGGGAAGCCTCGACGATCTGCGCGCGGCCCGCCGGGCCTGCGACCTGCCCATTCTCAGGAAAGATTTCATCATCGACGCCTACCAGGTATGGGAAGCCGCCGGGGCCGGGGCCGATGCCGTCCTGCTGATCGTCGCCGCCCTGTCAGTCGCGGAGCTCGGCTATTTGCTTGGTGAGGCCGGACAAGCCGGAGTCGAAATCCTGGTCGAGGTCCACAACCTCGAGGAGCTGCAAATCGCGGTTTCAGCACTCGGCGACGGCCTCGCCGCCGCCATCGGCATCAACAACCGCGATCTGAAAACGTTCGAAGTTGATTTGGAAACTTCCCTGAATCTGATAAAGTCTGTTCCCGAGGGGATCCCGGTGGTCAGTGAAAGCGGCATTACCACCAGCAATGATGTCGCCAGGCTCGCCAGAACGGGTGTCGACGCGGTCCTGGTCGGCGAGACCCTCATGCGCAGTCAAGACCCCGGGTCGAAACTGCGCCAGCTCCTGTCCTTCTAATTATTGCAACAAAACGGCATTTGCGGTAAATGTTTGGCGTAAGGGCCAGGCGGGAAAATTTTGCGGGTCATTTTGGAAAAAAAACTGGCGCCGGACTCAAGTATTCAGGACTGCCGGCCGTTAAGGGGGAAGGCCAACTCACGGCGGGCGTTCCCCAGACGGACTTGCAGGCAGATTTTGCGGTCAACTCCCCGTCAAAGGCAGTAAAGGAAAAGATGTTGCAACTGTCGAAACTTATCTCCAGCCCTATTTGGGCAAGGCTATGCCTGTCCAAATAATTAAATATGGCAAGTTTCTTTAAAAAGCAGTCTGACAAAGACAAGAAACCCAAGGCGGGACAGTCTGTCCCGCCTGAAGACTCCGGTACGCCACAATCTTCGCCGCCGCCGGGAAAGGGTGGGCTCTTCGGCAAGAAGGGGCCGCATGATCTCAAGCCGCTCAAAGGGCGCGAACAGCCTCCGATGCCTTCCGGGAAAAAAGCCAAAGCTTCCGGCGAAAAGAAACCGAAGCTGCCCCGGCAAAAGAAACCGAAGCCGCCCCGGGGCAGGAAGAAGCCGCTGTTTTCCTTCGGCAGGAAAAAATCCAAGCTGCCACCGCCCGCGGTGATGCCGCCATCGCCTGCTACCTCTGCGGGTTCCCCTTCCGTGGGTTCGCCAGCCGGGGAAGAAAAGCCGATCGCCCCGGGACCGGCAACACCGGGAGCACCGGGAGGGCCGCCCGCGGCCAAGCCCGAGAAGAAAGGGTTGTTCGGCCGCAGCGCCGGCTCCGGGAAGAAAAGGGGAAAGAAGCCGAAGCCGGCCCGCGAGAAAAAAGCAAGACAGCCCCGCGAAAAGAAAGTAAAAACACCGCGGGAGAAAAAGCCCAAAGGCGCGAAGAAGCCGCTGTTTTCCTTCGGCAAGAAAGGGCCCAGGCAGCCGCGCGTCAAGGAGCCCAAGGCCCCCAAGAAGAAGAAGGCAAGGTCTGGAGGCATCGGCGGCTCGAAGATGAGCCCGGTGGGCCTGGACCTTGGCCGTTCCTCGATATCGGCGGTGCGGCTGCGCCATCAGACCGGCGGCTCCATGATTTTACAGGCGGGGCTCGACACCCTGCCCGACGGGCTTATCCAGGAGGGCGAGGTCAAGGACGTCGAGGCTCTGGCGTTTGCCATCAAGGAATTCTGGAAGGCCAACAAGATAAAGGGCAAGAAAGTATCGCTGGGCCTCGCCAACCAGAAGGTCGTGGTCAGGACGCTCCAGTTCCCCCTGCTTGACGGGAAGGAGCTGCGGGCGGCGATCGAATTCCAGGCCCAGGATTATATCCCCATCCCCGTCGAGGAAGCGGTCTTTGATTTTCACATCCTGGGGCGTCTCACCGACGAGGAAGGCATTGAAAGGCAGAAAGTTTTGGTCGTGGCCGCTCAGAAAGACATGGTCATGGACTACATCAACGCGGTAAAACGCGCCCGGCTGCAGGTGGAAAGCGTCGATCTGCAGGCCTTTGCCCTGCTCAGGGCGCTGGCTCCCACGAGCTTTCTCGACCAGGGGACGGCGGACCGGGCCACAGCCATCGCCAATATCGCCTCAGACGTCACCAATCTCGTCGTCGATGTTGCCGGAGAGCCCCAGTTCACACGTATAATCTCCTTCGGTGGCGATGACTTCACCAAGTCCGTACAGGACCTCGAGGGTGTATCTTTTATCGAAGCGGAAGAGGCCAAGGCCCGGATCGGCCTCTCCC
>JAJZQT010000101.1 GCA_021803005.1 Actinomycetes bacterium
AACCGTTTCATCGAGCTTTTTCAGGAAGCTTTCCCCGGACTCGGCATCGAGGGTTACGCGCTGGACCTGGGCTGCGGTCCCGGTGACATCGCCATGCGCTTCGCCCGCGCAAACACGGCGTGCAAGGTTCACGGCATCGACGGCTCGGCGGCGATGCTCGCCTGCGGGGAAGAGCTCCTGGACGGGGCGCCTGACCTCGGGGGCCGCATTGAGCTGTTCAGAGGTCTGCTTCCCGACTGTGCCGCGCTGCCGCGGCCCGGCTACGACGCCGTCATTAGCAACAGCCTGCTGCACCATCTGCCGGATGCATCAATAATATGGCAGGCGGTAAAACAGTTCGCCCGGCCGTCGGCGCCGGTTTTCATCATGGACCTGCTGCGGCCGCGGGACGCGGCCGCAGCGCGGCGCCTCACCGAAGTTTACACGGCCGGCGAACCGGAGATATTGAAGCGCGATTTTTACAACTCACTGCTGGCCGCTTACTCGGTGGAGGAGGTCCGGGCGCAGCTGGAGCTGGCGGGCCTTGGCCATTTCCGCCTTGAGCCTGTGAGCGACCGGCACCTGGCCGCGTGGGGCCTGGCGGAGGGCGCGCGATCAGCGGCAGACGTTTAAAAAGCGCCGCGCCGCCCGCTCAATAAGCGCATTGCGCCGCGCCGCCCGCTTCATAAGCCGCGCCGCCGGCGCTTCCTACTCCGTATACCGCGCCGACAGCCTGCCGTCTTCGAGGCGCACGCGGTGCACGCAATTGTACGTCCGCCAGCCTCCCGACAGGTTATAGATGTCACTGAAACCGTTGGCGTGAAGAATCCGGTAGGCCATGTAGCTGCGAATGCCGGTGTAGCAGTATACATATAAAGGCCCGGGCAGCTTCCTGATCTCCTCGATCTTAGACCTCACTTCATCCACAGGGACAAGCACGGCGCCGGCAACGTGCCCCTGGCTGTACTCCCTGGGCGTGCGCACATCGAGGACGGTTCCTGACGCGGTTTTGCCGGGGTGGTCCTCGGCGTACCAGAAACGGATGATGCCGTCCATGACGTTGGCGCCCACGAAGCCGGCCATGTTGACCGCGTCCTTGGCGGAGCCGTAGGGCGGGGCATAGGCCAGTTCCTGCTGCTCCAGATCGTGAACGGTGAGCCCGCCCCGGATCGCCACCGCGAAGACGTCTATACGTTTGTCGACGCCGTCGCGTCCGACGATCTGGGCGCCGAGCACCTTGCCTTCACTGGGGTCGAAGAGCATCTTCAGATGCATGTGGCCCGTGCCTGGGTAGTAGCTCGCGTGCCCGAACGGATGGATGTGGATCTTCTCGAAGGCGCGCCCCAGGCGCCGCAGGGTCCTCTCGGACGGCCCGGTTATCGCCGCGGTCAGTTCGAACACCTTGACGATGGCGGTCCCCTGCGTGGTCGTATAGGAACTCTCCCGCCCGCCGATATGGTCGGCGGCGATCCGTCCCTGGCGGTTGGCGGGACCCGCCAGAGGAATGTTCAGACGCTCGCCGGTCACGGTTTCCCCGAACTCGACCATGTCGCCGACGGCGTAGATATCGGCGTCTGACGTCACCATGTGGCTGTCGACCCTGACGCCGCCGCTGGGGCCCAGCTCCAGTTCCGCCGCTTCAGCCAGTCCGGTCTCCGGGCGCACGCCGACGGCCAGCAGCGCCAGGTCGGCGGCAATGACCTCGCCGCCTTCCAGCTCCACGGCAACGCGTCTGCCGCCGGCGTCGGCAAAGGCCTTGACCCCGGCGCCCAGGTGTACTCGAACTCCCTTTTCCTCAAGATGATTTTGCAGCTCGCAGACCATCTCGGAATCGAGGATGGGCAGGACCTGGTCCTGCAATTCCACCAGGTCGACCTCGAGCCCCCGCTGGACCAGCGCTTCGGTCATCTCCAGCCCGATGTAGCCGGCGCCGATGACGACGGCGTGTCCGGCGTCGGCGCTTACCACGCTCTCAATCATGTCCATGTCGGGGATGTCGCGCAGCACCAGCACGCGTTCGTGGTCGATCCCCGGCAGCGGCGGCCTGAGCGGCGCCGCGCCCTGGCTCAGGACCAGCTTGTCGTAAGGTTCATCGTATTCCCGGTCACCGGAGCGCTCCCGGACCAGCACGGACTTGCCGGCGCGGTCGATGGCGATCGCCTCGTGGCCGGCCCTGACCTCGATGTTGTATTGATCGCGGAAGAGCTCCGGAGTCGCGATCAGCAGATCGCCGCGTTTTTTGATATCGCCGCCGATGTGATAAGGCAGGCCGCAATTGGCGAACGAAACGTAGTCGCCCCGCTCGAGCACCACGATCTCAGCTTCCTCGCTAAGCCGCCGCAGGCGCGCCGCCGCCGAGGCCCCGCCGGCAACCCCGCCGACAATGACAACCTTCATCCGATGTTCCTTTCATCCGGCTGGTTATATTCGCAAACGGATGTTACCCGATTTTAGTGCGGCAAAAAACCGGGAGGAAGAAGGCAGAGGCGAATATGGGTCCGGCCGGAAAGCGATCGCGGAAAACGCTGGCCATGATCAGGCAGGCGCCGCCTGCCTGTTTAATGGATCTGTTTTTTGTGGTACCATCGCATTCCAGATGATTATCAATATCCGAACGGGCGGGAGGGGTCATGGGGACATCAAAGCGGTGTGGCGTCAGGGTTTCATTTCTGGTAATTCTTGTATCACTGATCGGCGTGCTGGCGGCCCAAACGGCGTTGGCGGCCCAGGGGCCGTTGCCGGCGGATCAACCAGCGCCCGCAGGCCAACCGGCGCCGGCTGCATTGGCGGGCGCTTCGGACGGGTCAGTCATTAGCGGACCAGCCGCGGCGATCGCGCCGGTTTGCGGGCAGCCGCCACTCAGCATCAGTCAGGTCCGCGCCTACTGGCCCAGTTACGCTGACTATGTTGCCGGCAAGCTGTCAGTGGACGACAGGATCACCAATAACGGACCCGGCGAGGCCCTGTATGTTTATGTCGTGGGTACGGTCAACACCAACGGCGTGATTGCCGGGAATATCCCGATCGATGTCGGTACGATCGCGGGCTCAGGAAGCGCGCCGCTGACTGTCGAGTATACCTTGCCGCAAACCTTGCTCGCGGGCGGCAGCTTCAAAACCACCGTCTACGTTTTTGCCGGCGACGCCTGCGGGAACTATTTCAACTACCCCGGGCCATATCCCGGGGACTGCACCTGAGGCGCCTGATGCCGGTGGGTTCCACCGGCCAGTAAAGACGAAAGGGCCGCGCCCCTTTACATTTTTTCGATTCACTTTTTTATAGATGCATTGCCGGCCAACCAGATGCCCGGCTCACCGGCCTCCGGCCTAGCCGGCTCCGGCGACGTCGCGCCGGCGCAGGATGTACGCCGAGATGCCCAGGAACAGCACAACGTAGCCAGCCATCACGATACCCGCCTGAAGTGTAGAGACGGACGGCCCGGCAAAGCCACCGCCGCCCCCGCCGCCACCCTGCAGGGAAACTCCCAGAGCCGAGACCAGCGAATAGCCATTGGTGCGAAGCAAACCTTTGGATATCTGAAGCAGGAAATCAA
>JAJZQT010000102.1 GCA_021803005.1 Actinomycetes bacterium
CTGCTCGCCGATGTCGCGGCTGTAGACCTGGTAACGCATCTGGTGCATTCCCTGAGTCGTGCTGTTGAACATGCGCGCCACTACCATCAGCGGTATCGCTATCGCGAAGAGGCGTAACGGAGTGACGGCCGCGGAGTTCCCGTTCATGAACATGTCCGTGACCCTGGGAGCTGCCAGGTACAGGCCCAGGGCGAAAAACAGGCCCACCGGGGTTCCGATGAGAAGGGCCGTCTGCAGGGATTTCTTCGCCAGATTAAAATTTCTTTGGCCGGCATAAAGGGAGACGTATCTCACCACGCCCATATCCAGCCCGACGATGGCAGCGGCGCCGAGGAGGTTGATGATCGTGAAAATCAGGAAATACTGGCCGAGTTCGTCTGCCGTCAGCATGCGGGCCAGCACGAAGGTGTAGACGTAAACCAGAACCGCGCGGGAAATCGTACCGGAGAAATTGATCATCGCCCCTTTGGCGACGTGAGGAAGGCGGGCGTACTCCCCTGTGCCCGGGTCAGTTTCTGGCTTTTTTACCTGGTCAGGTTTGGGCAACAAGGCCTCTTATCCGGCGCGGTCAAGACGCGGAGCTAGTAGGCCCCGCGCTTGCGAGTGATGGCCATCACGGTGCGCAGCATGATCTTGATGTCTCCCTTGAGCGTCCAGTTGGTCACATAGATATAATCCAGCTGCACCATCTCCTCGAAGGGGATGTCGCTGCGGCCGAGGATCTGCCACAGGCCGGTTATTCCCGGCCGCACCAGGTGGCGCATATCGGCGGTGCCGGTGCAGCTCCCGGCCTCTTCGACCGGCAGCGGCCGCGGCCCCACCAGGCTCATCTCTCCCCTGATGACGTTGATCAGCTGCGGCAGCTCGTCGATGCTCAGGCGCCTGATCACCCTGCCGACCCGGGTGACGCGGGGATCTTCCTTCATCTTGAAGATCGGCCCTGAGGCCTGGTTCTGCTCCGCCAGCTCTTCCTGCTTGCGGTGGGCGCCAGTATCCATCGAGCGGAATTTGTACACCATAAAATATTTGTGGTCTTTTCCCATCCTTTCCTGCCGGAAAAACACCGGGCCGGGAGAATCGAGCTTGATCAGCAGCGCCGTCAGCAGCAGCAGCGGTGAGAGGATGATGACGATGAGGATCGTCCCCACGATGTCGATCAGGCGCTTGAACAGCCTTGCCAGCGAGCGCTGGCGCGAGTAGCGCGGAAGGCTCAGGACCGGCAGGCCCTCGATGTCATCGATCTCCGCATGGGACGAGAGCGCCTCGAAAAACCTGGGGACGACGCTGACGTCGACCCTCATCTGCTGGCACTCATGGATGACTCCCAGGATCAGCGGGTGCGGCGTCTTCGAGAAAGCGATGATGACGCGGCTGATGCCGTAGTGGTCGATGATCGAGCGCAGCTCCGAGGGACGGCCCAGCAGCTGCACCGAGGCGCGCTCGCCATCTTCCTCCTTGCCAGGTTTATCGACAAAGGTCGTGTCCAGGAAGCCGACCACCCGCAGGCCGTATTCCTTGTGGCGGGCCAGCCGGCCGATAAGGCTGCGGCCCACCTCGCCGGCGCCGACGATGAGGGTGCTGGTGCGGAAGGGGTTGAGGAAAGTCAGACTGATGCGCACCACGGCCCTGCCAAAAGGTAAAAGGAAAATTAGCACCAGCAGAGTCAGCGCCACGTACAGCCAGGCGGCGTTATCGTTGACAGCGTCCTGCCTAAAAACCTGCAGAAACGAGATCTCCAGCCAGGCGCCGACGGCAAGGGCGCCGACGGTCTGCTGCAGCTCGTCAAAGGTCGAGACCGACAGGCGCCTGACTTCGCGGCGATAGACGCCGAAATAAGCGAAAACCAGAAGCCACAGCGGGATGGTTGACAGCCCCGCCCAGAGCGCCGAGCCCGTGATCTGCCCTGTTTGCCGGCCGAAGATGCCGCTCCAAAGGCCGCGGTTGACCATGCCTTCCACCAGGAGGTAGCCGATGAGAATGCCGGCGGTGATGGTGATGAGATCGGCCAGGGGAATGATCAGGGCGTGGACGGCGCGCAAGACCCGGATCTCCCCGCGAGGAATTTCCTGTTCCTCCTCGTATGGCAGGAAGCTCCAGGCCCCTGACAGCTCGCCGGGCCGGCCAGGAGTTTTCAGATCATGAGAGTCCTTCAACAGTAACCTTCTTCCCCGAGTGGATGTTCAGGAACTGAACTGGGATTCGAAGTCACTGGAGAGGCTTACAGGGCTCGGCTCAGTCAGTGTCGCAGAACGGTTTTCCTTTATACAACAGATTTGCAACAATGTCAACATTCCTCACCATATTTGTCGTATATAACACCTTCGCGCCGGCGGCGCCAGGCCCAGCCGTGCAGGATCCCGGCGGCAAGCCAGAAAAAGACAAAGTTCGGCCACAGCTGCATCGACTCGAAAGTAACGCTGTCGAGGCCGATGGCTATGAGGCTGGCCAGGGCCGCCAGCGACCAGGGGCGTCCCGGCCCGCGGGCCCGCGCCACTCCCACGCCTTCCACGACGATGAATATCAGCGCCGCCATCCAGAGGACGATGCCGGCCACTCCCTGCTCCAGGAGCAGGCTCAGGTACTGGTTGTCTACTGGCTCGTCCGGATAATATTCATTATAGGGATATTCAATGTATTTATTCAGCTCTTGAGGGCCCCGCTTAAAGCCTACGCCCAAAAGGGGATGCTTTTCAAAACCGTCGATGGCGGCACGCCATTTAGAGAGCCTCACGCCCACGCTATTAACACCCCGCACTTCGGTCTCGCTGATGACCTGTTGTGAAAAAACCACAGTGAGCAAGACCACAATGGCGGTGAGGATCACCGTCGGCAGCAGATATTTCCTGTTCCTGCCGCCACGCATGAGCAGCAGCGCCCCCACAGCCACGGCCATGCCGGCGATCCAGCTGCCTTTGGAGTAAGTGAAGAACAGGGCCAGGACCCCAAGCACCGTTGCCGCGATCGCCAGTATTCTGGTTTTTTTCCCCCTTGCCTGCAGCCACATCAGCACCGAGAACGGCAACACCTGTACCAGGAAGGCGCCAAAGGAAACGGGATGAGCCAGGGTGGAGCCGGCACGGTGCAGGCCCACGGCGGGCTCGCGCACGCTTTCGCCTATGTACGACCCGTAAATGAAGTTCTTCTGGAGCGCGTACTCGGCCAGGCCGTAGATGGCGGTAAAGACCATCAGCCCCAGTACTACATATATAATCAGCCGCAAAAGCCTTTCGTAACGGCTGGCCAGCAGCGCCGAGAGGTAGAAGACTGCCAGACCGTAGATGAAGTATTTGAAAGCGGCGAAACCGTCGAGGCCGGTGAGGTTGCGAATCAGAAAATAGCCCATGAACAGCGCCACGGACAGGTCGAGCATCCCGGGTTTCGCGAGCTTCCTTCTGGCCATGAAATATATGACCGTGCCCGCCGCTGCGGACGGCAGCAGCATCGTCAGCGGAAAAGACCGCTGCGAAGCAAAGAC
>JAJZQT010000031.1:0-1603 GCA_021803005.1 Actinomycetes bacterium
CTGCTGCAGAACATCAAGGCGAGTAACGCCGGGCTGGCGCCGAAGGTGGCCGAGCTTGACAGCTACCAGGAGATAAAAAACAAGAAACAGGCACAGCTCAGCACGGTCAACACCATCTACGGGCAGCGCGTGCGCTGGTCGCGGACCTTTGACGATCTCTCTTTTATCATCCCGGATGACGTCTGGCTGGTTTCAATCAACGCCTCGACGCCGGCCGGCACCGCCACCGCGGCAGGCCAGACACAGGCCGGGTCCTCGGGAGCGACGGCGGCCGGGCATGACATCGAGATCGAGGGCTACACTTATGAGATGTCCTCGGTGGCGACGTTCATCATCAGGCTGGGACTGATACCTTCCCTCAGCGATGTCACCCTCGAGAGCGCCGAGAAGGTATCGATTGGTGAGAAGGTTGTGACCAATTTCAAGATCGGCGCCTCGCTCAAGCAGGCTGCCGCCGGGCAGACGCCGCCCTCGGTTTCGCCGGCAACCGGCGGGAGCGGGAATTCGCCGATGACCACGCCGACCGGAACTTCCACATCGCCGGCGGGCGCTTCGACCAGTCCTACAGGCACAACCGCGCGCACGACCGGGACCACGACCAGGTAATCCCAGGAGTATTACTTGAAGAGAAGAGACATAATAATCCTCATAGTCCTGGGAGTGCTGGTTCTGCTGGTCGCCTGGTGGTTCCTGATCATCACGCCCATCCGCGATGACGCGGCCTCCAAGGAAAGTGAATACCAGGGCGAGAAGTCGGCCTACGACCAGAATTTCGCCCGGGCCGGGCGCCTGGATGAAGAGCGCACCGCGGCCAAGCAGGCCGCCAGCGACCTGCTCAAACTGAACAAGCTGATTCCGGTCGACAGCCAGGTGCCGTCAATGATCGTCGAGCTGCAGTCGACCGCCAATGACGCGGGAATTAAATTTATGAAGATCGTGCCCGATACACCAGTAGCCGGCACCACGGGCGCCACCATCGTGCCGATCAGCATGGATTTCCAGGGCGATTATATCGACGTCAACGATTTTCTGTATCGGGTTGAGAACTACGCCAGGATGGATGGAAACGACGTGACCGTGAGCGGCAGGCTGATAAATGTCATGAGCGTGAATCTTTCGAAGCCGTCGATGGGCGACTTCCCGCAGGTGCTGGCGAAGCTGCGCGCCGACGCGTTCATGACCGGCTCGCCGCCGGTTTCGAAGACGGCGGCGCCGAGGTCCGCGGGTGCCGGCGGCGGCAGCGGTGACACCAGCGGCGCTTCCACGACGAGTGGACCGTAAGGCGGATTTAAGGCATGAAGCAGTTTTTTACTAAAATTGAGAATTTCAAGGGGTCGCCCATTCTAGCGGCGGCGGCGGCGATCCTGCTGGTAGTGCTGGCGGTGGCGCTGGCGGTTTCCTGCGGCGGCGGCGATGAGACCACGACGGCCGTGTCGACTCCCCGGACAAAATCGCAGACCATGCCGAGCACTTCCACGAGCACAACCAAATCTTCAACGCAGCTGTCTCCGACCACGGGCGGCTATTCGATTTCGGGAACGGGCTCCCTGGCAGGCGCCAACATGTGGAGCCAGGTCTTCGGTTCCCGCAAGAATCCTTTTAA
>JAJZQT010000031.1:1703-8234 GCA_021803005.1 Actinomycetes bacterium
TTCGGGAGAGAAGGAGCCGCCGCTGACCGTACCCCGTCCCGGGCATGCCGACCTGGCAGGCCTGCAGAAGTACGGCCTCGGCGACGTGCGCAGCGTCCTCGAGCGCGCCAGCGCCCGTGAGACCGCGGCCAGGGTCGCCGTGGGCGCTATCGCCCGCAAGCTTTTGTCTGAATTCGGCGTATCCATTTTCAGCCACGTGACCAGGATAGGCCCGGTTGCTGCCGATCCGGGCGCGGGGCTTGCTCCCGATGATTTCCTCAAGGTCGACGAATCCCCCGTGCGCTGCCTGGACGGCAAGGCCGCCGAGGCCATGACCACGGCTATCGACGCCGCGCGCAAAGCGGGGGAATCACTGGGCGGAATCTTTGAGGTTATCGTCTTCGGCCTAGTCCCCGGACTCGGCTCTTACGCCTCTGGCCCCGAACGCCTTGGCGGCAGAATAGGCGGCGCGCTGATGAGCATCCCGGCGATCAAGGGCGCGGAGATCGGCGGCGGTTTCAGCCTGTCGGCGCTGCCCGGCTCCGGGGTGCATGACGAAATATTTTTTGACAGGCAAAGCGGCTATTCCCGCAGCACCAATAACGCCGGTGGGCTCGAGGGCGGTGTCACCAACGGCGAGCCGCTGATCGCCCGCGCCGCCATGAAGCCGATCCCGACGCTCACCAAGCCGCTTAAATCAGTTGATGTATCAACGGGAAAAGCAGAGCCGGCCCTGAAGGAGCGCGGCGACGTCTGCGCGGTGCCGGCCGCGGCCGTGGTCGGGGAAGCAATGGTGGCGACGGTCCTGGCTGACGCGTTGCTGGCGAAATTCGGCTCCGACAGCGTCGCCGACATCAGGGAATCGTATCTGGCTTACCTGAGGAGACTGAGGGGAAATTGGCCGAAGCCCTGATCCTCACCGGCTTCATGGGCAGCGGCAAGACCGCCGTCGGCAAGCTCCTGGCAGAGAAGCTGGATCGGGACTTCTTTGACGCCGACCCCCTGGTCGAGGAGCGTATGGGTATGCCGATCCCGGAAATCTTCGAAATCCATGGCGAGCCGGAATTCCGCAAAGCCGAAGAAACGGTGGTGACGGGCCTGCTCGGCGAGGCCGCGAAGTCCAGCCGCGGGGCTGTAATCTCCCTGGGGGGAGGAGCCGTGACCATCGCGGCTATCTACGAAAAACTTGTCCGCGAGCCCTTGGTAGTGCTGCTCGATGAGGATGTGGACCGCGCCTGGCAGCACGCCCGCGGCGGCAGTAGGCCGCTCGCCGCCGACCCGGAGCATTTTCGTTCACTGTACGCGGAGCGCGAGAGCATCTACCGCAGCGTCGCCAAGTACATCGTCGACACACGCGACCTGGATGCCGGCGGGGTCGCCGACAGGATCGTCGAACTAATTCACGAAAGGACCGGAACCCTTTGATCCAGCTGCTCGGGAACACCCGCACCAAGGAATATCCCGTCTTTTTAAACTCCGGCGCCGCGTTTCAGGCCGGGCAGCTCTGGACTTCGCAGGGCCATAAGGGCAAAGCCGTCATCATCACCGACAGCAACGTGGCCAACCTGTTCCTGGGGCAGGTAGAGAAGGCTTTTACCTCGGCCGGAATCTCCGTCAAGGCGATCGTCGTCGACGCCGGCGAGGAGGCCAAGAGCCTGGCCGAGGCCACGCGGCTCTACTCCGAGCTCTTCCGCATGCAGATAAGACGCCGCGACGCGGTCTGCGCGCTGGGCGGCGGCGTTGTCGGCGACCTGGCGGGCTTCATCGCCAGCACCTACATGCGCGGCATCGGCCTGGTGCAGATACCGACGACGCTGCTGTCACAGGTCGACTCCAGCATCGGCGGCAAGGTGGGCGTCAATATCAAGGAAGCCAAGAATTTCGTCGGTTCCTTCTATCAGCCCGACATGGTCATCACCGACCCGGCCCTGCTGAAGACCCTGCCGCGGGGACAGCTGGTGGAGGGCCTGGCCGAGGTGGTCAAGTACGCCCTGCTTTCCGGGGAAGAATTTTTCTATGCGCTGGAATCCGGTTACGAGGAATTCCTGATGCTCAACATGGCCTTCGTCGAGCCCATGGTGAGGCGCTGTATCGAGTACAAGCTCGGAGTCGTCTCCGAGGACGAGCGTGATTACGGGCGGCGCGCGGTGCTGAACCTGGGGCACAGCGTCGGCCATGGCATCGAGACCGCCGGTAACTACACCGCCTATTCCCACGGGCAGGCCGTGGCGCTGGGCCTGCTGGCGGCGGTCAGAATCTCCGAGGAAATATTCTCGCTTTCCGGGGATTACGCCGCCAGGCTGGAATCGCTGCTGAGGCTTCTGGGCCTGCCGACCAGGCTCGAGGGCATCGATCCTGGCGCCATCAGGGCGACGATGTCCAGCGACAAGAAGGCGGACGATGTTTCCGCCAACATGGTGCTGCTCAAGGAGATCGGCGAGCCGGTGATAAATTGCGACGTGGATCCAGCCCTGCTGTCCCGCGAGATAGAGCGCCTGGCGCAAGGAGGCTGAGATGAATCAGGAACCCAAGGTCGTCAATATCGCACTGCTGCATGGAGTCAACCTCAACATGCTGGGGCAACGCGACCCGGCCTACTACGGCACCCTGACCCTTGTCCAGCTCGAGGCCCTGGTGGTCGAGGAAGCCAAGCGTCTGGGCATGCTCTGCATTTCGTTTCAGACCAACCACGAAGGCGCCCTGGTCGAGAAGATCCAGAAGCTGCGCCTGCGGTCGGCGGGCATGATCGTCAACCCCGGCGCCTGGACCCACTACAGCTACGCCGTCCGCGACGCCCTGGAGCTGGTGGCGGGCCCGGTCGTCGAGGTCCATCTGTCCGATGTGGCCAACCGTGCCGAGGAATGGCGCCGCCATTCGGTGATCAGCGACGTCTGCGATCTCACCATTGCCGGCAAGGGCCCGGATGGCTACGTCGAGGCGCTGCAGTGGCTGGCCCAACGGCTGATACCTGCCGGCTGAGATGGTGCCTGCGCGGGGCAAATATGATTCCCTGCTGGTAACCCACCTGCCCAATGTCCGCTATCTGACCGGATATAAAGGCTCATCCGGCTGCGCCCTGATCACGCCGCGCCGCCGTTACTTCTTCACCGACTTCCGGTACCGGGAGCAGGCGCGGCGCGAGGTCAGGGATTTCGATGTGCGTATCACTCCCGGCCCCGCACTCGACGGCTGCTGCCGCTATATCAGCGCGCGGCGGCTGAAGACGGGGACGATCGGCTACGACGGCGCCCATCTGACGCTGCGCCAGCACCAGCTGATGAAGAAACTTCTCAAGGGGATGTCATTTGCCGACGCGGCCGGCGCGGTGGAGAAGATGCGCGAGGTCAAGACAAGGTCCGAGATCCTGAAAATGCGCCGGGCCTGCATGATCGCCGACGCCGCCTACAAAAGGCTGGTTCGTTCCCGCGTCGTGGGCAGGACTGAAAAAGAGGTCGCCTGGCGGCTCGAATCCGCCATGCGCAACCACGGCTCCGGGCCGATGCCTTTCGAGATAATCGTCGTTTCGGGGCCGCGGTCGGCGATGCCCCATGGTGCCGCCGGCGAGCGTGTCATCCGTGAGGGTGAACTGGTTGTCATTGACATGGGCGCCAGCGTCGACGGCTACTGCTCGGATGTGACCAGGACCTTCGCCACCGGCCCCCTGCCGTCCAAGCTCGCGGAAATATACCGCACCGTGCAGGAGGCGCAGCATCGCGCCTTCGAGGGAACCATCGCCGGCGCCGCCGCCGCCGGCGTCGACGCGCTGGCGCGTGATTACATCGACGCCGCCGGATACGGCGCCGCCTTCGGCCACTCGCTGGGGCACGGGGTCGGGCTGGAAGGGCACGAAGGGCCGGTGCTGTCACGCGGATCCAAAGCAGTGCTGGAGCCGGGGATGGTTGTCACCGTCGAGCCCGGCATCTACCTGGAAGGACTGGGTGGCGTCAGGATAGAGGACACGGTGCTGGTGACGGCCGGGGGCCCCGAGGCACTGACGAAGTTTCCGCGGGCGCTCCACGAGCTCGCTTAAAACCGCACCGCTCCCGGGGCTAATCCAAGCAGTATTCTTCCCTTAATCAGGTCTAATAGTGTAAAATTCCCTCTTGCCCCTGTTTGTGCAGCCTTTTTGACCCTTCGGAGGAATCTTGGTTTCAACCAGCGACTTCAGGAACGGCATGGCCATCGAGGTCGAGGGCCAGATATTCACCATTGTGGAGTTCCAGCACGTCAAGCCCGGCAAGGGCGGCGCCTTCGTGCGCACCAAGCTCAAGAACATCGAGACCGGCGCCGTCATCGACCGGACCTTCCGGCCGGTGGACAAGTTCCGCCGGGTGCGGGTCGAGGCCAAGAAGATGCAGTTCCTCTACGCGACTCCCGAAGAGATCGTGCTGATGGACAACGAAAGTTACGAGCAGCTGTCGCTGCCGCCGGCGCTGGCGGGCGACCGGCTGCACTACATCCAGGACAACATGGAGGTCGAGGTCCAGATGATCGACGGCAAGCCGGCCCAGATCGAGCCGCCCATGTTCGTGGAGCTGGAAGTCACCGACACCCAGCCGGGCCTCAAGGGCGACACGGTCAGCGGCGGCAACAAGCCGGCGACGCTCGAGACCGGGGCCGTGGTCAGCGTGCCGCTTTTTGTCAAGAACGGCGACCGGCTCAAGATCGACACCCGTACCGGCAACTATGTAGAAAGGGTTTAGGCTGCCTGCATATGGCCAGGGCTCGCCGCATTCTCATCACCGACACGACCCTGAGGGACGGCCATCAGTCCCTCTGGGCGACGCGCATGCGCACCAGCGAGATGCTGCCGATCCTGGAGGCGATGGACGACATCGGTTTTTATTCCCTGGAAGTATGGGGCGGCGCCACTTTCGACAGCTGCATCCGCTTCCTGGACGATGATCCCTGGGAGCGGCTGCGGACGATCAAGCAGCACTGTCCCAAGACGCCGCTGCAGATGCTCCTTCGCGGCCAGAACCTGGTCGGCTACCGGCATTACGGCGACGATATCGTGCGGCGCTTCGTGGCGCGCGCGGCTGAGAGCGGCGTCGACATTTTCCGTGTCTTCGACGCCCTGAACGACACTCGCAACGTCGAGGTGGCCGCCGATGCCATCAAGGAGGCCGGCAAGCATTTCCAGGGCGCAATCTCCTACACGATCAGCCCCGTGCACACGATCGACCATTACATGGAGGTGGCCCATATCTTTGCCGACATGGGCGCCGACTCCCTCTGCATCAAGGACATGGCGGCGTTGCTCTCGCCCTATCACGGCGAGCAGCTGGTCCGGCGCATCAAGGAAGAGATCGACCTGCCGCTGGAGCTGCATTGCCACTACATCGGCGGCCTGGCCCCGATGACCTATCTGAAGTCGATCGAGGCCGGCGTCGACATCGTCGATTCCGCGACTGTGCCCCTGGCTTTCGGCGCCTCGAACCCGGCGACCGAGATGGTCGTGAGCGCGCTGACCGGCACGCCGTACGACACGGGCCTCGAACTCGGCAAACTTTTTGAGATCGCCAAATATTGGGAAGAAGCGCGTATCCGCGGCGGGTACAAGCGCGGCGTCACCTCCCTGACCCATATGCAGGTCTACTCGCACCAGGTCCCGGGAGGCATGATCTCCAACCTCGAGAGCCAGCTGGCCGAGCAGAACGCGCTCGACCGCCTGCCCGAGGTGCTGGAGGAGATCCCGATCGTGCGCGCCGAGGTCGGTTATCCGCCACTGGTGACGCCGATGAGCCAGATTGTCGGGACGCAGGCGGTGCTGAATGTGCTGTCGGGAAAGCGCTGGCAGGTAGTTCCCGACGAGATGAAGTCGTATCTGCGCGGCCGCTATGGCAAGGCTCCGGGGCCGATCAATCCTGACGTCATGCACAAGGTCCTCGGCGATGAGGAGCCGTTCACGGGCAGGCCCGCGGACCTGCTGGACGAGACCGTGGCTAAGTTCGCCGAGGAGATCGGCGACCTGGCCCACAATGAGGAAGACGTGCTCACATACGCCCTCTTCCCGGCCACCGGCCGCAGCTTCCTGGAGAAGCGGCAGCACCGGGTTGAGGAGGATGTGTTTCTGATACAGGAAACGGAGGAAGCAAGTGGGGTTGAAATGGACGTAGACCGGATCAAGGAGCTCATTACCGCCGTCGAAGAATCCACGATCGCGGAGATTACCATCGAGGAAGGCGACACCAGGATCACCGTCCGCAAGAGCGCCGAGGCGGCGCCGGCGGAAGCGGGAGGAGCGCCGGCGGCGGCGGCTGCGGCGGAGGAGGAAGCCAATAATTACCATGTGGTCAAGTCACCCATGGTGGGAACTTTTTACCGGGCCGCATCGCCCACCAGCGACCCGTTCGTGGAAGAGGGAGACGTGGTCAAGACCGGCCAGACGCTCTGCATCCTCGAAGCCATGAAGTTGATGAACGAGGTTACCTGTGAGATCGACGGCATCGTCCGGCGCGTTTGCGTGGAGAATGCCAAGCCGGTTGAGTACGGGCAGTCGCTGCTGTATATCGAGCCGGTTGCGGGTGAGGCAGAAGGTTAGGATTCGCC
>JAJZQT010000031.1:8334-19270 GCA_021803005.1 Actinomycetes bacterium
GCCCCCCGGACGGGCATGTCCCCTTCGCTCAACGGTTCAGCCAGTTGCTGATTCAGTCGGGTGTTGCGTTTTCTGGCTTCACCAGTCTCGCTTAAGGAAACATGCCCGTCCGGCGCTAACCTGAGCCGGCGGTAGATTACTTGTCCGCCCAGCGGCGCTATCAACCGTACCGGGCAGACGTCCGGCCTCTGGCCGCCCGTCAGGCCAGGACAGACTTTCGATAAAAACATACGGGAACCCATGATCTCAAAAATACTCATAGCCAACCGGGGAGAAGTGGCGCTGCGGGTCATCCGCGCCTGTCACGAGCTTGACATTCCCTGCGTCGCCGTCTACTCCGAGGCGGACGTCGATTCGATGCACGTCATCGAGGCGGACGAGAAGGTCTGCATCGGTCCCGGCCCGGTCAGCGAAAGCTACCTCAAGATCCCCAACATCATCGGCGCCGCCCAGATCACCGGCTGTGACGCCATCCATCCCGGCTATGGTTTTCTGGCGGAGAATCCCGATTTTGTGCTCACCTGCGAGGACAACGACCTGATCTTCATCGGCCCGGGCGCCGGGGTCATGCGCCGCATGGGCGACAAGTCCCTGGCCAAGCAGGCGATGATCCAGGCGCGCATACCGGTCGTACCCGGCTCCAGGGGCACTGTCGCCGATGCCGCCGCGGCGGCGAAGCTGGCTGCCGAATACGGCTATCCGGTCATGATCAAGGCCTCCGCCGGCGGCGGCGGCCGCGGCATGCGGCTGGTCCCTTCCCCGGAAGAGATGGGCAACCTTTTCAACATGGCCTGCAGCGAGGCCGAGACCGCGTTCGGCGACGGCGCCGTCTATCTCGAGAAGGCCATCGCCGGGCCCCATCACGTCGAGGTCCAGGTGCTGGTCGACAGGGCCGGCTCGGTGCTGGCCCTGGGCGAGCGCGACTGCTCGGTGCAGCGCCGCCATCAGAAACTGATCGAGGAATCGCCCTCGCCCCTGCTGGACCTCGAGACCCGGAAGAAGCTGGCAGAAGCCGCGGCCGCGGCCTGCCGCGCCTGCGGCTACGTCAACGCCGGTACCATCGAGTTCCTGGTCGACGACGAACGCAACTTTTACTTCATGGAGATGAACACCCGCGTCCAGGTCGAGCATCCAGTTTCCGAAATGGTGACGGGGGTAGACATCGTCCGCGAGCAGATCCGCGTCGCCCGCGGCGACCTGCTGCCGATGACCGGCGCCATTCAGCCTCGCGGCCACGCCATCGAGATGCGCATAAACGCCGAGGACCCGGCCAATGACTTCCGCCCCAATACCGGCACCATCAGCCGCTACATCCCCCCCGGTGGGCCCGGCGTGCGCGTGGACTCGCATCTATATGAGGGTTACACTATTCCGGTATTTTACGATTCCCTGCTGGCCAAGCTGATCGTCTGGGACAGCGACCGCCCGGCGGCCATCCGCCGGGCCCTGAGAGCCCTCGACGAGTTCGTTATCGAAGGCGTCACGACCAACAAGGAGCTCTGCGCCCGCATTCTGGAGGCGCCGGCGTTCCGCAAGGGCGAGTACTCCACCGCCTTCATCGAGGAAAATGCCGCGCTGCTGGTTCCCTAGCCGCGGTTCGGTTTTATTCTTTTGGGGAAGTTGGACATGGTGACCCCATGAACCTTCCATCGACATCAAGACGGCAGGCCCGCCGCGACGCCATGGTGCTGCTGTATCAGCACGATCTCACCGGGAACCCGGTGGCGGAGCTGTATAATAATCTCGAGACCGATGAGGGCCGTGAGCTCGATATCTTCACCCGGGAAGAGGTGGCAGGGGTCCTGTCCCGGCGGGACGAGATCGATGGGCTCATCGATGAATCCGCCAAAGGCTGGCCCGCCCACCGGCTGGCCGCGCTCGAGCGCAATATCATGCGGCTGGCTATCTTCGAGCTGCGCTTCCGGGACGACATCCCCGCCGAGGTCAGCATCGATGAGGCGGTGGAGCTCGCCAAGCGCTTCTGCTCCCAGGAAGCGGGTGCCCTGGTAAACGGCGTCCTCGGCAACATTGCCGGCGAAGGGGGCGCGGAAAAGTGAGGGGTTTCCATGAATGAAGAAAACAGTATTTCCCCGGAGGAAGAAAACAGGGTTTCCGTGAATGGCGACAGCAAGGGCATCGCCGAAATTTCCAGTGAAAACGCTGGCGAGCTGACCGGCGCCCTCGAGTCCACGCTGGAGAGCCTCAACCAGAGCATCGAGTACATGGAGACGATCGTCAGCAAGCTCGAAGCCGGTGATTCCGATTGGGAAGAGTCGGTGCGCATGCTGGCCGAAGCCAACGAGCTGGCGATGGAGAGCAGCCAGAAGCTCGACCGCGTGGTTCAGGATGTTGTTTACGGCTCCCCGGAAGACGAGCAGGAGCAGGACCCCATCCCGGGGATCTGAGGGGTGCCGGCCATAAGCTACAGCGACGAACTGAGAGGAAGCCGGCCTTGAGCTACCCCGACAATCTGGCAAGACTGGTGGATGATTACCTGGGCGGGCTTGCCTACGGTGAGGACGGAACCATCTCCCCGCTGGCCGACGCCATGCAGTATTCGCTGCTGGCCGGGGGCAAGCGCATCCGGCCGGCGCTTTTGATGGCCTCCGCGGAGGCTTTCGGGCGCGAGCCGGCCGAGCTGCTGCCGACCGCCGCGGCGCTGGAGATGATCCACACCTATTCGCTGATCCATGACGATCTGCCGGCCTTCGATGACGACGACCTGCGGCGCGGGATGCCCACCAGCCACATCAGGTTCGGCGAGAGCGTCGCCATCCTGGCCGGGGACGCGCTCTTCGCCGAGGCTTTCCGCCTCATCTGCGAGCGACAGGAAGCCGAACCGGCATTGCTCCTTGAGGTGGTCAAGGAGATCGCCATCGCCACCGGGGTCAAGGGCATGGTCGGCGGCCAGTATCTGGACGTTTCCGGAAACGCTGGCGGCACTTCAGAAGATCTGAGGCTGTTACATACACTCAAGACCGGGCGGCTGATCATGGCCTGCGTGCACTGCGGCGGCCTGCTGGCGCAGGCGCCCGAAAAAGAATTAACAAATCTACGCGGTTTTGCGGCTGAGCTTGGATTGCTATTCCAGATAAAAGACGATATTTTGGATGTTGTTGGTGAAACGGCGCTGCTAGGCAAGCAGGCAGGCACCGACGCCAGGCTCGAACGCCATACTTATGTCAGCGTCTTCGGACTGGAATCAGCCGAGCGCCTGGCGCTCGAATCCCGGGAACGGGCCCTGACGGCCCTCGGCCGGGTAGGAGGAAAAACCGACGCACTTGCCGGGATCACGAACTACATCTACGATCGCCACCAATAGCCCGTGTCTCTTCTAGAGCAAATCCATTCCCCTTCCGATCTCCAGCGTTTCAACGACCGCGAGCTGCAGGTGCTCGCCGACGAGATCCGCGAGTTCATGATCGGAGCCGTCTCCAAGGTCGGCGGCCATCTGGCTCCCAGCCTGGGAGTGGTGGAGCTGACCCTGGCGCTCCACAGCGTGCTGGACAGCCCCCGGGACAAGATTATCTGGGACGTCGGCCACCAGTGCTACGCCCACAAGATCATCACCGGCCGCGCCGCCAGTTTCCATACCATCAGGCAGTACGGCGGCCTCTCGGGATTCCCCAGCAACAGCGAGTCGGAGCACGACGTCGTCGGCACCGGCCACAGCTCGACTTCCATCAGCTATGGTGTGGGGATACAGGAGGCCATCCGGCTGGCCGCGGCGCAGGTCGAGCTGGCCGGGGTGGAGGCCACGCTCGCGGGTGGCAAGGCTGGGGATGCCGAGACAGCTGAAGGCAGGGCGATCGATGCCGGGGCGTTGCCCGGCGAGGTCGACGGCGGCGAAGAGGCTTTGGAGGAAATTCCCAGCGGCCACGTGGCCTGCGTCATCGGCGACGGCGCCCTCACCGGCGGCATCGCCTACGAGGCCCTGAACCAGGCCGGGCATCTGAAAACGCCGCTGATCGTCATCCTCAACGACAACGAGATGTCGATCAGGGCCAACGTCGGCGCCATTTCACAATATTTGCACAAGCTGCGTTTGGACCCGACGCTGTACAAGCTGCGCGAGGAGCTCGAGCACGGCATCGACAAGATCCCGGGAATCCGGGGCGCCTCGCGTTCTCTCAAGGAGAGCATGAAGGCTTTCCTCGTCCCCGGAATGCTCTTCGAGGAACTGGGCTTCGCCTACATCGGTATCGTCGATGGTCATGACATCAAGGCCTTGAGGAAGAGCATCAGGGCGGCGATGGAGATCGAGCGGCCGGTGCTCATCCATATCAAGACCACCAAGGGGAAGGGCTACGAGCCGGCCGAGTCGCGGCCGGACACCTTCCACGGCATCGCGCCGTTCAGCATCAGCACCGGCGAGGCGATCAAGAAGCCCGGTCCGATCACTTATACCGAGGCTTTCGGCCAGGGCCTGGCGCGGATGGCAGCCGACGACGAGAAGATCGTGGCGATCACCGCCGCCATGTCCAGCGGCACCGGACTATACCATTTCGAGCGCAGCTATCCCGACCGCTTCTTCGACGTCGGCATCGCCGAGGAGCATGCGGTGGCGTTTGCCGCCGGGCTTGCCATCGGCGGCTTCAAGCCGGTGGTGGCCATCTACTCCACCTTCCTGCAGCGAGCCTTCGACCTGCTGGTGCAGGACGTGGCCCTGCAGGACCTGCCGGTCGTCTTCGCCCTCGACCGGGCGGGACTCGTCGGCGACGACGGTCCCACGCATCACGGCGTCCTCGACCTGGGGTACCTGAGCCTGGTCCCGGGGATGACGGTGATGGCTCCCGGGGACGAAGCCGAGCTCCAGAACATGCTGTTCACGGCGCTGTCGCTGGGCGGGCCGGCGGCGATCCGCTATCCGCGCCTGGCCGGACGCGGCGTGGCCATGCCTGAGAAATTCGAGCTGCTGCCGGTGGGAAAAGCCGAGGTCATCGACCGCGGCGAGGGGGCGCTGCTGCTGGGGCTGGGCACCGGCGTCGGCATCTGCCGCCGGGCGGCGCGCATGCTGGCCGAGCGTTTCGGCCTCAGGCCCACGGTCGTCAACGCCCGTTTTCTGAAGCCGCTTGACGGGGAGCTGATCCGTGAGCTGGTGGGCGAGCACGAACTGGTGATCACAGTCGAGGAAGGCACCCGCAAGGGGGGCTTCGGCGCAGCCGTGCGCGAGCTGCTGGCCGAGGACGTGCGCGTGCCGGTGAAGAGTTTCGCCGTGCCCGACCGCTTCGTCAACCACGGCAACCGCAGCCATCTGCTGCGCGACATCGGCCTGACTCCGGAAGCCGTCGCCGAGTACGTGGGCGGCAAACTGCTGGAGAAGAAGATCATCCAGGCGGACCGGCGCAAGGTCTCCGGCGATGAATACCAGGGGGACACATTACTTAATTCATAGTTTTAGGGAGTTTTAGGGACACATTACTTAATTGGCAATTTCAGGGCAATTTCAGGGACAGGTTACTTTGGCGAAGGTATGTGCCCTCTTTTTTTGTTCCAAATTGCGGCAAACAATTTTCCCGCCCGCAGTTTCAGATTGACATGAATCCATTAACGGAATATAAGCTAATGTCATGCCAAGAATCGCGCGGGTTGTTGCGCCCGGAGTGCCTCATCACGTCACGCAACGCGGGAATCGCCGGCAGCGGACGTTCTTTAATAGCGGAGACTATCGGGCATACATCGATTTGCTAGCGGAGTGGTGCGAACGCTTCGCCGTTGAGATCTGGGCATACTGCCTTATGCCTAACCACATCCACCTCATCGCCGTGCCAGATACAACACAGGGCCTGACGCTCACCCTCAGGGAAACGCACCGGCGCTACACGCTGCGCATCAATCGCCGTGAGGGCTGGCAGGGGTTTCTATGGCAGGGCCGGTTCTTCTCGTTCCCTATGGATGAAACCCATCTGCTGCTCGCGGCGCGGTACATCGAATTGAACCCGCTGCGGGCCGGGCTGGCCAGGCGGCCTGAAGATTATCCCTGGAGCAGCGCCGCGGCCAATATGTTCGGGAAAAAGGACAGGCTTGTGGGCGCGGCGAGAATTCCTGAGATGGTCGGAGACTGGCAAAGCTTCATTGGGGAAGGGATTGAACCCTCGAATGCGGAAATGTTCCGCAAGCACGAGCGTTCGGGGAGGCCTCTTGGCGGAAACAGCTTCATCAGCGAGCTGGAGGCCGAACTAGGGCGCTCGCTGCGAAAAGCCAAAACCGGGCCCAAGCCTGGCGCGGGGCGGCAAAGCGATGTCTCCCCAAAACTGGCAATTTAGTAATGTGTCCCTAAAACTAAAAATATGAAAAAGCGCCTCGACACCATCCTCGTTGAGCGCGGCCTGTTCAACACACGCTCCCAGGCGGCCGCCGCAGTCATGGCCGGGGAAGTCAGCGTCGCCGGCCAGTCCGTCACCAAGGCTGGCGCCCAGGTCGCACCCGATGTTGAAATTACCTTAAGGGAAGAGCCTCGCTTCGTCTCTCGTGGCGGCCTCAAACTGGAGCGCGCCTTCCAGGAATTTCCCATCGACGTTGAAGGCAAAGCCGCGATCGACGTCGGCGCCTCGACCGGCGGCTTCACCGACTGCCTCCTCCAGCACGGCGCCCGCAAGGTGATCGCCGTCGACGTCGGCTACGGCCAGCTCGACTGGAAGCTGCGCCAGGATCCACGGGTCGAAGTCCTTGAGCGCACGAATGTCCGCGGCCTTACACCGCTCATGCTCTCGGAACCGCCGGAGTTCGCCACCTTCGACCTCTCCTTCATTTCCCTCAAGAAAGTTTTTCCGGCTGTGATAAAATGCCTCAGCAGCGGTTTCCGGATAGTGGCGCTGATCAAGCCGCAGTTCGAGGCCGGCCGGGGAAGCGTGGGCAAGGGCGGCGTCGTCCGCGACCCCGAGGTTCACCGGCAGGTCCTCGCCGGCATCTGGGATTACGCCGAGGAGTCGGGGCTCACGGTCATGGGGCTGACCGGGTCCGGCGTGCGCGGTCCCAAAGGCAACATCGAATACCTGATCTATCTGGCCGACGGGTGGCAAGCAGCCGAGACAGCGGCGCCGGAAGTGCCGGCGAAAGCGGCCGAGCCCGCCAAGCCGCCCGAGCGCGACAGCACAGTTGATAAAATACTTAATCAGGGGGATCGGTCCTGGTAACAAGAATCGCAGTCATCAGCCACCGCCAGCCGGACGCAACCCACGCTGCCCTGATCCAGGTCCTGGAACTGTGCCGCGAGCTTTCGATCGAGGCGCTCGTTCCCAGCCGCGAGGTCAAGAAGCACGCGCTGGGCGATCCCGGCGATCTGGCCACGGTCGTGCCCAGCCTCGATGACGCCAGGGTCGATCTCTGCATCGCCCTTGGCGGCGACGGCACCATCCTCAGGGCCTTCAACCGTTTCCCGGAAATGCAGACGCCCGTTCTGGGAATCAATTTCGGCCGCGTGGGTTTCCTCTCCGCGATCGGGCCGGAAGGGGTCCCGGACCGCCTCCGGAGCATCCTGCAGGGCCAGTTCGATACCCTCGACCTCAGCCTCATCGAGATGACCAATGGCGGCGCCACCTCGCTGGCGCTCAATGACGTCGTTGTCCACAAGCCCGACGGCGGCTCGGTGGTGCGGCTCTCCTACGCGGTCGCGGGAGTGGAATTTCCCTCACTCGCCTGCGACGGCATGGTGCTGGCCACCCCGGCGGGCTCGACAGCCTACAATCTTTCCAACGGCGGGCCGCTGATGTCGCTGGCGCTGGAAACCATGGCGCTGACGGCGATATCGCCCCATTCCCTGATGTTCCGAACGCTTGTTATCGGGCCCGGCGACAAGGTGGAGATTGGCAATAAGACCAGGGCCGCTGCCGCCAAGATTTATCTGGACGGCCGCGACGGCGGCGAGCTGGCCACGGGCGCGAGCGTCGAGATTTCCCTGGCCCCGCAGAAGGCCCACCTGGTGCAGCCTCCGGGCGCGGATTTTTACCGCACGCTCAGGGACCGCTTCATCCACCCCTCTGGATAACACGGCGCCGTGCTGAGTGAGCTTCACATCGAGAACCTGGCGGTCATCGACGGCGCCCAGATGTTCTTCTCTCCCGGAGTAAATGTCATCACCGGCGAAACCGGCGCCGGCAAAACCATCCTTGCCCATGCCATCTCGCTGCTGCTCGGCGTGCGCGCCGACAGCTCGCTGATCAGGCCCGGCGCCTCCGAGGCGACCGTGGAAGCGGTCTTCAGGATTCCCGCCGGCTGCTTTGCCGACCTCGAAGGCGAGATAGACATCCCCGAAGGGGAAGAGCTCGCCGTGCGCCGGCGCATCTCCCGTGACGGGCGCAGCCGCGCCTTCGTGGGCGGGCGCACCGTGACCCTGGCGGTGCTGGCCGAACTCACCGGGCGGCTGCTGGCATTCTCGGCGCAGCATGAACAGCGCCGCATGATGATGGCCTCGCGCCAACTTGACATCCTTGACGACTTTGCTGGAAACGAACTGGCGGCGCTCCTGGATGAATACACAATTCTTTATAGCCGCCGGGCCGAGCTGGCAACGAGCTTGAACGACCTCGGCCGTGATTTCGAGTCCCGCCAGCGCGAGGCCGAGCTGCTCAAGTTCCAGCTGGCCGAGATCGAGGCGGCGGAGCTCATCCCCGGGGAAGACACCGAGCTGGCCGCTGAACGCGAACGCCTGGGGCATGCACGCGAGCTGCGCGAAGCTTCCGGCGCCCTGGGAGAGGCGCTGGCCGGCGGCGACGGGGGTGCTGACAGTGATGGGAGCGAAGGCCTGATCGATTCCCTTTCCCTGGCGCTGTCACGCCTCGAGAACGTTTCCGGGGCCGACGGCGACCTCGACGGCGTCACCGGGCGCCTGCAAAAAGTCTTTTACGAGCTAGAGGAAATCGGCCGCTCGGCTCGTGAATATTCCGAGAGCGTGCAGGACGATCCCGTGCGCCTGGCGGAGATAGAGGAGCGGCTCGACCTCATCGGGCAGCTGAAGCGGAAATATGGTGAAGCGAGCGAAGAGACAAACGCCGGCGTCGTCGTCGCCATCCTGGCCTACGCCCAGCGCGCAGCCGATCGTCTCACGGAGCTCGCCGGCGGCCTTGAGGGCAAGCCTGCGCTCGAAGCTGAGCTCGCCGATATCGAAACGGAAATGATCGGCCAGGCAACCGCCATGAGCGCCCTTCGCCGCGACGCCGCCCTGCGGCTGCAGGAAGCTGCCGCGGAGCACCTGCGCGACCTCGCCTTCAACGATTGCGGTTTCGAGGTGCGCCTCTCGCAGGTGAGAGCCGAAGCCGCCGGCAGCAAAATCAATGCCGGCTCGCTGACCCCAACCGGCGCCGACGCCGCCGAATTCCTGGTGCAGCTGAATCCGGGCATGCCGGCCACGGCCCTGCGCGAGACCGCTTCCGGCGGCGAGCTGTCAAGGATCATGCTTGCTATCAAAAGCGCGGTCTCCACTTCCCGCGATACCGCGACCCTGGTCTTCGACGAGATCGACGCCGGCATCGGCGGCAAGACCGGAGCCGCCGTCGGCGCCAAGCTCAAGAGCCTGTCCGCGGGCACGCAGATAATATGCATCACCCACCTGCCCCAGATCGCCAGCTGCGCCGACGCCAGCTTCCGCGTGTTAAAGCTGTCCGAAGCGGGGAAGACAACAACATCGGTCGAGCAGCTGGAGGGCGATGCCCGCGTCGACGAGCTCTGCCGCATGATGGGTTCCAGTCCCGAAGACAAAAAGGCCCGTGCTCATGCCGCCAGCCTGCTAGAGGAGTGAATGAATGAAAGCCCGAGTCACCGTCATCAAGACAGGTCCGGAAACAGCCGTGGAAGATTACGGCAGGCTGATGCGAGCCGCCGGCTATCTCGATCACATGGACCGCAGCAAAAAGACCTGCCTCGGCATCAACCTTTCCAGCGATGTCTGGTTCCCTGCTGCCTCGACAACGCCATGGCAGCTCGAGGGAGTCATAAAGGCGCTCCTCGATGACGGCATCGACGAGGAATCGCTTATCCTGGCGCTGGGCCGCAGCCCTGAGGTCGACGGCCACGCCGGGGCGGCCTACAACGGCTTCACCACCGTCGCCGGACGCTACGGGCTGGAGCTCACTCATCTGCACGAACCGCCTGCGGACTGGGTGCGCTACGAGCCCAGGGCCGAGATGCTGGTCCTCGACAGGCTCTTCCAGGAACAGGGAATTTTTCTTCCCGGGAACATCTTTGACACCAACGTCATCCATCTGCCCACCATCAAGACACGCCTGCTGACCGCGACCGCCGGCGCCATGGAGAACGCGCTGGCCGGCATGATCGCGGGCGGCGGGCAGAACTCTCCCGACATCAATGAAATCCTTGTCGATCTGCTGGCGATCCAGCAGGAGATCCACTCCGGGATCTTCGCGGTCGTCGACGGAACCATCTGCGGCGACGGGCCGGGCCCCAGGCAGTTGATGCCGTTCATCAAGGATTACATCATCGCCGGCGCCGACCAGGTGGCCGTCGATGCGGTCGCCGCGCACATGATGGGATTCAATCCCATGGATATCAAGTATATTCGCCTGGCTCACGAGCGCGGCCTCGGCTGCGGCGCCTTCGAGGACATCGAGATTACCGGGGAAGACATTGCCGCTGTCAATTTTCAGTTCAAGGGAGATGCCGGCGCGCCTTACGCCGGGCAGTCGAAGTACTATTATGAGTATTTCTGGTATCCGTTCATCGGCTGGCCGCGTCTTAACCGCATCGCCGAGACGGAGTGGGGGCAGCTGCTGCAGAGTTATCTCCCCGAAGGATCGGAGGTCGAGAATCAAGGAAGGAGCAGGGCGGGCATTGTCGCTGTCGCGGCCGCGGCGCTTGTGGGCATGGCGGCGGCCACGAAGATGTTCCGCCGGAAAAAGTAGCAGGCCGAGGGGGCCGTATCGCTCGGCAAGTGCGTGGTGGGCTGGAGGACCGACTCGATCGGCCTGATCCCCTTCGCGGT
>JAJZQT010000032.1 GCA_021803005.1 Actinomycetes bacterium
TCTCAGCGCCGCTTGCCCCCTGGCGGTCTCCACCCATGGCGCGGCGCCCGCGGCTGCTCTTCTTCCCTGACGGTGATGCGGGTCCTGACTATCCGTGACGGCGTCAGCTCCCGGCCGGCGAATCCCGAGAGCGCCCTGACGATCTCGTCGGGGCGGGCGGTGCCTTCGCTGGTCACTTTCATTTCGAAGCCGACACCGGAACCGTCCTCGAGCAGCTCCACGCTCTCGACATACTTCTTGATGTCGACTTCCTTGTCGCCCTTGGGGCGCTTCCTGAGCAAGACCAGCTCATCGGCGCCGTTGTATTTGCCGGTGGCGCCGGAATATTCGCCGGCGGCATCGGCCAGCTCTACCCGGTAGCCGCAGGATTCCACCCGGGACGCCGCCTTCGAGCGGTCGAAGCTGGGTCCGACGGACTTAAGTTCCATGCCCTGTGGCAGCTCATGGCTCAGCTTTTTGGCCAGGTCCGTGAGCGGCGCCCTCTGCCGCAGGGAAAAATCGCAGATCTCGTCCTCGCCCTCGATGCCGACGCCCAGGGGCATCGCCAGGCTGAGCACGGGCTTGGGACGCATGCCCTGGGAGAACGCCAGCTCGAAGCCGGTGCGCCGCACCGCCCGCACCAGGCAGCTCAAGGTATCGAGGTGCGAGATGAAACGCGCCCTCCCGGTCTTGGAGAATCTCATCTGGTAATTGAAGTTCAAATTATCCTCATCTGGACCTCGCCCTCGCAGACCCCACAGTCGGCGCAGGCGCCCCAGCGGCAATCCAGGGTCACCTCTCCCCTGTCCGCTTTTTCCTTTTCCTCGATGAGGAAATCCTTGCTGACGCGTGAGTCGATATCATCCCAGGGAAGCTCGGCTTCCACCGAAAAAGATCTCACTGCCTCCTGCTCGACGCCGCTGCCGATGGCGGCAAAACCCGCCTCCCAGGCGGAATAATCAAACTTTTCAGTCCAGGCGTCGAAGCCGGCTCCGGCGCGCCAGGCCGCCTCGATGGCGGCGGCGGTCTCGTCACGGCCGCGGGCGATGGCGCCCTCGACCAGGCTGGGGTCGATGTCGTGAAGGCTGAGCTTGATCTGCTTGCGCGGCGTGTTGCGCCGCAGATACTCGTGCTTGCCGGCGAGCTCCTCGCGGGTATTCATCCCCTGCCACTGGAAAGGCGTGTGCGCCTTGGGCACGAAGCTGGAGATGCTGACGTTGATCTGCACCCGTCCCGGGTTCGCCGCCTCCTGCCGGCCGATGCGGCGGGCCGTGGTGGCGATGTCGATGATGCCCTTGAGGTCGGCCTCGGTCTCGGATGGCAGCCCGATCATGAAATAAAGCTTGACCGTGGTGCAGCCACCGCGGAAGGCCTCGGCCAGAGCCTCCTGGATATCCTCGCCGCTGACCTGCTTGTTGATGGCGTCGCGGAGCCTCTGGCTTCCCGCCTCGGGAGCCAGGGTGATCGAGCCCCGGCGCGCGGAGGTCAGGCCCAGCAGCTTGATGGCCGCCGGATCGACCCTCAGTGACGGCAGTGAAACTGTCAGGCGCGGCTGCGACTGGGCCAGGCTCGAGAGCGCCTCCTGGATGCAGCTGTAATCTGTCGTCGACAGCGAGCTTAAGGTTGCTTCCTCGTAGCCGGTGGCCGCGACCATCTCGCCGACGGCGCGGCAGACCTCCTCGACCGGGCGCTCCCGCACCGGCCGGTACCAGTTTCCCGCCATGCAGAAGCGGCAGCCGCGGGTGCAGCCGCGCATTATCTCCACCGTGGCGCGGTCGTGCACCGCGGCCATCGAGGGTATGACCTGCCTCACGGGGACCAGCGAATAATCGAGCTGCGGCACCACCGCCCGGCGCACCGGCCGGGCCAGGGCCGGCACGAAGATTCCCTCCACCTCGGCAAGCTTTTCCAGAAGGTCCCGGCGCGGAATGCCGCCGCCTTCCTTGCCGGCGGCGCCGCTGCCGTTGCCTGCCCTTTTCGCCTGCTCGCAGATCCTCAGCACCTCGGGCACGACCTCCTCGCCGTCACCGATGATGATGAAGTCGAAGAAGGGCGAAACCGGGTGCGGATTGCTGCCGCAGGGGCCGCCGGCGAAGACCAGCGGATCGCCCTGGCCGCGGTCCTCAGCGCGCAGCGGAACCCCGGCGAGATCGAGCATGTCGAGAATATTGGTGTAGGTGAGCTCGTGCTGGAGGGTAAATCCCCAGAGGTCGGCCGTGGCGGCCGGCTCCCAGCTCTCGAGGGCGAAGAGCGGCACGCCCTCCTCGCGCATGGCGGCGGACATGTCCGGCCAGGGACAGTAGACGCGCTCGGCCCAGGCGCCGCTCTGATGGTTGATCAGGGAGTAGATGATCTGCACCGCCTGGTTGGCCGTGCCGATCTCGTAGACGTCGGGATAGCTGAGGATCACCCGCAGGGAATATTCCTGCTTGACGACGCTGCCGACCTCGCCGCCGATGTAGCGCGCCGGCTTTTCCACCCTTTCGAGAAGGGATTTTATTCTTTTTTCGAGTATTTCCGTCACCAGGATTCGAACCCGGCAGGGCGCGGGGGCCTCTAGCCCCTAAGCTGTTTAAGTTTGTCCAGCAGAGGCGACAGGCGTGAGGGCGTCACGCGGACGGACCCGTCGAAATAGGTCCGGGCCGCTTCCCCCAGGGCCCGCGTGCCGCTCCAGGCGACGCCGCCCTTGATGACCCAACCGGGTCCGGGGAGAAAATCCAGCAGCTGGCGCGCGGCGGCCCGGAAACCAAAGCCGCTGCCGATGACGCCCAAAAGCTCCAGAGCCCGTTCGGTTCCCACCGGTTCGCCATGGGCGGCGGCGATGCGCAGGATCATCCTGGCCTCGTTCAGGGTCATCACCGGCATGTCGGCGCCGGGGATGATGAACAGGCAGCCGACGACGGCGTTCTGAATAGCGGTCTTGCGTATCAGTTGCCGGACGGCTTCCTCCCTGAGCACCGGCAGCTGCGCCGCCAGGGCCACGGCTCCGTCACCGGCGGCGTCAGCCACGGCTTCGGCAAGGACATCCGCCGGCGGCAATCCACCGGGAGCCATGCCGACCACGCGGCTGGGTCCGACTCCGGGAAAAGAAATTGCCAGGCCTGGCGCTTCAGTGAGCACCACGACCGCGGCGGCCCGCGCCTGCTCGACCTCGGCCAGGCGGCTGCTTACATCCTGGGAATCCACCATCGGCGGCGGTATGACCAGGATGACGACGTCTTCCTCGCCGATATGGGAAAGGGGCGGCAGCGATTCGTCGCCGGGCATGGCCGAATCGACCAGGCAGGCCGACTGGTCCACCCGGGCCCCGGCGATGAGGGCGTCATAAACCGCTTTGACGCCGTCGCGGTCGGTGCCGGTGACCAGCACCCGCGGCCGTTCCTGGCTCTGTTCGCGGACGTCGCGAACAGCGGAATATATCTTTAGCGGTTTAAGCGGTAGTTTGGGCACGCCTGTACCTCCTGTCGCCGATCAGTTTACTGCGCACGTGAATACTCTCAAGAAGGCCGATGGCAAGCAAGTTCGCCACCATGGAACTCCCGCCGTAGCTGACAAAGGGAAGCGGGATGCCCGTAATCGGCATGATGCCGATGGTCATGCCAATGTTAACAAAAACCTGAAACAGCAGCATACTGACGACGCCGCCGGCGATAATGCTGCCAAAAAGGCTCTCGGAGATGAGGGCGATCCTGAGGCCGCGCCAGATCACCAGCACGTAAAGCGCCAGCAGCACGGCAATGCCGATGAAGCCCAGCTCCTCGCCGAGCACCGAGAAGACGAAGTCCGTATGGTGTTCCGGCAGGAAATTAAGCTGTGTCTGCGTTCCCTGGAAAAGCCCCTTGCCGGCCATCAGACCGGATCCGATGGCGATCTTCGATTGCAGCAGGTGATAACCGGTGCCGCTGGGGTCGTTATCGGGATGCAGGAAGACCAGCAGGCGGTCGAGCTGGTAGGGTTTGAGGATCTCGATGCCTATCGTCGGAAGAACCTGGATGACCATTGCCAGAGACCCTCCTACCACGGCGCCGATGACGGCGAAGTGCAGCCAGCGGGTCCCGTAGACAAACAGGACGGCGATAGTGACGGCCGCCAGCACCAGCGCCGTGCCAAAGTCAGGCTGGATGAAGACCAGCACCGCCGGCACGGCCGCCATGCCGATCGTGCGCAGCGTCGTCCGGGCTTCGAGATCGCCGCGGGGCCGCTCGGACAGATAGGCCGCCAGCACCACGATCATCCCCACCTTGGCTATCTCCGAGGGCTGCAGGTTAAAGAACCCCAGAGGGATCCAGCGGTTCGACCCCTTGGCCTCGACGCCGATGACGAAGACCAGCAGAATCATGGCGAGAATGCCAAAGTAAATATGCTGCCGGTAATTCCTGAGGCCGCGGAAATCGGTGAAGGCGACGACGCCCAGGAGCACGGTGCCAAGCGCCGCGGCCACCAGCTGAATCTTGACATAATAGAATGGGCTTGGCAGGTTGGGATCGGAATGGGTGGCGCTGTAAATGATCAGCGAGCCATATGCCACCAGGCCGGCCACCGCGGCCAGCAATGCATAATCGAAATGCCTGAGATAGGTGCGGAACTCCATGCGCTAGTTGCTCGGCGGCGCGTTCGTCTGGGCCGCGACCTGCGCCGGCGTGGGCGGAGCCGCCTGCGGATAGAGCGCTTCCAGTATCTTCCTGACGGCCGGCGCCGCCGAGGCGCTGCCGCCGCCGCCCTGCTCGATCTGCACCACGACGACATACTTGGGATCGCTGGCCGGAGCATAGGCCGCGTACCAGGCGTAGTCTGTCTTGCCCGCCACCTGGGCGGTGCCGCTCTTGCCGGCGATCTGCGGCTGGAACCCGGAGAAGACGTCGCCGATGGCCGAGCCGGACTGCGCCGCGCCGATAAGCGCCTGGCGGATGTCATCCATGTACTGGGGTGAGATGGGCAGGTCGGTCTGGACCTCCGGCTGCCATTCCCTGATCACTTCGCCGGTGACCGGGTCCTCCACCTTCAGGCCGACATGGGGTTTCATGATGCGGCCGTTGTTGGCGATGCCGCAGTAGACCTGCGCCATCTGCAGCGGCGTGGCCAGCATGTCGCCCTGGCCGATGGCCATGTTGACGCTGTTGCCGGGCAGCCACATCTTGTCGATTTCGGTCTGACCCATTTCCTGCTTCCAGGCAGGATCGGGCACGCGCCCGCTGGCTTCGCCGGGAAGGTCGATGCCGGTCGGGGTCCCGAGGCCCATCATCCGGGCCCATTTCTGCATGCCCTGATTATTGTTGGCCTGGTAGAAACGATAGCCCACGTTGTAGAAATACGTGTCGCATGACATGACAATCGCCCGGTGCAGGTCGACGACGCCGAGGGCGGACCAGTCATGGAAGACCACGGTGTCATCCCCCGGGACGGTCCAGGCGCCGGTGCTGTTGAACGTGTCCAGTGGCGTCACCATGCCCTCCTGCAGGCCGGCGAGCGAGGTTATGACCTTGAAGGTCGAGCCCGGTGCATACTGTCCCTGGACGGCGCGGTTGAGCAGTGGATCGCCTGTGTTATCGGAAGTGAGCTGCTGGTAGTCCTGGTCGCTCATACCGCCGACCCAGACCTTGGGATCGTACGAAGGGGCGCTGGCCATCGCCAGCACCTCGCCGGTTTTCGGATCCATGACGATCGCCGAGCCGCCGGTTGCGGGATAGTTCTTGGTATGCGCCAGGTTGATGCCGTAATTGAGGCCGTCCTCGGCCGCCTTCTGCACTTTGCTGTCGATGGTCAGCACGACGTTGTCGCCAGGAGTCGCGCTGGTGCTGCCCAGCACCCGCTTCGGGCGGCCGGCCGCATCGACCTCCACCTGCTGACCGCCGTCCTTGCCCTTCAGCCAGTTGTCGAACTGATACTCGACGCCGTCCTTGCCGATTTCGTCGCCCGCCTTGTAGTCGGCGTAGCGCGGCTCCGCGAGCTCCGCCTGATCGATCTGCCCGACATGCCCAAGAACATGCGCTGCCTCAGCGCCGCCCGGATAGCTCCTCAGGGGCAACTTCTTTATGTCTATCCCCGGGAAATAAAGCGGGATACGCTCGATTAGGTAGCTTTTCATGTCCGGGGTGATGTCCTTCTTGACCACCACCGAGCTGTAAGTGTCCTCGGAATGCTGGTCGAGCTTGGACTGGATGTCCTCATAGGGCATGCCGATGATCTTGCCCAGGTCCGTGAGCTCTTTCCGGGGATCCTTGAGCGCCGGCGGGAACACGGTCACCGCCAGGCCGGCGCGGTTCTCCACGACCGGCACCTTGTTGCGGTCGAAGATGATGCCGCGCGGCGCCTCGTCGACGACGAAGCGGGAGCGGTTGTCTTCAGCCATGGCGACGTACTGGTCTCCCGAGAGAATCTGCAAAAACCAGATGCGGAAGATGAGCACGGCGAACAGCAGCACGGCCATGCCGCCCAGCACTCCCACCCTGATGGCTATGGAAGGCTCCCGGCGCTCATTCTTCTTTCGCGGCTTATTGTTCAGAAAAGAGCCCAGTCCGCTTTTCACCTCCCAGCAACCAGCGGCTGACCACGAAAATCGGCGCCGCCAGAAGCGCGTTCAGTATTGCCGTGGGCAGAACGATCCGCAGCAGGACGAATCCCACCGCGGCCTCGACGCCCAGGAGAAACATGATCATGGCATGCAGGACCTGCACCACAGCGGTGCAGACAAACACGGTAAAGACCGGCGGGAACCACGAGTCGGGGTCGACCCCTTCGGCGTAACGCCCACTGAAATATCCGGCCAGGGTGAACAGGAAAGAAGTGATTCCCAGAGTCTGGAACAGGGCGATATCGATGAGCAGCCCGGTGGCAAAACCGACGGTCGCGCCCCAGATGGGGCCCCGCATCATCGCCAGGCAGATCACGATGACCATGGCGACATCGGGTTTGGCGCCCAGCACCGTCAGGTACGGCGCCACCGATGTCTGCACCACCACCGCGCCGATGACCAGCAGGAAAACCTTGAAAGGGAAATAGGGGCTGTCCTGCGTGGTCACATGCATGGAAGAACCCTCGTTGCGGTGCAGGATCTTCAAACGTTTCTTTTTCGCAAGCCCGGCCACTTCAGCACTCTGTTCCTTTTTGGAAAAAAACCGCCAAGTCAGGACCCTGGGTCGACCAGCGGCGCCTGATCGGTTCCCGGCGGCGGAATCAGCACGCTCACTTCTTCCAGCCTGCCAAAATCCACGAACGGTGTAATCGATACGCTCTTGAAATATTCGATCTCCTGGTCGGCGGTCTCGTCGACGACGCCGATCTGGATCCCCTTGACGAAAAGCTTGCCGCTGCCCGATGTCACCACGACGTCATTCTTTTGAACCTTCTGGTCCTTGTCGACAAAGTCCATCTCCAGCAGCCCGTTGATGCTGCCCTTGACCGTGCCGGTGGCGGTGCCGTTCTGCAGCTTGGATTCAACGTGGCTGTTCTGATCGATGATGAGAAGGACCTGCGCCGAATTGGTTGTGACCGCTGAGATCTGGCCCACGAGCCCCTGGCCGCTGACCACGGTCTGGCCGAGCTGCACGCCGGCGTCGGTGCCGCGGTTGATGGTGATGGTCGCGTTCCAGGCCGAGCCCGAACGCCCGATCACGCGCGACGTGACGAAAGTATAGTCCTGCGGGAAAGTAGGTTGATTGACGAAGCCGAGCATCTCGCGCAGCCGCTTGTTCTCGTCGGCCTGCTCGCGCAGGGAAACCACCTCGGTGCGCAGCTGGTCCGACTCCTGGCGCAGGTGCTCGTTCTCGCTCTGGGCGGAGAAAAGCCCGCTTGCCCATTCATAGGCGTTCCTGAAGGGATCGAGGGCGGAGGAAACTCCCGATTCGACAGGGGAGATGACTCGGAGGCCGCCGCGCTGGGTCGAGTGAAGGACACCGCCCATGGGTTCGCGGAAGTACCAGGTGAGCATTGCCATGGATACCAGCAGCAGGGCCGCCAGCACCGCTTGACGTTTGACTACAATCTTGCGGGCCAAGATGAAACCTTAATTATTGAGCCTAGAATCGTCTTTTCGATTTGGCGTGGCGGGAAGACTTGTGCAGCGCCTCGAATTCCTCCAGCGAACGCCCGGAGCCCACCGCCACGCACGTGAGCGGTGATTCGGCCAGGTGGATCGGCATGCCGGTCTCCTCGCGCAGCCGTTCGGCCAGGCCCTGCAGCAGCGAGCCGCCGCCGGCCAGCATGACGCCTCTGTCCATGATATCGCTGGCGAGCTCGGGTGGAGTCTTGTCGAGAGTGGTCCTGAGCGCGTCGATGATCGAGGACACCGGCTCGGCCAGGGCCTCCCGGATCTCCTCCGACGTCAGCACAATGGTCTTGGGCAGGCCGGTTACCAGATCGCGTCCCCGGATCTCCGCCTGCTCTTCTTCCTTCAGGGGATAGGCGGAGCCGATCTCGAGCTTGAGCTCCTCAGCCGTCTGGCTTCCTATCATCAGCTTGTACTCTTTCTTGACGTGCGCCATGATCGCCTCGTCCATCTCGTCGCCGCCAACACGGATCGACTGGGATGTCACGATGCCGCCCAGCGAGATGACAGCCACTTCGCTGGTGCCGCCACCGATGTCCACGATCATGTTTCCGGTCGGCTCGCTCACCGGCAGCCCGGCGCCGATCGCCGCCGCCATCGGTTCCTCGATGAGATAACAAAGGCGGGCGCCCGCCGAAAGGGTTGCTTCCTCCACGGCGCGCTTTTCCACTCCGGTGACTCCGGAAGGAACACAGACGACGACGCGCGGATGCGCCCAGCGGTTCTGGTGGACTTTCTGGATGAAATGGCGCAGCATCTGCTCGGTGACGTCGAAATCGGCGATGACGCCGTCCTTCAACGGGCGGATGGCGCTGATGGTTCCCGGCGTGCGGCCCAGCATGCGCTTGGCCTCGGCGCCGACAGCGTGCACCTCGCCGGTGCGCTGATCGATCGCCACCACCGAAGGTTCGCTGAGGACGATTCCCCGGCCCCGCACATACACAAGTGTGTTCGCGGTGCCAAGGTCCACAGCCATGTCGCGCCCGCCGAAACCGGCGAAATAAGTAAGAAAGCTTATTTGAACTCCTTTCGAAACCTTTCACGGCCGCAGTAAACAGGCCGCTTCCTGCAGGGCTCGGGGCGCCGATGCGCACCGCCGCCTTGCGCTCACGGCCGGATTTACGGCCGCACAGGTTCCTATGGTAACAAAGAGGGGGCGTGATTTCCTAACGCCGAAACGCTATGTCCAAGCGCGGCGCCGGATGCATGCACCCCCTCAATACCCTTTTATTGCAGCAATTATGGACTCCATAAGGAGCACGTCATTATATACCAATTGGTTCGGAGGGCAAAACCTGGGGAGTCAAACCCTAAAGCCAGGGTTGAGTGTACAGCTGCCGGTACGAAGCCTGGCTTGAGGTTTTAGGGATCGATGTCCTGGACGCTATGGATACGTATAAAGAGCGCCGGCGCCGTCCCGGGCGCTGGCATGGAGAGTCGACCTCCAGCTGCCGACACCGGCCGGCAAATTGTATCTCATTGATATTACCGCCGACGTTCCGGCGGCGATATCCACGGCTGTAGTGGGAAGCGGAGTCGACAGGGTAACGCTGTTGCTGTTGATGCTGGCGGTAATCTGCACCGCGTAAGCGGTGGCTGTACCGGTATTGGCGATCGACCAGTCAACGGTGAGAGCATGTGCCTGGTAGTCGGCGTATGAAGCCCATCTCGGCTGCGGCAGACCGGGGCGCAGCGACGGCTTGCCCGAGGTTGGCGGCGGGGAGCCCCCGCCCCATCCATTTTCCGTCGTCCAGGGAAGACTGTCGGCGCCGCCATAAACAGCCAGGGAGGCGTCGCAGAAGCTGTCCCCGTTCAGATCGGCGCATCCTTCCGCGGCCGAATCGTAGTTGCTCCAGTAATTGCCACCAGTGGGCGCCGGCTTGTCGAGCGAATTGCCGCTGCCGCCGGTGATGAAAGCCTGGGTCGCGTTATCAACAAAATTGTTGTGGTAGATGTAGTTGTCGCTCGAGGCGGAAAGATAAAGCCCGTAACTGTTGCCGCTGATGGTGTTGCCGGTGATGATGTTGTGGCTGGAAGCCTGAAGATAGATGCCGTAACCGAAATTCCGGATCGTCAGGTTCCTGACCGCCGCGCCCGACTTGATCTGCAGCGACCAGCCCATTGTGAAAGCGTCCGCGCCTGAGATAGTGTGGCCGTTGCCATCAAAGGTGATCCCGTTGTCAACGATCGAGACTCCGTTCCTGGTGAAGTTCAGGTCGGTTGTCAGGGTGCAGGTCTTGCTGTACTGGTCCCAGACGCCGATGGCGGTGCAATCCCCGCCGGTGGCGTTGTCGCGGATGTAGCGCGTCGGCGATACCGGCGGCGAGCTGGTATCGACCATGAAGGAACCGCTGGCGCTGCCGCGGTTGCCGGCAAGGTCGTCAACCTGGGCCGTTATCGAGTGGCTGCCGTCGGCCAGGCCATAGACGCCACAGGCTGCGTTGGACGCGGTAACCGAGCAGCCGGAGAGCAGGCCGCCGTCGACATAGACCGCGACGCTGGCCAGATTGATCCCGGAGCCGGTGCCGTCGGTGAAGTCAGCGCTTGCGACTGTTGCAGCCGTGCTGATCGTGCCGGCGGGCTGAATATTGCTGACGACCGGTGCGGCGCCGTCGACAAAAGTGAAAGATCCGCTGATGAGGCTTGAGTTGCCGGCCCCGTCGGAAACCGAGCCGCTGATCGTATGCAAGCCCGTTGCGAGGCCCGATACGCCGCAGCTGACGCCCGACAAGGTTGCGCTGCAGGCCGGGATCCTGACGCCGTCCAGGTAAACGCTGACCGAAGCAGCGTCAATGCCGCTGCCCGCGTCCGCGAAGGCGGCTGATACCGTCTGGGAGCCGCTGGTGACTGTGCCCGATGGCAACACCGAGCTGACAGCGGGAGCAGTCTCATCAACCGTGAAAGCGCCGGAGCCGGAACCGTGATTGCCGGAAATGTCGTCGACGTAAACGGCGATCGTGTGCCCGCCGTCAGCCAGACCGGTGGCCGGGCAGCTGATGCCTGTGGCCGCAGCTATGCAGCCGCTGACTTTGCCGCCGTCAAGATATACCGCGGCCGTGGCGCTGTCGATGCCCGAACCGTCGCCGTCGCTGAAATAGGCCCCAATCGCGGCCGAGCCGGAAGCGATCATGCCCGATGGCCGGATGCCGCTAACCACGGGAGCCAGGTTGTCGGTGAAGGTGAAAGAACCGCTGAAAGTGCTGGTGTTGCCGCGATTATCGGCGACCGAACCGCTGATGGCATGTGCTCCCAACGCCAGCCCACGGACGCCGCAGCCGGCGCTTTCCTGCGTGACCGCGCAGCCGCTGAGCGGGCTTCCATCGAGGTATACGGCCACGGACGCAAGGTTGATGTTGCTGCCCGGGTCCTGGTAATAGACTTTCACTGTCGCGGCGCCGGAATTGATTACTCCTGAAGGCTCGACCGAGAGTATCACCGGTGGCGTCGAGTCTGGCGGGTGCACGATGTTCCAGCCATCGGCCGCCGTGTACGCCCGGGCATCCTGTCCGCCGGTGAAGACATAAGCGACGTCGCAAAAATAGTCGCCGTTGTTGTCATTGCAGCCCTCGCCGGGAGTATCGTAACTGCTCCAGTAGTTGCCTCCGTTTCCATCCTTGCTGAAAACGTTCCCGGAGCCGCCGCTGACGGTGGCCTGGGTGGTGTTGTTGACAAAGTTATTGTTATAGATGGCGCTGCCCGTGGAGATGCTGACGTTGATGCCGGTGGTGTTGCCGTCGAGGGTGTTGCCGGTGATGGTGGTGTTCTTCGAAGCCTGCACCAGGATGCCGGTGCCGAAGTTCCTGATCGTCAGGTTTTTGATGGTGACGCCGGTGCGTATGGACATGGCGCCCCCGGTCGTGTAGCCGCCCGAGCCGGTGATGGAATGGCCGTTGCCGTCGAGGGTGACGCCGTCGCTGCTGACGATGATGCCGTTGCTGCCGGCGAAGTCCAGGTCAGAAGTCAGGGTGCAGGTCTTGCTGTACTGGTCCCAGACGCCGATCGACGCGCAGTCGCCGCCGGTGCTGCTGGTGGAGATGTATTTTGTGGAGGTGCCCGCAGCCGGAGCCAGGCTCGCCGCCAGCAGGCTGATGAAACCTATGATGAAAAACGGTGCCAGCAGTCTCGTCCGGAACCTGCCACCCGTCCAGGCCTGTTGCTTCATTGCCTCCCTCTTGTCAGCTCTCTGGGTAAAGCCGAGAAATCACTCGCGTTACTGTATGTAAATAAATATTGAATGTCAACAATAAATATCAGGTATTACGAGCTTATTGGTTCAGAATGTTTCGGGGAGGTCGGGCTGGTTCCTGCGAGAAGATTCAACTATTGTTTTCGCGCCAGGCGGCCGGCGGCCACTGGCCTTTTTCCCGCAGCATCCCTGTCAGCAGCGGCACCGGCAGCCCCACCACGTTCGTATAGTCGCCCCTGATCTCCTCGACGAAGGCCGAGGCCCGGCCCTGGATGGCATAGCCGCCGGCGCGTCCGCGCCATTCGCCGCCGGCCACATAAACCTCCAGCTCGCTGTCGGGAATCTGGGCGAATCGGACCTCGGTGACGGCGTGCGCGGTCTCCTCGACCCTCTCCCCCGGCCCGGCTCCCGCCCATAACAGGGTGAGGCCGCTGTAGACCAGATGGGTCTTTCCCGAGAGGCGTCGCAGAAAATCGAGCGCCTCGTCCCCGTCCCGGGGTTTGCCGGCCGCCCTGCCCAGAATCACTACCATGGTGTCAACACCGAGAATAGGCCGGCCGGAAGGCAGCGGTTCTACCCGGGAGAGTATCGAGAAAGCCTTGCCGCGGCTGTGCCGCTCGACCAGCTCGGCGGGCAGATGGCCGGTGAGGTCTTCCTCGGGATAACCAGGGATGACCACCTCGAAGTCGACGCCGAGCGCTTCCAGCAGGGCCTTGCGCTGGGGAGACCTGGAGGCCAGATACATCAGGGGACGTTGGTTGCCATTGTTGAAATTGAAGAGTGGGACGTGCCCTAGACTATTTCACTCTCGCTGAAATAAAGGGCGATCTCGCGCTCGGCGCTTTCGGGTGCGTCGGAGCCGTGCACGATGTTGGCCTCGATATCGAGTCCGTAGTCGCCGCGGATGGTGCCGGAATCGGCGGCCATGGGATTGGTCACGCCCATCATCTTGCGCACGACCGAAATAGCTTCGGGGCCCTCGAGCACAAAGGCAGCCACCGGGCCTGATGTAATGGAAGCGACCAGGTCGCTGAAGAAATCTTTCTCACGGTGCTCGGCATAATGCTCCATGGCCAGATCGCGGTCGACCCGCAGGAATTTCATGGCCTTGATGCGAAAGCCCTTGCGCTCGAAGCGCGCCAGGATCTCACCGACTAGTCCGCGGGCTACCGCCCCCGGTTTGACCAGCACAAAAGTCCGCTCCACTTTTCCTCCAATGAGAGATGGGTTTGAAAATGCGGCCCGGATCGATCCGCCGCCAGGCGGAAAGCTCAGGCGAAGAGTTCGTCCTCTTCCGCTATTGTGGCTTTGGCCGGCGCCCTCCTGGCGCCGCCCGAGGTTTCATGGGCACAGTAAGGACAGACTTTCCAGGATGGATCCAGCGGTTTGGCGCAGGAAGCGCAGGCCACCTTGAGCTCACGCCGGCACTTGGGACAGACGAGGTAATCGTCGCGCACCGGAGTGCGGCAGGCGGGGCAACGGTTGGCGCCACCCACCAGTTCCTGCTCGCGCGCCCGGATCTCCAGGTCACGCTCGAGCACGTCCTCCAGGTATTCGGGCGGGCGCAGGATGACGTAAAACAGCGTGCCCACATAGGGGAAGATCAGCGAGGTCGCCACGGCGACGCCGATCATCATCGGATCGGTGATACGGCGTTTGGCGTCCTTGTAGGTCCAGAAAGCAAGCGCCAGCCACATGGCGACCAGAAGCGCCTTGGACATCATGGTGGTGAACTTCCACCAGGAGGAATCGAAGAAGCTGGTGCTGTCGGCGGTCTCGGTCTGCATGATTAAAAAATTCATGGCACCTGTCTTTTGTCGCTCACGCCATCCGCTTCTTGATGTCGGCCAGAAGGTAGAGCGAGCCCGTCACCAGGATGACATCCCGAGTCGAAGCCAGCTTGAAGGCGCTCTCGAGGGCCGACTGGCTCTCGCGGGCCACAAAAGTCTGGACATGGCTCTCCTCCACCACCTCTAGCCTGGACAATTCCTGCGCGGACATGCAGCGCGGATTGGAGTTCTCAGTCACGAATAAGATATCACAAAATTCGAGCAGAAGCCCGAGCATCGCCCCGGCGTCCTTGTCTTTGAGGATGGACACGACTCCAATGATGCGCTTGCCGTCCACGAGCGTCCTCAGCGACTCGATCAGCTCGGCGATGCCGCTGGGATTGTGGGCGCCGTCGAGCACCACCAGCGGCTTCTCGGCGATGATCTCCAGCCGCGCCGGAATGCTGATTCGCGGCAGCCCCCGCTTGAGCTTCTTCTCATCGAGCGCCTTGCGCAGGAACTGCTCGGCGGCCTGGAGGGCGACGGCGCAGTTGGTGCGCTGGTACTGGCCGAAAAGGGTCAGCTCCAGGTCCGAGTACTGGGCCTTGGCGGTCCAGACGTCGAACTTCTCGCCCCTGCCCTTGAGCAGCGTGAAATCTTCCCCGAGGATGAGGACCTTGGCTTTCTTTCCCTTGCAGATCTTCAGGGCTTCCTTGAGGGCTTCCTCGGAGAGCGCTCCCATGACCACGTCGCCCTTGTCGGGGATGACCGCCGCCTTTTCCCTGACGATGGCGGGAATGGTCTTGCCTAGCAGATCGGTGTGCTCCAGCTCCACGTTGGTGAGCACCTGGACCTTGGAATCGATGACGTTGGTGGCGTCGAAACGGCCTCCCAGGCCCGCCTCGATGACGGCGCAGTCGACCTTCTGCTGACGGAAATACAGATAGGCCGCGGCGGTAAGGATCTCGAACTGGGTCAGCGGGCCGCTGCTGCGGGACCGCTTGTTGACCTCTTCAGCCTTGTTGCGGACCTCGATGATCAGCTTGTCGAACTTCGCGTCGGTGATCTCCTTGCCGTTGATGAGGTATCTTTCATTGAAGGAAACCAGGTGCGGAGACAGGTAGGCGCCCGCCTTGAGGCCCTGCGAGGCCAGTATCGCCGAGATCATCCTCGCCGTCGAGGATTTGCCGTTGGTCCCGACGACATGGATGGTCTTGAGCTTTTTCTGAGGATTGCCGAGCGCCGCCAGCAGCTTGGTGACGCGGGCCAGCCCCGGCTTTATTCCCAGGCGGTCAAGCTCGGCGAGGTATCCCTGAACGTCAAATTGCGGAACCGGCGGCGCTTTGGGCTTTGGCGCTTTCGGCGCTGGCGGTTTCGGCTTTGCCGCCGCGGCCTTTGGTTTAGCCTCGGCCTTTGGTTTCGCCGCCCTGGCCTTCGCGCCCGCTTTCGGCTTCGCGACCGGCTTCGCGACCGGCTTCGCGGCCGGCTTCGCCGCGGCTTTGCCCCTGGACGGAGCCTTGGCGGCGGCCTTTCCCCCGGTCTTGGCCTTGGCGGTCGCCTTGGCCTTGGCCTGCGCCCGCACGGCCGTCTTGCCCTGGTCCATAATCTTTTTCCGGGAAGCCGCCCTTTTCTTTACCGCGGCGGCGGTGGCCTTCGCCGCGGTTTTGACAGCTTTTGCAGCGGCTTTGGACTTTGCGGATGCCTTCGGCTTCGCGGCGGCTTTGGACTTCGGAGAGGCCTTGGACTTCGGAGAGGCTTTGACTTTTGCGGCCGGCGCCTTGGCCTTGGCGGTTTTCCCCTTGGCGCGCCCCTTCGGCGCGGCTTTTATCGCCTTCTTCGGCGAGACCTTCTTTGCGGTTTTTTTCCTGGTCGCCAGCTTATGTCCCAAAGTAGCGGTTATATTGCTGTTCAAGCTCGGCTAGTTCCCTACCGTGCTGCTCCAGCTTGGCTTTTTCCTTCTCGACCAGCTCAGCCGGAGCCTTGGCCACAAAATTCTTATTGGCAAGCTTTCCTTCCGCCCGCGCCAGTTCCTGCTTTTTCCTGGAAATAACGGACTGCAGGCGCGATTGTTCCTGCTCGATGTCGATGAGCTCGGCCAGCGGCACCAGCAACTTTCCGCCGGGAATCAGCACTACTGCGGCCTGCTGTGCCGCAGCGGCCGCCTCATCCTCGTCAGCGACATGCTCGTCGATGAGGGTCTTCGAAAGCGATTCTATCAAAGAAGAGTTGTTTTGCACCACATTTATGACATTTTCTTCTTTCGAGACCAGAATCGCACGGGCTCGCTTCTTCGGCGGCACCGTCAACTCGTTGCGCATGGTGCGGATGGCGACCACCGTTTCCATCAGCTCCTCCATGTCCTTTTCAGCGCCGGCATCGCGCGCCGATTCGTCACCGCGCGGATAAACCGAATTTATCAGGAAGCCGCCCGGCAGCGGCATCAGCGCCGCCAGCTCCTCGGTGAGGAAGGGCATGAACGGATGCAGCAACCTGAGGATGTTGTCCAGCAGATGCAGCAGATGGCCCGAGACCTCGCCTTTGGCCGCCACGTCTTCCCCGTAAAGGCGGATCTTGGCGATCTCGACGTACCAGTCGCAGAACTCGTTCCAGACGAACCGGTAAAGCAGCCGCGTGGCCTCCGAGAAGTCATAGGCGTCCAGCAGCCGGTTGATGTCGGCCGCGGTTGCCTGCAGCCGGCTCTCGATCCAGCGGTCGGGAAGGGTCGCCGCCGATGGCGCCGGCGGCGCCGGCGGCACGTCCTCGACCCCGAGCAGCACGAAGCGGGCGGCGTTGAAGATCTTGTTGCAGAAGTTGCGGCTCATCTCGATGCGCTCGTCGGCGAAACGCACATCCTGGGAGCTGGCCATGTTGAGCAGCCCGAAACGGGTGGCGTCGGCGCCGTAGGTGCCGATGAGCTCCAGCGGGTCGATGCCGGTGCCCAGCGACTTGCTCATGCGGCGGCCGTCCTTGGCCATGATCGTGGCGTTGATGATGACGTCGCTGTAGGGGATATCCTCGGGAAATTCGAGGCCCATCATGATCATGCGGGCGACCCAGAGGAAGATGATGTCGCGCGCCGTGACCAGCGTGTTGGTGGGATAGAATTTTTCCAGGCGCTCGGTGGTTTCCGGCCAGCCCAGGGTCGCAAACGGCCACAGGGCCGAGCTGAACCAGGTGTCGAGCACGTCCTCTTCCTGCCTGAGCTCTGAAGAGTTGCATCCGGGACAGGTGGTCGGCGGCTCCTCCTCGACGATGATCTTGCCGCATTCATCGCAGTACCAGACCGGCAGACGGTGCCCCCACCACAGCTGGCGCGAGATGCACCAGGGCCGGATGGAGCGCATCCAGTCGAGATAGACGCCCGCCCACCGCTGGGGATGGAACTTCACCTGGCCGCTCTCGACCGCGTTTATGGCCGGCCGGGCCAGCTCGTCCATGCGCATGAACCACTGCAGTGAGATATAAGGCTCGATGGTGGTGCCGCAACGGTAGCAGACGCCCACCGCGTGCCGGTAGGGCTCGACCTTCTCGACCAGGTCGTCGCCCTCGAGCCGGTGCATGATCTGCGCCCGCGCCTCCTCGAGGGTCAGCCCGGCGAACTGGCCGCCGGCCTGGTTGATGTGTCCGTCGGAGGTGAAGACGTTGATCTCTTCGAGGTCGTGCTTCTTGCCGATCTCGAAGTCGTTGGGGTCGTGCGCCGGCGTGATCTTGAGGGCGCCGGTGCCGAATTTCACGTCCACGTATTCGTCGGCGATTATGGGAATCTCGCGGCCGGTCAGCGGCAGCTCCACGGCCTTGCCGATGTAGTCCTGGTAGCGCTCGTCGCCGGGATTGACGGCGACGGCGGTATCGCCCAGCATCGTCTCCGGCCGGGCGGTCGCGATCACCAGGTAATCGTCTTCCCCGATGACCGGATAGCGCAGGTAATAAAGCTTGTCATCTTCCTCCTCGTGCTCCACCTCCAGGTCCGAGAGCGCGGTGTGGCAGCCGGTGCACCAGTTGACCATGTACTCGTCGCGGTAGATGTAGCCCTTGCGGTAGAGTGAAGTGAAGACCCGGTAGACGGCCTTGACGTAACCCTCGTCGAGGGTGAAGCGCTCGCCTTCGTAGTCCAGCGAGCAGCCCATGCGCTTGAGCTGGCTGATGATGGTGGAGCCGTACTGGCCGCGCCATTTCCAGACACGCTGCTCGAATTCCTCGCGGCCGATCTGCTGGCGGGTGAGCCCCTCGCTGCGCAGCTGCTTTTCCACCTGGTTCTGGGTGGCGATGCCGGCGTGGTCGGTGCCGCAGACCCAGAGGGCGTTCTTGCCCCGCATGCGCGCCAGCCGGATGAGCAGGTCCTGGATGGAGGAGTTGAGCGCGTGGCCCATGTGCAGCGAGCCGGTGACGTTGGGAGGCGGCAGCACGATGCAGTAGGAATCCTTGTCTGAGCCTTCCTCGGGGGAAAACAGGCGGGCTTCCAGCCAGAGGTCCATCCACTTCGACTCGATGCTGGCCGGTGAGTAGCGGGTATTCGACTCAAGGTGTTGGCGGGTATCCGGGTTCATTCAAGCGAAAATTCTATCACAAGCGGCCCGCCTGCAGTTTGAATGGGCGAAGCGCTAGACGAACAGCCGGTCGATGACCTGGCTGAAGTCGTCGACGTAGACGAACTCAAGTCCTTTGCGGATATTCGGGGGAAGTTCCTTGATATCGGGCTTGTTTGCCTTCGGCAGGATGACCGTGTGCACGCCCATGCGCACCGCCGCCAGGCACTTCTCGCGCAGGCCGCCCACCCTCAGGACCTTGCCCCGCAGGGTGATCTCGCCGGTGCAGGCGACCGCCGGACGGATGGCGTGACCGGACACGGCCGAGAGCATCGATGCCGCCAGCGCCACGCCGGCCGAAGGACCGTCCTTGGGAATGGCGCCTTCGGGAACGTGCAGCCGCAGATCCTTGCCGGGCATGGCCCAGTTGCCTTCGGCGTCAAAGCCGGGCGCGTTCTTCCGGAAGAGATCGCGGAATTTCCTGTCGCTTTCGACCTTCGAGAGCAGGTAACCCCAGGCGGTCGAGGCTGATTCCTGCATGACCTCGCCGAGCTGCCCGGTCAGCACCAGGTCGCCCTTGCCGATCGAGACGTTGGTCTCGAT
>JAJZQT010000033.1:0-1925 GCA_021803005.1 Actinomycetes bacterium
TGAGGATAATAAAGGTATAGTATTTATACATGATATTTGAATATGACTCCCAGAAGAGCGCAGCCAATAAAAAGAAACACGGCATCGATTTCGAAGAAGCTCAAATCCTGTGGGACGATCCGGATTTGCTAGAAATACCTCTAAGAACAGAAGACGAACCAAGAAACATGATGATTGGGACAATCGAAGGGATTCATTGGTCAGGTATCATCACATACCGGGGCGAAAATATCAGAATCATTTCAGTGAGACGAGCAAGACGAGAGGAGGTTGCCATCTATGAAAGCTAAGGATCTGGACAAGAAATTCGATCGCGGAGAGGACATCTCAAACTACCTCGAACTACAGAAAGCCAGGAGGACATCGCAGGAACAAAAGAGAGTTAACGTCGACTTCCCGCAGTGGATGATTCATTCGCTTGATAAGGAAGCGAAAAGGCTGGGCGTTACTCGGCAGTCAATTATCAAAGTCTGGGTGGCTGAGAGGCTAAAGAAGGCAAGCTGAGATTTGAACATCCGGATTTAGACAGCAAGTGGTACTGTAAATGGGGTCCACTTCACGGGCAATTCCTGGAAAGCGACGGCCAACGAGCAATGCTGAAATTGGCATTGAGTATTTTGGTGCCGAAGGTGGGAATCGAACCCACACGAGGGGTGAACCTCACCGGATTTTGAGTCCGGCGCGTCTGCCAGTTCCGCCACTTCGGCACTAAAAGGGAATTCTTCTCCCGGATTCTATCCCATCGCGTCTGAAAAAGCAGAAGGCGGCCACAGCGGCGCCCGGCCTTGTTTAGCCATATACCTGCCTGGGTAAGCGGCTGTCAGCGGGCCAAAACGGTAGTAAAATTCAATTCCCCGTGGTAAACTTAACCATCTTCAGGAACCCGCAAGGTGCCTGGGGGAGGCAGAGGGACAAGATGGAAGAACTGGTTTGCCCACATTGCCAAAAGGTCAGCTACAGCGCATCCGCGAGGGCGTTTTCTCCCTGCCCTCATTGCAAATTCCGCTTCGCGATTTCCGAGGATAAAGGTCACAAATACCTGGTAATAGACCGCCAGCTGGCCCATCTGCTCGACAATTACGCCAAGTCCGTGGCGGAACACACCGACGTCGAGGTCATCGTCGACCGGCGCGTGTCGAACCGGCCGTTCGACGGAGTCGATGAGCGCAAGGTGTCTACTCGCGGCTGACCTGCTCATAATTACATTCCCATAACCCGGTTTCCCCAGTCCCGTGTCCCAGACATGGGCTTTTTGTTCGATATACATAGTAGGAGCAAGACAGGAACCGCAGCATCAGGCTGGAACTGTTTTAGCGGGAAATCACGGAGCCGCCGTTCATGAACGCAAAAAAAGCACTTTGGCTGGTCGTTATCGTTGTCGTCCTGCTGCTGGCAGTGGCGGCGCCGGCGCTGGCGGTGCAGTCGAAAAACGTTGCCGTCAGCAAGGTGGCTTCAACCTCGGCGGTGCTGGTTGTCAAGGCGGACGTCACCACCAACGTCGAGGTCGATTACGGTTCCGCTCCGGGAGTCTATGCTTACACCAGGACGAGCAGCAGCCTGATCAGGCACGAGATCCTGCTGGACTCGCTTGCTCCCGCTGCCGTTGTCTATTATCGCGTGATCATCACCGACAGCGCCAACCCGGCTGCCTCGATCACTCTTCCTGAAAAAAGTTTTCATACGGCACGGACGGCCGGTCAGGCTTTTAGCTTTGCCGCGGCCGGTGATAACCGTCCTCCCACAAACAGTGATGTTACTCAGCCCGCGGTCTGGAACACGATCGTGGCCCAGATGTCTTCCGAGAACCTCGATCTGTTCCTTAACGTCGGCGATATCATCTATGGCTGGGGCACCGATACCCCGGCTCAGAATGAAGCCAAGTATGACGGCCTGTTCGCGTCAACCGCCCCCCTGACGGCGACGGT
>JAJZQT010000033.1:2025-18781 GCA_021803005.1 Actinomycetes bacterium
GCCAACAGCGGCGGCGATGCAACAAATCTGCAGGTTGTCTATCTGAGCGCTTCCAACGGCGTTCTGCCGCTGACGGCGACTCCGGTCGCGCTCGGCAGCCTTGCCGCCGGCGCCAGCGCTCCCGCGACCATTCATTACCTGGTGCCCACCGGTGTCTCTGTCTTTCGCGCCACGACTTATGTGTCCTGTAACGATCCCTCCGGCGGCGCCTACTCGTATCCGGGACCGCCGCCCCTCTAATCCTCAACGGCTGTCCCTTTCGCCCCCTATTTCCCACATCCGTTAAAGAACCTCCCCCACGGGGAATAATCCTCGCGTAGAGATCGCCCTTATTTCCTGCCGGCAGGCCAGTCCAGACGGGAATTCGTGTGAGCACGCCCTCCAGACATAACGAACGGGAAAGCCCCGGCGGCTTCTGGCTGGGTCTGCGCGCCCAGGACCAGCCGGTCGAGGTGCCGCTGGCCAGGGCCGGCGGCAAGGCGGCCAACCTGGCGCGGCTGGCATCGCTGGGCCTGCCGACGCCCAACGCGATTGTGCTGACCACGGATGCCTGGCATTTCTTTCTCGACAGCTCGTCCTTGAGGGCGCGGCTCGAGGAGGCCCTGGCCGGGCTTGAAGCAAATCCCGGTGAGGTCGCGGCGACGGCCCGCCAGATTTCCGACCTCTTCAACGAAGCCGTGATGCCGGAGGTCCTCGAGGAACAGATTGGCGACGCATATGATGACCTTTCCGATTGTGGCGCCAGGCCGATCGCGGTTCGCAGCTCCGGTTCCTACGAAGACAGCCCCGATGCATCCTTTTCCGGAATGCTCTCAACGGTCCTGGGTGTTGCCGACGTCGAGGGCCTGTACCTGGCTGTCCGCAAATGCTGGGCTTCCGGATTCAATCCGCGAGGGCTGCGTTATCTGCTGCGCATGGGTCTGAAGCCTTCGGGCGTGGCGGTGGCGCTAATTTTTCAGGAGATGGTGGAGGCCAGGAGCTCGGGCGTGCTTTTCACTGTCGACCCGGCCACCGGCGAGTCGGGGATCGCCGTGCTCGAGGCCGCCTACGGTTACGGTCCCGGGGTGGTGTCGGGCCAGGTTACCCCGGATCTCTACCGGATTGACAAAAACACCATGCAGATCGTGCATCGGGATTCCCGTCCCCAGGAGCATTACTATGGCGCGCGCGGCGAGCGCCGCTCCGTGAAACCGGAAAAGCGCGGGCAGACGAAACTGAGCGACGAGCAGGTGCGCGAGCTGGTTTCCTTCGGAATCAAGGCCGAGGAGGGGCTGGGCTCGCCGCAGGACATCGAGTGGTGCCTGTCTCCGCAAGGGATCGTGCTGCTGCAGACCCGTCCGGTGACCGGTCTGGAAAAGCTCTCCCTGCGCCAGAAGATATATGTCCGTCCCGAGATCGTCATGGTCCGCGGAATCGGGGTTAGCCCGCGCGTCGGCTGGGGCGAGGTGCTGAGCGTAGATCTGCGCAAGGGCATGCCTGCTTCGGTGAAGGATAGGGTCGTGGTGCTGCGGCGGCTCACCCAGGACCTGGCGCCTAGCCTCAAGGACGCGGCGGCGGTGGTGGCGGATGAAGGCGGCGCCACCAGCCACGGCGCCAACATCCTGCGCGAGTTCCAGGTCCCGTGCGTGGTTGGCGTCAGGTACGGACGCGAGGTTCTCCACGACGGCGACATCGTCACCGTGGACGGCTGGCGCGGCCTCGTGCTCGACGGCATCGGCCCCAGGGTCAAAGAGCGGGAATTCGGACCCGAGCAGCTGCTCCCGACCAGAACACGCCTCATGACTACTATCAATGTCCCCGAGACTGCCGGCACCGCCGCCGGGATAGCCGACGGCGTAATTTCCTTCCGCAACGATTATCTTTTGTTACAGGGCGGGGTGCATCCGCGCCAGCTGCTAAAGAGCGGCAAGGGCGAGGTGCTGACCGCATCGGTGCTCGAAGCGCTTCAGTTGGTGGCCACCGCCTTCAAGGGGAAAAGGGTCTGGTATAAAACGCTCGACGCGCCCACGGATGAATTCAGGCGCCTGCGTGGCGGCGAGGACGAGCCGCTGGAGCGCAATCCGCTGCTGGGCTGGCGGGGCATCCGCCGGGAGTTGGAGGATTCGACGCTGCTGCGCGCCGAGTACGAGGCGGTGCGCCGCGCCGTGGAATCCGGATGTGCCAACCTTGGCATCAAGGTGCCCTTTATCCGCAGCGTGGATGAGTACGAGCGCGCCCGGCAGGTCGCGATCGACGTGGGCTTGCAGCCGCACAGGAACGTCGCTTTCGGCGCCTCGATCGAGACGCCCGCGGCAGCGATGACGGTTGACCTGTTGCTTGAAGCTCAGGTGGATTTCTTCAGCGTCGGCATCAATGACCTAACCATGTGCTGCCTGGGGGTCGACCGCGAGAGCGAACGCGTCGCCGATCTTTTCGACACAGCCCATCCCGCGGTGATCAGGCTGCTGGAAGAGGTTGCCGGGCACAGCCGCGGCAAGGCCTTTCTGGCCGCCGCCGGCGATATCGCCCAGAACCCGTTGCTGATGGAGAAACTGGTGAGGATGGAGTTCGACGCTATCGGCATCTCGCTTCCATACCTGGGAACCGCGCGGGCGCAGGTGGCGAAGTGGGAGGAAGGCTAGAGCCGGTGGGGCAGATCGGCAGCAGTTTTGGGAGGAAGGCTAGAGCCGGTCTTCGTATGACAGCAGCTCGTCGGCAGCATCCTCGATGCTGTCAGTGATGCGGCTTGTGGTCAGCACCAGCCGCCAAAAGATGATGGTGCTCCATGTGTCCACCTGAAGCTGGGTGGCCTTGCGCTGGACCTCGAATTCGATGTCATCGATTGTTTCTTCGACCTCACTGATACGAGCCGCGTACTCGATGCGCCGCTCCGGAGGCTCGCGCAGGCAGTGGATGGCCTCGGCCAGGTCCGCCATCGCCGCCTGTGACAGGGAGGCCATCTTGACCAGGTCGGCCTTGATGTCGGGGGGCAGCAGCAGGTCCTGGATTATCAGCAGGAAGCGGCCAGCGCGCTTGGCGGTATCGGCTACATCATCCGTGTAATGCACCAGGCGCCGGAACAGCTCACTTTGCGGGTGCTCGAGATCCGAATGCGTCAGCTCCCTGGTGACGCTTCGCCGCAGCGTGTCAGCCTCTTTCTCGAGGTCGGAGAGCACCTGGACATGATGCGCGAGCGCCTCCCGGTCTCCCTGTTGCCAGGCTTCCGTGGCGCTCTTCAGCGCGTGCACGGCCAGGTGCACTTTCTGGCTGTGGGCTATCAAAAGGCTATGAACTTTATCCCTCATGTCAACCTCGCGCGGCTCAGCGCAAGCCCTCCAGCTTGCCCCGAATCGACACACCGTCCTTGCGCTCGTCGATCTTGATGCTTGTCACCACGCGATCGGCTCCCGCAGACAGCACGGCCTGATGGGCATTGCTGATTGCCGATATGACCTCGTCGAGTTCGCCTTCGAGGGTAGTGCCCATGGCGCCGACTTCGTAGTTCAGGCCGGCCTTGTCGATCTCGGCGAGCGCTGTTTCCACATAGGGGCGCAGCGAACCATCGATAACAGGAATCACGCTGAATTCGGCGACAACCATCATGGCCTCCTGACGATAATGGATACGTGAGTATTTCCCGCCGGCAGAAAGAATAAAACCCGGGTGCCGCCGGGGCCGGCGTGAATAACAGCCGGGAAAAGGAAAGGCCCCGGGTCGGGGCCCGGGGCCAAATTCCACTGGCAGAAGATTCTCTCTGCCATTAAAGTGATTCAAATTAGGCGGCGGCGCCCCCCAACTTCCAGTAATTTCGCGTTCCAGCTGCGCTGCCAACTGCCTGTATCCTCTGTCTTCGTTCAGCGCTGCCGCCTATACTATTTATCGGTCTCAATCGAGGATGATTGAAATTTGCGGCGAATTCCCCTGATAAGCTAGACTCAGTTGTCATGTCGGCCCCCAAACGCAGCGGAAATCAGACTTCATGAAGATAACACCCATACCGGCAGGCACCAGGGATATTTTGCCAGCGGAAGCGGCGGAAATCCGTTATCTCGAGTCAACAATCCGGGCTGTCTTTCAAAGTTATGGCTACGGTGAGGTGATTACGCCGGCGCTGGAACTGGAGAGCGCCCTGGAGAAGGCGGGGGAGAAGCGCTTCCGCCGGTCCTTCCGGCTGTTTGACGAGCGGGGCGACGTCATGGTGATGAGGCCCGAGATGACGACGCCGATAGCGCGGCTGGTCGCCACCCGCATGGCCGATCGCGAGCCGCCGTTCCGGCTGTGCTATTTTGCTAATTCATTCCGGCCGACGACGCCGCAGCGCGGCCGGCAATCGGAGTTCTATCAGGCGGGCCTGGAGCTTCTGGGCGGCAACGGTCCCGCCGCTGATGCCGAGGTGCTGGCGGTGCTTTGCGGTTCGCTCGAAGCCTGCGGGCTCGATGATTTTTCCGTCGCCCTGGGCGAGTCTTCTTTCTTCAGGGCCTTGCTGGAATCGCTTGGCGTCGGCGGCAAAGCCAGTGAGGCGATTTTCGAGGCGCTGGTGGCGCGCGACCTCGTCAGGCTCACCGCCGAGGTTGTCGCCCTCGATCTCCCAACCGAGGACCGGCAGATGATCCTGGATGCGACCTCCCTGCGGGGTGGTTCCGAGGTGCTGGCCCGGGCCAAGGACATGGTTCGCAGCCCCGGGATGGAGGAAGCGCTCAAGCGCCTGGCCCGGACGTATTATCTCGTGACGCGTCACGGTTTTTCCGGCCGCATACTTTTCGACCTGGGCATCTTCCGCAATTTTGACTATTACACCGGCATCGTCTTTGAGGTGCTAAGCGGCGGTCTTGGGTTTCCCATCGGCGGCGGCGGCCGCTACGACGCTCTGCTGGCCAGGTTCGGCCGGCCGATGCCGGCGGTAGGTTTTGCTCTGGGCCTCGACCGGCTGCACATCGCCGTGACCGAACAGGGCAGGGTTCCCGTTCCCGCGCGCGGCGGCGTCATGCTCGTCGGTGGCTTCGATCAGACTCTCGATCTTGCCCGTGAGCTGAGGGCTGCGGGAATCACCGTTGCCGTCACCGCCGCCGGCGTCGACGCTGGCGAGGCCGTGCGGCTGGCGGCCGGCGCCGATCTGCGCTGGGCTGTGATCCCGGTCTCGGAAGGCGATAGCTTCCGTCTGGAAGAGGTTGGCGGCGAGGCTGCCCGCAGCGAGGGCAAGATGCACGGAGCCGGGGCTGCTGGAGCCGGGGCCGCTGTCCATGCGGGCGGGGCCGATGTCCTCTCGCGTGAAGAGATCGTGAAACGGCTGGCCGGGTAGAGCCTTGGACCGCTCGCCCTTAAATCCTGGAATCCTGAAGCTGGCCGTGCCGCGCGGCAGCCTCTTTGCCGGCAGCCTCGACCTGCTCGAAAAGATCGGTTTTGATGTCGGCGAGCTGCGCGCCAATGACCGCAAACTCACCTTCGAGGTGGGGGAGGGCCGCACGATCATCACGACGCGGCCTTCGGATGTGCCCACTTACGTGGAATACGGCGCGGCGGATGCGGGCATAGTCGGCAAAGACGTCCTGCTCGAGCACAAGCGCAATGTTTACGAGCTTGCCGACCTCGGATTTGGCGGCTGCCGGGTGGTCTACGCCACGCCGGAGGGCCGCGACCCCGAGGATGAGGAGCTCAAGCATCTCGGGGCCATGAGGGTGGCGACCAAGTTCCCCAACATCACCCGGGATTATTTCGAAGGGCTGGGGAAGCAGGTCGAGACCATAGAGCTGCGGGGCTCGATCGAGCTGGCGCCGCAGGTGGATCTGGCCGAGGGCATCGTCGATCTGGCCGCCAGCGGCGAGACCCTAAAACAGAACAATCTGGTCGAGCGCGCCGAGATCGCTGTCTGCTCGGCGCGGCTCATTGCCAACCGCGTATCGCTGAGGCTGAAGGCCGACATGATCAACGAGCTGACCCGGCGCCTCAAGGAGGTAACGAACTAATAAATGCAGTTAAAACGGCTTAATCTCACAGCAGAAAATATCCCGGACCTGGTCGCGTCGTTGCGTGGGGTTCCCGGCGATGACGAAGGCTTGCGCGACCGGGTCGAGGCTATCATCGACAGGGTGCGCCGCGACGGTGACCGGGCGCTGGCCGAGCTGACCCGGGAATACGATTGCCCGGATTTTCAGGAGCGGCAGTTGCGGATTCCCCCCGGGGAGATCGAAGCTGCGGCGCTGGCCGCGCCCGAGGATCTGATGGAGGCGCTGAAGATGGCGGCCGAGAATATCCGGCTTTTCCACCAGCACGAGATGCGTGGCAGCTGGACCGCCTCGATGCGGCATAGCCAGATGCTGGGGCAGCGGATGATACCGGTCGACCGCGCCGGCCTCTATGTGCCCGGGGGCGCCGCCGCCTATCCCTCCACTGTGCTCATGACCGTGATACCGGCGCAGGTGGCCGGGGTCAGGGAGATCTTTATCTGCACGCCTCCGGACGCTGAGGGCCGGGTCAACCGGGCGGTGCTGGCGGCGGCGGGCATGCTGGGAGTAAAAGAGATGTACCGTGCCGGCGGCGCCCAGGCGGTGGCCGCCATGGCTTACGGGACCGCAACCATCGGGAAATCTGACATCATCGCCGGTCCCGGCAACATATATGTGACCGAGGCCAAGCGGCAGGTTTACGGACGGGTGGGGCTTGACAGCCTGGCCGGCCCCAGCGAGGTGGTCATCATCGCCTCCGCCTCGGCCCAGGCCGACCTGGCCGCGGCCGATCTGCTGGCGCAGGTCGAGCACGGCAGCGGCGCCATCGCCGTCCTGGTCTGCCCCTCGAGCGAATTCGCCGACGCGGCCGAAGAGCAGGTTCACGCTCTCGCCGCACAGCTCGGGATCGATGAGTCCAAACTCGGCAATATCTCCATCGTCATCGGCTCGGAGCCTGGTTTCGTCCCCATGGCCATAGCCTTCAGCAATGTCTTCGCGCCCGAGCATCTGCAGATCCATACCGAGCATCCGGAGCAGGAGATACACGAGATTACCGCCGCCGGCGCCGTCTTCCTTGGTGAAGATGTCTGCACCGCCTATGGCGATTACATCGCCGGCTCCAACCACGTGCTGCCCACGGCGGGCACAGCGCGCTTCGGCTCGGCGCTGTCGGTGGAAAATTTTCTGCGCAAAGTCGCTGTGGTATCCTTGATTCCAACGGCGATCACGGAGCTAACGCCGTCGTTGATCACGATCGCGCGTGCCGAAGGACTGACCGCTCACGCCCGCGCCGCGGAGATGCGGCTGGAGCGGTTCGGCCTGCCCGCGGATGATGAGGAAGATTAACAATTCGAGAAAGGATCGCACCTGATGTCAAGAACAGCGAACATCGAGCGTACGACTTCCGAGACTGATATCACCGTAAAGCTCAACATCGACGGCACCGGCGAGTCGAAAATCGACACCGGCGTCGGCTTTTTCGATCACATGCTGACGCTTTTTGCCAAGCATGGCCTCTTCGATCTCGAGGTGAGCGCCAAGGGCGATCTCAATGTCGACGGCCACCACACCGTCGAGGACGTGGGCATCTGCCTGGGACAGGCTTTTGACCAGGCCCTGGGCGCCAAGGAAGGCATCGCCCGCTACGGTTTCTTCATCCTGCCGATGGACGAGGCCCTGGCCACGGTCAGCGTCGATTTGAGCGGCCGTCCCTTCCTGGCCTACAATCTCGACATGGCCGCTTCGAGAGTCGGAGGCTTCGATACGGACCTGACACACGAGTTCTTCCAGGCTTTCATCGGCCACGCCGGCGCCACCCTGCACGTGCGCCTGCAGTCCGGCACCAATCCACATCATGTCATCGAGGCGGTATTCAAGGCTTTCGCCCGGGCGATGGACGAGGCGACGACTCCCGACCCGCGCATCACCGGCGTTCAGTCGACCAAGGGCGTGCTGTAGAGCCAGATGATTGTCATCATTGATTACGGCATGGGCAATCTCCGCAGCGTGGAGAAAGCTCTGGAGAAAGTGGGCGCCGAGGTCGCAGTCAGCCGCGACCCCGACGAATTAAGGCGGGCCGACCGCATCGTGCTTCCCGGCGTCGGCGCCTTCGGTGACGCCATGGCCAATCTGGAAAAACGCGGCCTGGTCGAGGCGATCAAAGGCGAAGTGGCCGCCGGCAAACCACTCCTGGGAATCTGCCTGGGGCTCGACCTGCTTTTTGAGGAAAGCGACGAGCACGGCCGGCATCAGGGCCTGGGGCTTCTGCCCGGACGGGTCGAGCTGCTTCCCACCAATCTGAAGATACCCCACATCGGCTGGAACCAGATCAATATCCGCAAGGAATCAAGGCTGCTGGCGGGCATTCCCGACGGCTCGGCCTTTTACTTCGTGCACTCCTACGTCGTGGTTCCAGGGGAGGAATCGGATATACTATGTGAGACGGAATACGGTTGTACTTTTGTCTCAGCCGTGGAGCGGGGCAACATCGCCGCCTTCCAGTTCCATCCGGAAAAAAGCAGCTCGCTGGGGCTGACCATACTGAGGAATTTCGCATCCTGACGATTTTATATAAAATCGGTTTCGTGTCATGATCTTTTTTCCCGCCATCGACATTCAGAACGGCCAGTGCGTGCGGCTGCGCCGCGGCGATTTCGCCGAGGCAACAGTTTTCAGCACCGATCCGGTCGCCCGCGCGCGCATGTTCCAGGAGGAAGGCGCCGAAGCCCTGCACGTGGTGGACCTCGATGGCGCCCGGCTGGGGAAGATGGTCAACCTGGCGCTGATCGAGGAGATCGCGGAGACGATCTCGATCCCGGTCGAGTTCGGCGGCGGCGTGCGCACGCTCATGGACCTGCAACTTATCCACGACGGCCCCATAAGCCGCGTGATCCTGGGCACCAGCGCCGTCACCGACCAGCAGCTCCTCATCGAGGCGGTCAAGCTGATGGGCGATAAGCTGGTCATCAGCGTCGATGCCGACCGCGGCATGGTCACGACACACGGCTGGCAGGAAAAAAGCTCGGTGAGCGCCATCCGTTTCGCCGGATTCCTGCAGAAAGAGGGCGTGCGGCACATCCTTTACACCGACATCGACCGCGACGGCATGATGATGGGCATGAACCTGGAGTCCGTGCGCGAGCTGGCGGAGTCGGTCGACATCGACATCATCGCTTCGGGCGGCATTTCCAGCCTCGATGACCTCAAACGGCTGAAGGCTCTTGGAGTTCCCAACATTTCCAGCGTCATCGTGGGCCGCGCCCTCTACGAGGGCACTTTCACGATCGCCGAAGCGCGCGCTGTCCTCGATTAATTCCAGGGACACATTACTTAATTGCCAATTATTGGGACAGGTTACTGCTCCCCGCGAGGTAACCGCAAATGTTATGTAAACGGATAATTCCCTGCCTCGACGTGCGCAATGGGCGTGTTGTCAAGGGTATACGTTTTGTCAACATCCGCGACGCTGGCGACCCGGTGGAGCTGGCCTCGGCCTACGATCTCGAGGGCGCCGACGAGCTGGTTTTCCTGGATATCACCGCTTCACACGAGCGCCGGGACACTGTGGTGGACCTTGCCCGCCGCTGCGCCGAAGAGCTCTTCATTCCCTTCACCATCGGCGGGGGCATGCGCGACGAGTCAGATATCCGCAAGGTGCTGAAAGCCGGCGCCGACAAGATAGCCATCAACTCCGCCGCCCTGGCCAACCCCGACGTTATCAACCGCTGCTCCCGCCGCTTCGGGGCCCAGTGCATCGTCGTAGCCATCGACGCCAAGCTGGTGTCTTCCGGGGAAGAAAAGAAATGGGAGCCGTTCGTGCACGGGGGCCGCACCGGCACCGGCCGGGACGCCGTGGAGTGGGCGCGCGAGGCCGTCGAGCGGGGCGCGGGGGAGATCCTGCTGACCAGCATGGACGCCGACGGCACCCAGGACGGTTACGATATCAACCTGACCCGGGCGATCACGCAGGCTGTGGGGGTTCCGGTGATTGCTTCAGGGGGAGCGGGAAATCTCGATCATCTGGTCGAGGTGGTGAAGGAAGCCGACGCCGACGCGGTTCTGGCGGCGAGCATCTTCCATTACGGGACCTACACCATCAGGGAGGCCAAGGAGCACATGGCGGCGGCCGGCATTCCCATGCGGCTGAAGTAGGTTTCCGCCGGTTATGGGAGGGCGGAACCCGGATCAGCTGAAGATCGACTGGATCAGGGGCGATATGCCGGCGGCCAGTATCAAAAGCACCAGAATCGCGGCCCCCAGGCGCAGCTGAGGCGAGGTGACGCGGTGTTCGAACCTTTCCTGCGCGCTCATCTCTCAGACCCCCTGTTTTTTGTTGCCAGAACGGGATTTGATTGTTCCCAATTGATAGATTTTAAAACTGTCTACTGCTAGACTAATTAGAGCTTTATTCGATTTCTAACTTATCTGTCCTCTTTTGCGTGCGGCTAAGCGGACGATTTTTTTATCTTCTGGAGGGATAAACATGGCAAAAGATTACCTGTTCACTTCCGAATCGGTGACCGAGGGTCATCCGGACAAGATCGCCGATCAGATCTCCGATGGCGTTCTTGACGCGGTCCTCAAGGATGACCCCTTCGGGCGCGTGGCCTGTGAGACCCTGGTGACGACCGGCCTGGTCGTCGTCGGCGGGGAAATCACCACCGAGACTTATGTAGACATTCCCAAGCTGGTGCGCGAGACCGTTCTCGACATCGGCTATAACCGCGCCAAGTACGGCTTCGACGGCGACACCTGCGGCGTCATCGTGGCGCTCGACGAGCAGTCCCCTGACATCGCCCAGGGCGTCAACCAGGCATTTGAGGTCCGCACCGACGCCGACGACGAGGATCCACTCGACCTCCAGGGCGCCGGCGACCAGGGCATGATGTTCGGATACGCGGTCAACGAGACCGCCGAACTGATGCCGATGCCGATCCTGCTGGCCCATCAGCTGGGCAAGCGGCTTTCCGAGGTCAGGAAAAGCGGCGTTCTGCCTTACCTGCGTCCGGACGGCAAGACCCAGGTGACCGTGCGCTACGAGAATGACAAGCCGGTGGAGATCCTCACCGTCGTCATCTCCACCCAGCACAAGCCCAATATCGATATCGAGACCATGATCAGGCCCGACCTGATCGAGCACGTCGTCCATCCGATCCTTCCTGAGGGAATGTTCGATCCGGACAAGATCCAGATTATGGTCAACCCCACCGGCAAGTTCGTCATCGGCGGGCCCATGGGCGACTGCGGCCTCACCGGCCGCAAGATCATCGTCGACACTTACGGCGGCGCGGCCCGCCACGGCGGCGGCGCCTTCTCCGGGAAGGACCCGACGAAGGTCGACCGTTCGGCCGCATACGCCTGCCGTTACGTGGCCAAGAACGTCGTGGCCGCGGGCCTGGCCGACAAGTGCGAGGTGCAGGTCGCTTACGCCATCGGCGTGGCCCATCCGGTCTCGACCCTGGTGGAGTGCTTTGGCACCGAGAAGATCGAGCTCGACAAGATCACCGCGTTGATTCGCGAGTATTTCGACCTGCGGCCGGCGGCGATCCTGCGTGATCTCGACCTGCGCCGCCCCATCTACAAGAAGACGGCCGCCTACGGCCACTTCGGGCGCCACGACCACGATTTCACCTGGGAGAAGACCGGCAAGGCGGAAGAGCTGCGCGAGGCCGCCGGCCTCGGCGCCATGCCGGAGCCTGCTCAGGAAGAAAAGCTGCGCGTGGTGGAATAAAGGCAGGGCAACCGGCCGCGCTGGCCGGGATAAAGCAGATTCCGGGGACACGATTTCATCGTGTCCCTGTTTTTTATGCGATTGCGCCGCTTCCCCTAATTCGCTCCGCCTCACAGGATATAATCGAAGCATGAACGCTGAAGCTTCAATAGCACGAATATACATCCAGCACAAAACCCGTTCGCTCGACCATCCCTTTGATTACCGGGTGCCGGAGGGGCTGGCTGGTGATGTAGCGGCCGGCTCGGTGGTGCTGGTCCCCCTGGGAAGGCAGAAGGCGCTGGGCATCGTCGCCGGCCTGGTTTCGACCTCGGACCAGCCGCCATCCCGGCTGGTCGATATCGCCGAGCTGGTTGATTACCCGCCGGTACCGGAGCGTCTGATCGAGCTGGCGCTATGGGTCTCCGACTATTATTACTGTTCTCCCGCAACCGCCCTTGGCCTGGTGTTGCCGCCCGGCGGCTTGCCGTCACTGGTGCGCGGCGCCGAAGACGGCCAGGCGGTTTACCGCCTGAAAGACCCCTCGGTTAAGCCGAGGCGGGTCCGGTTTGCGCGCCTGGTGAAAGATGCCGCGCCGGCCGGTGAAGCTGATGATGCCGCGGCGGCCGGCTCTAAAAATAGTGCCGCCCGGCAACGCGTGCTCGAGGTCCTTGGCCTCGAAGGCGCCCTGCCGGTGGTGGAGCTGGCCCGCAGGGCAGGGGCCAGCGTGTCTCCGGTAAAGACGCTGGCTCGCCAGGGGCTGGTGGAGATCTACGAAGGGGAAGTGCGCCGTGAGGGCATGCATTATTACGGCGAGCCGGCGGCTGCCGGTGACGCGGGCGAACCGCTAAAACTAAACACCGGTCAGCAGCGAGCGCTCGATGTCATTGTTGCTCGCCTCGAGACGGCCGATGAGGCTGACCGCCGCCGTCCCATCCTGCTGGAGGGCGTGGCCGGCGCCGGCAAGACCGAAATCTATTTAAGGGCGATCGCGGCCGCCGGTGCCGGCGGCCGCGGCGCCATCGTCCTGGTTCCCGAGATATCATTAACCCACCAGGCTGTCAAAAGATTCCGCCGCCGCTTCGGCGACGGCATCGGCATCCTCCACAGCGGGCTCAGCCCCGGGGAGAGATACGACGAGTACATGCGCATCCGCTCCGGCGAGGCTCGCATCGTCATCGGCCCGCGCTCGGCCCTGTTCGCGCCCATGCCCAACCTTGGCCTCATCGTCGTCGACGAGGAGAACGACGGTTCCTTCAAGCAGGAGAACGATCCCCGCTATGACGCCAGGCGCGCGGCGCTCGAACGGGCCCGGCTCGAAGGCGCCGTGCTCGTGTACGGTTCGGCCACGCCCAGCCTCGAGAGCTATCACCGGGTAAGCGACCGCTTCACGCTGCGCGAGCGCGCCACCGGCGCATCCATGCCGGCGGTGGAGATCATCGACATGCGTGAAGAGAAAGACCCCATCTTCAGCCGGCGCCTGGCGGCGGAGCTCGACCACAACCTCGCCGCCGGCGGCAAGACGATTATGCTGCTGAACAGCCGCGGTTATGCCCGCTTCCTGCAATGCGGCTACTGCGGGCACGTCTGGGAATGCTCCAACTGTGAAGTCTCGCTGACGATCCACTCGCGCACCGGCAAGCTGCTATGCCATCACTGCGGTTACGCCGAAGACATGCCGGACATCTGCCCGGTGTGCAAATCGGCCGATCTCAGGCGCTGGGGCGTGGGCACCGAGCGGCTCGAAGACGAGGTGCGCCGCCGCTTTCCCGAGGCGCCGGTCTTCCGGCTGGACGCCGACACCAGCCGTGGCTATGGCGCCGGCCCGCGCATCCTCGAGGAGTTCGGCCGCGCGCCGGGAGGCATCCTCCTGGGCACGCAGATGGTCGCCAAGGGCCACCATTTTCCCGAGGTCACCCTGGCGGCGGTGATCAACGCCGACCTGTCGCTGCAGTTCCCCGAGTTCCGCGCCGAGGAACAGACTTTCGCGCTGCTTACCCAGCTCTCCGGGCGCAGCGGCCGGGCCGTCAAATCCGGCCGGGTGGTCATACAAACATGGAATGCGGATATCGAATGTATTAAAATGGCAGCAAGTCAAGCTGTGGACGAGTTTTACACCTCCGAGCTGGAACGGCGCCGCCGTCTGGGTTATCCGCCCTTTAAGCATCTGGTGAATATCCTTTGCATGTCGCGCCAGAGCGGTAAATCCGGCAAGGCGGCGGAATTCCTCAAGGAGAAGCTGGCGCCGGCCGCCACCGGCGGCGAGCAGATACTCGGGCCCGCCGGACTCTTCCGGCTAAAAGGGTGGTCGCGAAGCCATATCCTTGTCAAGACCGGCAGCGTCGAGCGCACGCTGGCGGCGTTCAAGCCGGTGCTCGAGCACTACCGCGAACCTTACGGCGCCCGCGGAGTCCGCATCGTCGTCGATGTCGATCCGCAGTGGCTTTCGTGAAACGGGAAAGGAATATTTTTGGCAAATGATGATAAAACCAGAGCCGCGGCATTTTCGCAGATCCGGCAGTTCGGCGACCCGGTTCTCAAGGAAGTCAGCAAACCGGTTGAGATCGACGACGAGCTGCGCAAGCTGATCGACCGCATGGTCATAATCATGGATGCCGCCGACGGCGTCGGCCTGGCCGCGCCCCAGATAGGCATACTGCGCCAGATCATCGTCTTCCGGCTCGACAAGGATCTGAATGTGCTGCTCAACCCAAAAATAACCTGGAAGTCCGAGGAAACCATCGTCGATGCCGAAGGCTGTCTCAGCCTGGCGAGCCTCGCGGTCGACGTCGAGCGGGCCAAAGAGGTCAAGGTGGAAGGTATGGACCTCGAGGGCAACCACAGGGTTTACGAGCAGGAGGGCATCAAGGCCCGCATCCTGCAGCACGAGGTCGACCATCTGGAAGGCAAGATGGTCATCGACCGCTGCAGCCGCGAGCAGCGCAAGGATTTGATGGGCCGGCTCAGGAAGATGCGCCTGCCCGGGGAAGATTGAGCCGTTGTATCGTTTGCCTGGGAAAGATTGATCAGTTGACGGCCAAGGGGAGGGCCAGGTGAAGATCGCATTCGCCGGAACGCCAAAGTTCGGAGCCCTGGTCCTCGGGGCTCTTCTGGGTTCCAGGCACGAAGTAGCGCTGGTGTTCACCCAGCCGGACCGTCCCGCCGGACGCGGCCTCGGCTTGAAAATGTCACCGGTGAAAGAACTGGCCCTCAAGGAAAGCCTCCGCGTCGAGCAGCCGGAGAAGATAAGCACTCCGGAATGGGTCGGCGAGATGAAATCGCTCGGGGTAAAAGTCCTCACCGTCGCCGCATTCGGCCAGATCTTAAGGGCGCCGCTTCTCGGCGGCATACCCTGCATAAACGTTCATGCGTCCCGGCTTCCCAAATACCGCGGCGCGGCGCCGATCGAACGGGCGATCATGGCCGGCGAGCGCAACACCGGTGTGACTATCATGGATATCACCCCGGCGCTTGACACCGGTCCCATCTATCTGCAGCGCGTGGTTCCCATCACCGAAGAGGATGACGCCGGCTCGATTTATGAGAAGCTGGGGCGGACGGGGGGAGAGGCTCTGGCCGAGGTGCTCGACGCCATTGAGGCCGGCGGCATGGAGCCCGAGCCCCAGGATGAAAGCGCCGCCACCTATATCGAAAAGATCACCGCCGCGGACATGGAGATCAGCTTCAAGCGGCCGGCCTGGAAGATCGCCGCCCAGGTGCGGGCGCTATCACCACATATCGGAGCATTTATCAAGGTAGGCGGGCTGCGGCTGAAAGTCTGGAAGGTGATGGTCGCCGAAAGCGCTCCCGCGTGCGCGGCAACAGCGGCGCCGGGCGAGTTCGTCATCGAAGGCGAGCGCCTGTTCGCCGTCTGCGGCACCGGCATCCTCGAGCTCGTCGAGGTTCAGCCGCAGGGGAAACGCCACATGTCCGCCGCGGAATTCCTGCGCGGCTACAGGAAGACCATCGAGGCCGCTTAGCTTCCTTCGTGAGCTATTTTCGACCTGGGGCGATGGTGGCAAACTTCAAGAAGAAGCCCCGGCCAGTTTGTTATAATTTAACGGGGCTGACAGCGGAAGGACGCGGGGCTCGCGGATGAATATCCGTTTTGCACGGGGCGTGGCGCAGCTTGGTAGCGCGCTTGCTTTGGGAGCAAGAGGCCGGCGGTTCGAATCCGCCCGCCCCGACCAGATTTCTGAACTCCATTTTTTGCCTTAGCGAAGGCATTTTGTTTGGAAAGTTATCCTTCCGTACGCCCTGATCCGGCAAGAGTCACGCAAGACTTGCGTTCAGATCAAGAGTGTGGAAATATATACGCATGCGTATAGAATCAAAGTTAAGCGAAATTTTGCAATTTGTTCAGGCCGACTGTCAAATTCATGGTCGCGGGCGCAAGAAATGGTGGGCGGATCAAATCGGCATCGCGCCCATGATGCTTTCACACTGGCTGGCTGGGCGCCGTTCCCCCAGCGCCGCTCATCTGAATGCCATCCATTTCATTACGGAAGAGATTAAAGCTGATAATCAGAAAGCGGAATTTTCGGATTTTCTTTGGCAGCACTATTACGATAATAGGGTACTTGATCCCTATATCTTAAGAAGTGTGGCTGAGCGACTCTTGCTATCCAAGGGCTTGAACTCAAGACTGCTGGCCCTGCTTTCCTGGTTGTTCGAAGAATTCAGCCCGAAGCCGTATGAAATTGTTGAGCTTCCTCTGTCTGCGTTATGGCAAAACCGTTTAGGCTGGTTGTATGAATCGGCCGGCCTGAATCCCGGCTTTGAACCTAGGCTCTGCAGGCAAACCCAGTCGCTGCTTGAAATCGGTCCCACCGATTTCGATAATCGTCTGAATGAGTATTTAACCCAGAAACAGACGTCGCTTGGTAAGAGATGGGATTTGTACGATTGCCCGCTAAATGGATTAAAGGAGCAATTTAATTGGCGTCGATCGAGCCGGCGGAATACCAGAGAATCATTGATTTCCTGAAGGCACTGGACAAGAAACTCAAGAAACGATCGACGCTTTTTCTGATAGGGGGCGGCGCGATCACCTTGGCCTACTCGCCGGATAACCGGACCGCTGACATCGACGTTATCGATGTCGATGAAGGGCTTGCAAGCCTAG
>JAJZQT010000034.1:0-2613 GCA_021803005.1 Actinomycetes bacterium
CCGGCTTTCCTGGCCACCGCGATCTCATCGGACACCTGGTTGCGAAGCGCCTTCTTCTCTTCGACCTCGACGATCGTCTCACGGCGCTTCTTGTCCAGCTCGATAAACTCGTCGAGCGGGGCCTCGATGCCACGGCGTTCGAGGGCCTTCCTTACCTCTTCCGGCTGGCTGCGCAGCCGTTTGATGTCGAGCATTTATTCTCCCTGTCCGGATGGCGCCGCTCAAGTCTAACCGAATCTGCGCCCTTGGTGAAAGCTTGTCGGGCGCAAACTTTGGAACCCGCCCGCGGGCGTCTACAATGGGATTAGCTATTTTTGGAGGAAATCCTTGAGCGCCGACACAGCATATGAACTTCTCAAGCGTGGCGAGTCCTTCCTGAGGGGCCGCAACCCCGCCCAGGCCGCCATCATCCTGCAGCGCGCCCGCAACCAGGAGCCGGAGCGCACATCCATCCGCGAGGCGCTCGGCCGCGCCTATTATAATTCCGGGCGCTATGACCTGGCCGCCGAAGAATTCCGCTTTGTTGCCGACCGCTACCCCACTAACGGATACGCGCATTATTGCCTGGGCCGCTGCGGTGAGAAACTCGGCGACGAGCTGCTCTCCCGCCGGCATTTCCGCCTGGCGGCTGCTTTCGGGTACGAACGGGAATAGCCCCGCCGGCGCGGCGCGGTTCCCATCCTGCTCGGCGCCGGACCTTCTGCCTTCTAAACCTTCACCACCTCCACATCGACTCCGTCGGCCCGCACACTCACGAGCAGGTAATGGAAATATCCGCCCGAGCCTTCCGGGAAATACAGTGGCGCGCCGGCGCCGCCGGTTATGTAGGCGTTGATCCCATCCAGCTTGTAGGCAAAATATGCATGGATGTGCCCGAAGAAAAAATCGCTGACATCAGGATATTTGCGCGCATCCTCGACCAGCCTCTGGCCTGATTGCAGACCCGCCGCGCCCGTCTCGCCGGCGGCGTGTGAGGACGGAAGTGAGGGGTCGGCCACGGGGACATGCGCGAAGATGAACTGGTGGGGACTTGCAGCGTTTGCGGCCAGGTCGCCTTCGAACCAGCTCATCTGGGCGGCGTCGATACCGGTGCTGTCGTCGGCGTTGTCGAGAATGATGAAATGGTCGCCGCGGTAATCGAAGCTGTAATAGTACTGGCCGATGATGCTGGCGTAGGCGGCGCTGACGCCACCGGCGCCGATGTCATGATTGCCCGGTACCGTGTAGACCTTGAGGCCGGAACCGTCGACCAGGTCCTTGTAGCGGGATAGCTCCGGGCTGTCGCCGCTATTTGACACATCGCCGGTATTGACCATGAACTGCGCGCCCCTCGCCTTGGCCGAATCGAGAATCCGCGGCAGTACGCCGTTTTCAATGCCAAGCGTGCGGTTGTCGCCGCAAACCGCAAACGTGTAGAGAGCCGGGGAAGCCTGCGTGGCAGTGACGGTCTGCGACGGTTCGGCGCCCGTGGAGGTATTTTCCAGGTTAGAGGCGTTGCCGCCGCAACCAGCCGCCAGCAGCACTGCCAGCAGCAGAATTCCTGAGAACCAGAACTTGAATGGACGGTTGCGAAAAACGCTTCGAGAAATTTTCATTATGAATCACCCTTGTTCAGGCACCGCAGGCATCCGCCCGGTGCGTTGATAAATTTCCTGGTCGTATACCATCCGCTGCACGAGCAGATGCAGGCTGCGCTGCTGGGGATCGAGGTCGATCGCCCGGCCGAGTGAGTCTATGCCCCGGTTGGTCGCACCCAGATAGTAGAATTCTATCACCGCCAGCTTCTGATACAGCGCTGACTGCTGGGGTTCTATCCGCAAGGCGTCAACCAGCAAATCCCTGGCGCCGGTGTAATCGCCGCGCCTGACGGCGATCCTCGACTGCAGGACGAGGGGATCGGTAGCGAACGGGTTTAATGTATGCGCCCGCGAGACGGCGACGGCAGCGCCACCTATATCTCCAGCCAGCAGCCGGTCCCGGCCCCTGTCGGTTAGGATCGTCGACACCAGCAGCGCCATGAAGATGAGAGACAGGGTGATGCCGGACATCAGGACCGCCATGCGCAGCCAGACCGGAATCCTCACGGGCTTTTCGCTCACGAGACTATCATGCGTTGGCATGTGGCCGGACCCGCCGCCGGTTGCTTCCGCAGGCGCCGCAGCCAGGCGCAAGGCGAGACCTGTAATCAGGAAGAAGGTCAACGCCACGGCCGGCAGCGCCCAGTTCCACTCCAGGCTCGAGTCAGTGATCCAGGCCGCCCCCGCCAGGACCAGGCTCAGGTAGAGGCCATCGCGGCGCAGGGCCCGGTTTCGCCACAGCGGCGCCATCAGGCCGACCACCAGGGTCATGAGAAAGCCGAGCAGCAACGCAAAACCGATGATCCCCTGGTCGGAGAGAAAACGCACCCATATGGAATGAGGGTCGCGCGCCAGTCCGATTCCGCTCTGAAGGCGCAGATTTGCAAAGTAATATGTGCCCGCGCCCGTCCCCAGGATGGGGTGGGCGCTGAAATTCTGCAGGCCGATCTTCCAGAGCTCGGTCCTCTGGTCGGTGATGCTTGCCAGCCTGGCCACACCCTGGGCGTCGCTGCCGGCGGCGCCGTTGAAGCCGGGC
>JAJZQT010000034.1:2713-7516 GCA_021803005.1 Actinomycetes bacterium
TCCATCAGCGATGAATCGGGGCCGATCGACCAGATCGTGCTCAGTCCGGTCCACAGGAAGACAGCGGCCAGGAGGATTAGCGGCCATCCGGAACCGGCGGGAATTTCCAGCCGGTCCCATCCGATCAGTATGACCAGCCCGGCCAGAGCCCAGCCGGCCACGGCAGCGGTAAGGAACTCACGCGTGAAATAGCCGCCGTCTACGGCCGCGAGCCACGCCAGCATGACCAGTATCCCGGTAGTTCCCAGCCAGGCGAGGATCCTGGACTGCGCCATACGGTTTCCTGGACCTCCGATCGGATCTGACGCCGGCCGTCTTTCGGAATCCTTGTTTAGGGAATACATCTGTCGCGCCTCTGAAATCATTCTATTTACTCTCGGCTCCGGGAACAAAAAACATATCCGTTTCGCAAGCAAACGAAATAATTATGCGCCCATGAGGGAGTTCTCCGGTTTTCTCCAGGCAGCGGCAAATTCGTCGTGTTTGCCCGGTTTTATACCCCGGCGAATATTGACCGGATGATGATTTTTCGCTATTCTGGAAATCCACACGGGTGACGGCATGCCGCCGTTTATGGTCAAGGTTAAAGAGGAGGTGGATGTTTGAGGAAATGGGCAATACTTGCCACCGTCTGGCTGATCTGCACTGCTTCGCTGGCCTTTAGCGCCGTAGCATTTGGCGACGGTTACGGTAGCGGCAGCGGCAGCGGATACGGCGACCATCATGGTTCCCGTTGCGAGTACGAGCATGGCAAGCTGGTGTGCGAGCATTAGGCACCATCAACTGAATAGCATTTTCGGAGTCATTCCAAGTACAATTTTCAGGTTTTTTGTTCGCGTTGAGAGTTCGAGCTGTCGTAGAGTTCAGAGTTCGGTAACCGGGTTGAAGAGTAGAAATATAAGGTAAGCCGCCGCACCGGTCCGGTTGATGCTGGACGCATGACGGTTTATCCGATGCCTTCACCCGCCATTCCACCTCTGGAACGCTGATTTTTCTCTCCTTTTCTTGCCTCCACACGTGTAATCCGGTTGGTAGTTTTCCAAATCCACAGAGTAACTGGTCCGGGCTTGCTTCCGTCCAATTACGGAAAGAGGCCGCTTCCCCCCAAAAGGTCAGCAGGAAAGTACATCCAGGGCGTTCCGCGAGGGGCGCCCTTGATCTTTTGCATCAGAATAGGGAGTTCCTCGCGGGAGCCGGCCGGAGGCAATGGTTTCCTAGCGGTAGCCGTCAGGGTGTGAATTGTGCCATCGCCAGGCGCTGGCCACGATGGCCTGGAGCGACGGATAGCGGGGCTGCCAGCCGAGCTCTTCGACGATCTTCGCCGAGCCGGCCACTAGAGATACTGCATCCCCTTCGCGCCGCCCGGTTTCCTTGACCTCGAAATCGATCCCGGTGACCTCGCGGGCAGTCTCGATCACTTCGCGCACGGAATATCCCCTGCCGTTGCCGAGGTTGTAATGGAGGCTCTCGCCATCAAGCCGCCGCAGGGCCAGCAGGTGGGCATCGGCGAGGTCGCGGACGTGGATGTAATCCCGCACGCAGGTTCCGTCGGCGGTTGGGTAATCGGTGCCATAAATCTCGACGTGCGGGCGTTGCCCCAGCGCCGCCTGCAGGACCTGCGGGATCAGATGGCTCTCGGGATGATGGTCCTCTCCCCTCTCCTCCGAGGCGCCAGCAGCATTAAAGTATCGCAGGGCAGCATGCCTGATGCCGTGGATGCGGTCATACCAGTCCAGGATGCGCTCGAAAAGCAGCTTCGATTCGCCGTAGGCATTGGTAGGATTCTGGGGATGGTCTTCAGCGAGCAGATCGGTCTGGGGGTCGCCGTAGACCGCCGCCGTGGACGAGAACAGGAAGCGCTTAACGCCGGCAGCCGCCATGGCCTCCAGCAGGCTCACCGGCCTGCAGGTGTTGTTGCGGAAATACTTGCCCGGGTCCCGCATCGATTCGCCGGCCTCGATGAATCCGGCCATGTGTATCACCGCCTCGATACCGGCATCCCTCAACGCCGCGGCAAGCAGCTCCTCGTCGGCGACGTCGCCGACGACCAGCCTGGCTTCGGGGGGGACGGCCTCACGGTGCCCCTTTGACAGGTTGTCATAAACTGTTACCTCATCTCCGGCATCGAGACAGGCCTCGGACACGATGCTGCCGATATAGCCGGCGCCGCCGGTTATCATTATCTTCATTTCATTTCTCCGCTGGACGGTACATTTCCGAATTGATGATATAGGAGGGGCAAAGACGATGCCAAGCAGGTAATGCGGAGGATGGCGGCCAGCCCACATCTGGTATACTCGGCTTCATGCGAATCCTCTTCATCAGCGACATATTCGGCAAGCCCGGCAGGGAGGCGCTGCTGGCCAGACTGCCGCAACTGGTTGACGATCGCGGCGCCGATTTCGTCGTCGCCAACGGTGAGAATACCGCCAGCGGCGCCGGCATCACCAGCAAGATCGCCGAGAAGCTTCTCGGCGGCGGCGTCGATGTCATCACGACCGGCAACCATATCTGGCGGCAGCGGGAGGTCTTCCCCTTCCTCGACCGTTCCGAGCGCATCGTCAGGCCGGCTAATTACCTTCCCGATAATCCCGGCCGCGGCTGGACCGTGATCGAGAAGAACGGCGCCAGCCTGGCGGTGATAAATCTCTCGGGGAACCTCTACATCGGGGCGCCGCGGGGCGCTTTCCAGACCATCGATCCGGTACTGGCGGAATTGCCCGCGGGCGTCAGGCACGTGCTGCTTGATTTCCATGCCGAGGCGACCAGCGAGAAGGTGGCGATGGGCCAATATCTCGACGGCAGGGTCACCGCCGTGATTGGCACCCACACCCACGTCCAGACCGCTGACGAGAAGATCCTTCCCAAGGGGACGGCCTACATTACCGACGCCGGCATGACCGGTCCCCGAAATTCCGTCATCGGCGTCGACAAGCGGATCATCCTGCAGAGATTCATCACGGAGATGCCCATCAAGTTTGAAGTCGCGCAGGATGACGTCTGGATCGAGGGGGTCCTGATCTCGGCCGGCGATGACGGCAGGGCGAGGGCGATCGAGCGGCTGCAGATCGAGGCGGGTTAAGCCGCCGCCCCGCTCCTTCAGGCTCCGGGCGCTCAGCCAGCCACGCGCTCGGCCTCCGGCGCCGCGGCAGCCTCCAGCCGGCTTTCCCTTCCCGTCGAGACCAGCAGCACCACCACCAGCAGGCCCAGGAGTGCGTTCCTGGCGGCAACCTCCACCACCATCTGTTTCTGAAGCAGGTACAGCTCCCAGTACCGCGCCGGGAATTCCCACTGGGTGAGCAGCAGCACCGCGGCGAACAACCCGGTTATCAGGCCGCGGTCCCTTCCCTTGATCAGAGGAATGAGCGGCAGCAGCCAGATCAGGAACTGCGGCGAGAAGACCTTCCCTCCGAAGATGAAGATCGCAACCGTCAGGGCCGCGAAGCGTATCACCTGTGAACTATCCCATTGCAGCGGGCCGTCGACCTTGCTGCGCCGCCAGTAAAGCCCGTAGCTGAACAGCAGCACCAGGATGGTCACCGGGCCGGACAGCACCGCCAGCGTGTTTGACAGTGAGGAAAAAACGTTATGGGAACCGTAGGAGTTCATGATCGAGACGCTGTAGCCGCTGTACTTGGCCATCAGCAACAGCGGCGACGACCAGGTGCTCTCCAGCTGCAGCGGTCTTTCCACGTGATAGAGGAAGGAATTCGCCAGGCCCGCCGGCGCCGCCAGAAGGAAGGGTATGGCTACGGCGAGGGCCGCGACCAGCATCAAGGCCGGACCGGATATCATCTGGTTATACTGCCGGCGCCGGAAGTGGCTGATCAGAAAGATCGGCGCGATCAGCACCGGAATAATCTTGGTCATGAGGCCGACGCCCAGCAGCAGCCAGGCCGCCAGCCGACGGTCGGTGATGAAGCAGGCGACACTGGCAAGGATAAGAAAGGCCGCCGCCAGATCGAAGCGAAGCTCGACGATGGAACCCAGGCACAGCAGGAAGACCGTGTACGTGCCCAGCACCCCCGCCAGCTTGCCGATGCTGCGCCACTGCCTCCAGGCGATCAGCGACAGCACCACCACGATGCCGCAGCTGAAAGCAAGCATCTCCACCTCGAAGGCCACGACGAACCAGGTGTAGTCGGAACCGGATATCAGCCTCGGCAAAGAGAACAGCAGCATCGCCACCGGCGGGTATTCCGATGAGAAATCGCGGTAGGGGAACATGCCGGAAGCCATCCTGCCGGCGTACTGGTAGTAGACCGGAGTGTCGGTGATCGACCTGTCCCCGTACCAGAGAACTTCAAAAACCAGCGACCAGATGACGACCTGGGCCAGCAGGAAAAGGCCTGTTATCAGCCATCGTTTCCTGGCAGTGGGCAGATGCTCGAACTTCTGCCTCAGCGACTCAAACCATGGCGGCAATTCTTTTCCTTTCACGTTTTCTCACGGTCCAGCCCAGGAAAGCGATAAACGCCAGCGGGAAGAACCAGGGTATGTAAAGATAAAACCAGTGTGTCAACAGGATCTCGAAACCGACGATCAGCGCCGCCGAAGCTGCCGCTGCCTGCGCGTAGGTTTTCCGCGGCGGCCAGAGATATGCCGCGAGCGCCAGCGCTACCAGAACATATTGCCCCACGTGCTGCACTCCCGCAAGCGTATCAGTATGCTGTCCCCAGATACTGAAAGGCGAATCCCGGCCAAGCTGCCACACGATCGAGCGATCCCAGAAGGTGCCGAAACTTCCGTTTCCGAGGAGGATGACCGGCACGGTCGCCGCCGCCGCGAGCACGAAGCCGAGGA
>JAJZQT010000034.1:7616-18573 GCA_021803005.1 Actinomycetes bacterium
GCGGCGTTAAGCCCGGGCGGCTCGGCCGCGCCCCAGCTGCCGCCGGCCTCACTGCCCGGCATTGCCTCTTCCGCCCGGGACGGCCTGCGCAGCGCCATGTATCCCAGCCTCAGAAAAAGGTACACGAGCGGCGGATAAGACAGCGGCACCGATGTGAAGATATCGCCCTGGTTGAAATAATAATGCGAAATGGTAAAAGAGAGCAGCACCACGAGATCGAGATGCAGCATCCGCAAAGGCTTGCGGATATCGACGAACGGAGCCAGGAACAGGAAGCAGAGCGGCAACCACACGTAGGGCTCGTTGACGATCCGCCCGAAAGCGCCCTTGTAGCCGCGGGCCATCTGCCAGGCCACCTGCGGACCGATCCTGACCTCGTTGATGATGCCGGTGGTGTCGTCGATCAGCACCTCGGCGACATTGTTTTCCCCGGAATAAAAACTTACCGTCCAGACGCGGTTGTCGCCGAGGCTGGCCCTGGGGTTGGCGTCGGGCTTGTCCGCCAGCCAGTCGCTGACCCTGACGTCGCTTTGCGCAACGGCAATCGCCTCCCGGTCGGTCATCATCGGCAGTACGTCACCATACGCTTCTGACTTGATATCAACCGATATTACCTTTGAGGTGGCGTCGTCGACCTGAACGTCGATAAGCCTGCGGTAATTCCCGGGGTTGACCCAGAAGACGTTCCAGACGCCGCGCTCAGCGTCCCAGGCAGCGTTACGCGCGAGCTCGGGGTGCTTGGCGATGACGTTCTGGACGCTGCCATATTCGGCGGCGATCTGCTTGGCCTCGAGCTCGTTCAATCTGGGATCCGCCGCCAGGGCGGTTCCCGAAAGCGCGAGCCAGCAAGAAACTATGAGGATGATTCCGGCAAGCGCCGGAAGGAACCTTACCTGAAGAAACTGAGGCGGGCGCAGTTGGTCAGCGGACGGTTGTCTGCCGGAAACTCCACAGCTTGTTGCCGGAGAAGTTGAGTACTGTGACCAGCGATATGGCGATGGCTTGGGCGACAATCTGGTTGTCAAGGTTGGCATCCTCGATGAGGAAACGCAGAATCAAAAGGTTTAGCGCCCAACTGGTTACGCTGATGACGATAAATCGTCCCGCCTGTGACAAGAAGTCGCCGTCGGGGTTGCCGAAGGTCCAGTACTTGTTAAGGAAGAAATTGTTGCTGACCGCAACCGCGAAAGACACCGTCGCCGCGAAGAGATAATGCGCCCCGGCATAGTTGATCATGATCCAGAAGACAAAGAGGTTGATAATAAAACCGGAGGCGCCGACGAGGCAGTATTTCCAAAACTGCCCGAAAGCCCTTCTGAGGCGAGCTTGCAGGTTTTTATCTGACTTTAAATCCATATGAGTCCGTCAATCGGTCCGCGCCCCGACCGGCCTTGAATCCCTTGCCTTTTACAGAGAACGCTACCCGAACCGCCAGTAAGCTTAACATATTTGGGATTGCAGGGCATCTGACACTTCGGCGGCCAGAACCAGGCAGTGTTCGGCGGTTTTCTCGTCGCGAGAGCCCAGCCCGCACGACTCGGAAATAAAGGACTTCCGCAGCACGTCTTCATCAGACAAACCGCCGCCAAAGCCGGCGATTGCGGCCGCGCCTCTCATGACCTGCTCCGCCAGTTTCTGTGCTCCGGCGTCCAGCGCCTCGGAGTTCGTAGGCACGATTCCCCAGGCAAGCATGCCGCCGCGCTCCATGAAGGCGGCCAGCTCCTTTTCATATATCAGCAGTTCCCGCATGTGCTCGAAGGCGTCAAAATGGAGGATGTCGACATCGGTGGCGGCAAGGATCCCCCAGTCGGTACCCCCACAAACGTGGGTGCCGGTCAAACCGTCAACAGCCGCGTAGCACTCGTTGAGGCTGCTCTTGACCTGCTCTGGCGAGAGGCTGATCAGGGCCGAGCCCACCTGCGTCAGGTAGGGCTCGTCGAAGAAAATGACCGGTTCCTGCCCGGGCGCCGCTTCCCGGAATTTCTGCGCCTGCCAGCGGCCCTTGCACGCCAACGCCTTGACCAGGGCCTCGAAGAGGTCGCCGTGGTAGAGAACCGGCTTTTGTCCCGCGTCCGCTACGGTCAGGCCGAGGCTGGCGGGTCCGGTCACCTGGCCCTTGGTGAATTTCGCCCCGGCGACGGGCAGCTTTTTCAGGAACGGCCCCAGGCCGCGGGCGAAATCTTCCGATATGGCGCAGTATTCGACGTCGTCAGCCAGGTAATGCTCGTAGAAATCGGCCATCTCCATGGGCGCGCGCTCGGGGTCGAACCAGATGCGCTGCCTGCCGGCCTCGATTACCGCCGCCGGCATCCCCTCCGAGAACTGGATGTACATGCCCTCGCGGAAATCTATCCGTGGCAGCTGCGGCCATCCCGGACAGACGGGATTGTGCCGGATCATCATTTCCACCGCCTGGTCTACATCCGTGCAGGGCAGAGTGCCTACGGCCATCGTGGCGCATTCGGGCAGGCTGCTCATATTTCAGGCTCCTGACGCGATCTCCGCGACCGCACCGATAGTGGTTTCCATGTCTTCCCTGGTGTTGAACGGGCCGATGCTCAGGCGCACCGCGCCCCGCTCCAGGGTCCCCATCGCCTGATGGGCTCCCGGCGCGCAATGGATTCCCGCCCTTGAGGCTATTTCGTAGCGGCTGTCCAGAATTCCTGCCACTTCGGAGGACGGCATCTCCCCCACATTGAAAGCCACCAGCGGCCCCCTGGTGGCGCCCGGCGGCGGGCCGTAAAGGGTCACCGGACCGATACCGCTCAAACCGTGATAAAGAATCTTCGTGAGCTGCTCCTTGTGGCGCCTGAGATTTTCGATCCCTTCAGACTGCAGGAAATCGATGCCGGCTCCCAGGCCGGCGATGCCGGGAGTGTTCAGGGTTCCCGCTTCGTAGCGATCGGGGCGCGCCAGCGAATCCTGTTCCTGCTCGGAATGGGTGCCCGTGCCCCCCTGGCGCACCGAGCGCAGTTCAATTTCCGGGGAAATATAGAGCAGGCCGATACCCTGCGAGCCCATGAGGCTTTTATGGCCGGTGCAGGCAAGCATCGACACGGGCATCGCTTCCATGTCCATGGGAATGGTGCCCGCGCTCTGAGCCGCGTCCACCAGCAGCGGCACGCCGCGCTCCCTGAGGGCGATACTGAGTTCCGGGATCGGCTGGATGGCGCCGGTGATATTCGATGCGTGGGTGAGCACCACCAGCCTGGTGGAAGCCCTGACCGCCGCCAGCACCGCTTCGGCATCGACCAGTCCGGTGGAGTCCGAAGGCACCAGCGTCACCTCGACGCCCTCGCCGGTGAGCACCCACAGCGGGCGCACCACGGCGTTGTGCTCCACGGTCGAGCTGACCACATGGTCGCCTGATGACAGCAGCCCCCTCATCGCCATGTTGAGCGAATCGGTGGCGTTCTGGGTGAAGATGATGTTGGCGCTGTCGGCGACGTTCAGCAGGCGCGCCGCTTTTTCACGGGTCTGATAGATGACCCGGGCCGCGGCCACGGCGGTCTTGTGTGCCCCGCGCCCGGGATTGGCGCACCACTCCCGCAGACAGCGGTCCACGGCCTCGATCACCGCGGGCGGCTTGGGGCAGGAGCTGGCGGCATTGTCCAGATATATGGAAATCCTTTTCAGTCCTTTCCGCTCATCTGATGAAGACTACTGGTTGAATTTTTGTTCGACATTCGCGATCATCGGCGCCAGGTTGCCGGCCGGCTGGTAAAGCTTGTCCCCAAGTATAAACTGGTTGCGCCGCCGCGAATAAGCGACCTCCAGCGTGTCGCCGGCCCCGAAGGAAAATACCAGCAGATCGCTGAACGTCGCGTCGCTGGCGCCTTCCACCGGCTGCCCGGAGGCGACATTGGCGGCGAAGGTGTTGAATTCTTCCGTCTTGCCCCCGACCATGTACGAGGCCAGGCTGCCATCCGCATTCGAGGTGAAGACGCTGAGAAACCTCGCCTGGGGCGCGTCCTGCAAAGCATGTTCCCTGGCGCCGCCGGTGCCGGTCGTCCCTGAGCCGGCATCAGCGCCGGCAGCGCCGCCGCCGTTTCTCGCCAGCAGAAAGGTCATCAATCCCAGCAGCGCCAGCAGCGCCGCCAGCGACGCGATAAAAACCACGAAATTGTTACGGCTTCTCATTGTGAGTCGCTAGCTTCCATCTTCGGTAATGATATACCCGCGGGCGCCACGGCCAAAGTTGCGATATTCCCGGGAAGTTACCGCCCGCCCAAAGTTGCAAAAGTACACGCGGTCCTCGTATATTGTAGTGTCTTTCAGGCAATAACGTGGCATTTACGGCACTAACACAAATTAATCGATGACACAAAACGAAAAGATAAACGGGAGTATCTACCGCAAGGTATCGCCTCGCGTCGACCTTCCCGCCCTCGAGGAGGGCATCCTGGCGTTCTGGCGCGAGAGCGGCATCTTCCAGAAAAGCCTTAAAGCCAGGGAGGGCGGCCCGGAATTTGTTTTCTACGAGGGGCCGCCGACCGCCAACGGCAAGCCTGGTTCCCACCACGTGCTCTCGCGCATCTTCAAGGACATTTTCCCCCGCTACCGCACCATGTGCGGCTATCACGTTCCCCGCAAGGCCGGCTGGGACACGCACGGCCTGCCGGTGGAGCTCGAGGTGGAGAAACAGCTGGGCATCAGCGGCAAGCAGGACATCGAGAAGATCGGCATCGCCCGGTTCAACGAGCTCTGCCGGGAGAGCATCTATAAATACCTTGAGGAATGGGAGCGGCTCACCGAGCGCATCGCCTTCTGGATCGACACCGGCGATGCCTATTACACGCTGACCAACGATTACATCGAGAGCGTCTGGTGGCTGCTGAAGGAGATATGGAAAAAGGACCTCCTGTACCATGATTACAAGGTGGTGCCCTACTGCGCCCGCTGCGGCACGGCCCTGTCGAGCCACGAGGTGGACCAGGGCTACAAGACGGTCGAGGAGCCCTCCATTTATGTCAGGTTCCCACTTGTGGACGATCCCGATCTCTCCCTGCTGGTCTGGACGACCACTCCCTGGACGCTCATCAGCAACGTCGCCGCGGCGATCAGCCCCGGCATCGATTACGTGGAAGCAAAGTCCGGGGGACAGCGCCTGATCTTGGCCCGGTCACTCGTGGAAAAAGTTTTGGGCGAGGACGCCGAGATCGTGCGCAGCGTCGAAACCGGTGAGCTGGCGGGCAAATCATATATCCCGCCTTACGGCTTCATCGCCCCGGAGAAAACGGCGCATTTCGTGGTCACGGCGGACTTCGTTTCCGCCGGCGAGGGCACCGGCATCGTCCATATCGCCCCGGCTTTCGGCGCCGACGACCTGCTGGTGGGACGCCAGAACGATCTGCCGGTCATCAACGCCGTCACCGAGGAAGGCGTCTTCGAGCCTCGGGTGACTCCCTGGGCCGGCAGATTTGTCAAGGATGCCGATCCGGACATCGTTACCGAGCTCGAGGACCGCGGGCTGCTCTGGAAGCACGTTCCTTACGAGCATTCCTATCCCCATTGCTGGCGTTGCGATACGCCGCTCATCTATTACGCCAAGGCCAGCTGGTACATCAAGACCACCGCCATCAAGGATGAGCTGCTGGCCGCCAACGAGTCGGTCACCTGGTATCCCGGGCACATCAAGCACGGCCGCTTCGGCAACTGGCTGGAGAACAACATCGACTGGGCGCTGTCGCGCGAGCGCTACTGGGGCACGCCGCTGCCGGTGTGGCGCTGCGATAACGGGCACGACCATTGCATTGGCAGCCTCGAGGAACTGCATGCCCTGGCAACAGAAACCCCGGGCGCCGATCTCGACCTGCACCGCCCCTTTATCGACGACGTAAAACTTAAGTGCCCGGAGTGCGGCCAGGAGATGACGCGCGTCACCGAGGTGATCGACGCCTGGTTCGACTCGGGCAGCATGCCGATGGCCCAGTGGCACTATCCCTTTGAAAACGAGGACGCCTTCAGGACCGGCTTTCCCGCGGATTTCATCTGCGAGGCCATCGACCAGACCCGCGGCTGGTTCTACAGCCTCATGGCGGTGAGCACGCTCATGTTCGGGGAGTCCAGCTACAAGAACGTGGTCTGCCTGGGACACATCCTCGATCGCGAAGGCCAGAAGATGAGCAAGTCCAAGGGCAATGTGGTCGAGCCCTGGCAGGTACTGGACAAACAGGGCGCCGACGCCTTCCGCTGGTACCTGTTCACCGTCAGTTCGCCGTGGTACCCGCGCCGCTTCTTTCCTGAAGCCATCGACGAGGTCATCCGCAAGTTCCTGCTGACCCTGTGGAACACATACTCTTTCTTCACCGTTTACGCCAACATCGACGGCTTCAATCCGCTCGAGCACCGGGTGCCGGTCAGCGAGCGGCCGCTCCTGGACCGCTGGATCGTCTCCTCGCTCAACCGGCTCACCGGCCGGGTGCGCGCCGGGCTTGACGATTACGAAGTGACCGCCAGCGGCCGCCAGATCCAGGAGTTTGTCGACGACCTCTCCAACTGGTACGTCCGCCGCAGCCGCCGGCGCTTCTGGAAGAGCGAAGAGGACGCCGACAAGGTCAGCGCCTATCTGACCCTTTATGAATGCCTGGTCACGGTCTCGAAGCTGCTGGCGCCCTATACGCCGTTCATGACCGAGGAGATCTACCGCAACCTTGTCTGCGCGGTCGACAGCGATGCGCCCGAGAGCGTTCACCTCTGCGATTTTCCCGAGATGGATGAGAGCCTGATCGACTCCGGGCTACTGTACGAGATGGAGATGGTCCGGCGCGTGATCAACCTGGGACGCGCCGCGCGCAACAAGGCCGGCATCAAGACCCGCCAGCCCCTGGTTGAAGCCGTGGCGGTGGCGACCCCCGAGGAGCAACAGGCGATCGAGGCGCTCGAGCACCTGGTCCTCGACGAGCTCAACGTCAAAAGTCTGCGCTTCGTGCGCGAGGTCGGCGAGCTTGCCGGCATCGTGCTCAAACCCAACCTGCAGAAGCTCGGTCCCCGTTTCGGCGCCAGGAGGCCCCAGGTCGACGCCGCCATCGCCGCCCTGGACCCAGAGCATACGCTGGCAAGGCTCGAGACCGACGGCGAAGTCGGCATCTCCGTCGATGGCAGGGACGAGGTTCTGCAGCGTGACGAGATCCTGGTCGAGGAAGTGGAAAAGGAAGGGCTTTCAGTCGAGGCTCAGGCGGGCCGTGCCGTCGGCATCAGCACCGTCATCACCGGGGAGCTGCGCCGCGAAGGGCTGGCCCGGGAGCTGGTGCACAAGGTCCAGAATCTGCGCAAGGACGCCGGCTTCGAGATCGAGGACACCATCGCCGCCAATATCACCGGCGCCGGCGAGCTGCCCGCGGTCGCCCGCGACTTCGCCGATTTCTTCAAGGCCGAGACGCTCTGCCGCGAGTTGACTTTCGATGCGAAGCCGCCCTCTGAAGGAACAACCACAGCGGTCCGGATCGAGGGCGAAACGGCTGACATCACCATCCGCCGCCTCGGCAGCATCAAGTAAGTTCCTCCGCGCCGGGTTGAAAAGGAACTTTCGCTAAAGGTTCAAATCCATTTCCCCGGGTATAAGAGAGATCATGTATGACAAAATTTTAGTAGCCACGGACGGCTCGGAGATCGCAACAGCAGCGGTGGAACACGCCGCCGCGCTCGCAAGTTCAACCGGCGCCAAGGAAGTCATAATCCTCCACGTATGCCCGGCGTGCACCCCCGAGCTCGACCCCGATGGCGAAAATCGCATAAAGGCGACCGAGATTGTCGAGGCTGCTACCGGTTTGATGGCTTCCAAAGGGCTGCAAGCACGGTCTTTGGTCGAGATGGATTATCCGATGGAAGAGATCGGCGAGGCGATCATCGACATCACCGCGCGTGAAGAGGGCGACCTCCTGGTGATCGGCAGCCGCGGGCTCAGTGAATTCAGGGGGATGCTGCTGGGGAGCGTCAGCCACAAGGTTCTAAAGCATGGCGGCTGCCCGGTGCTGATATTCCGCGGCAGCGCCACGGACACCGGTTCCTAGGCTTCCCGCCCGCCGCTTCGCACCGATACCATCCACTGCGGCCTGAAGGTTGCGCACGCCTCTCCCTTCGGCAATGAGCACAGCTGGCTCAGGCCGAAGAAGCATGCATCGCAGGAAACTTCAGTAACGTTCTGACCCGATTTTCTCGTATCCGCATCCTGGGGCGAGCTAAGGCCGGTCGCGGTCAAATGCGCTACTCCTCCTTCTGCAATGGACGGTGGGGTCTGAATCTTATCCGCAAGCATTTTCCCGTGCAATACCCCGGCATGCAACTTGTGTGCAAATTGGTGGATTTTTTTTCGGCGCGGCAGCCGGCCTTCTTTTTATCCACCCAGCCACAGGTTTGCTATGATATTAATCGCTGCCATGATTTCGTAATAGAGGTTGACAGGAAGATGATATCTAACAGAATTTTCGCCGTGCCGCTGATCGCGGTGACGATCACGCTCATCGCGTCCATTTCCGGATGCGGCTCCAGTGACACCGCCACCGTCCTCACGAACACTTCCCGCAGCCAGCCGGTGACGACAGCGACGGCGGGAACCGCCACCAAGGCGGCGATAAAGGGCATATCGCTGGATCCGGGCCTTCAGAGCGCGACCGGCATACCCGCCCCCGGAGAGATGCCAGCGCTGCTCGCCCTGCAGCAGCAGGTGCCCTATCCACTGATCGTTCCCACGGACCTGCCCTCGGGTTATACCCTCGAGACCGATCTCATCGGCTACGGTTCCCGCACCGCCAAGGATCCCGTCGGCTATTACAGCTTCCGGTTCTCGGATCCCAACAACGCCAACGCCTCGCTGACTTTCAACCAGAGCCTGTCCAACAGCAAGCCGCTCTCCGGATATTACCTGACCGAGGAAGAGATAAACGGAACCGATTATCTTGTCTACTGGCACCAGACGCGCGATTACCTGCCGCAGGGAGATCCGGTGAGGACAAGCGCCGTCGGCAAGGCGGAATCGTTCGTGGTCGTCTGGAAGGGGCAGTACACCGATCCGGTGACCGGTCAGCCGCAGGAGCTCTGGTACAACATGACCTCGGGAACCTGGACAACCAGCTGGGCCCAGATCGAGTCGGTGCTCGAGAGCCTCAAGCCTCTGAGCGCCGTCGGCCAGTAAAAAGGGTTTGTTCTCCTACGAGTGCGGACGGACTTCGACTACGCGGTCGGCAGGGTCCTAACCCAAAGCCTCGATAATGGCGTCGGCCATCTCCGAAGTGCCGGCGTCTCCGCCGAGATCGTAAGTAACCATTTTCCCTTCGGCGATGACTTTTTTGACGCCCCCGGTGACGCGATCGGCGGCTTCACCTTCACCCAGATACCTCAGCATCAACGCGGCCGACAGGATCGTCGCCGTGGCGTTGGCCTTGTTCTTGCCGGCATACTTGGGAGCGCTGCCATGGACGGGCTCGAATACGGCGATGGCGTCGCCGATGTTGGCTCCCGGCGCCACTCCCAGGCCGCCGACCAGGCCGGCGCAAAGATCGGAGACAATGTCTCCGTAGAGATTAGGCAGGACCATGACGTCGTACAGCTCAGGCTTTTGCACCAGCTGCATGCACATGTTGTCGACGATACGGTCCTCGAATTCGATATCCTTGTAACTCTCGGCCACATGCCTCACCGATTCTAGGAACAGCCCATCACTCAATTTCATGATATTGGCCTTGTGGACCGCCGTGACCTTGCGGCGCCCGTGTGCGACCGCGTATTCAAAAGCAAAGCGCGCCACCCGCTCGGAAGCCTTGCGGGTGATGATCTTGATGCTCTCGGCGGCGTCTTCGCCGACCATGTGTTCGATGCCGGCGTAAAGGTCCTCGGTATTCTCGCGGACGATCACCAGATCGATATTCTCGTAACGGGATTTGACTCCGGGGATGGAAAGAGCCGGGCGCAGGTTCACATAAAGGTCCAGAGCCTGCCTGAGAGTAACGTTGACGCTGCGGAAGCCGCTGCCTACCGGCGTCGTGACCGGGCCCTTGAGGGCAACGCCGGTCTGGCGGATGGATTCCAGGACGTTGCCGGGCAGAGGGGTGCCGTATTCGGCCATGATGTCCTGGCCGGCTTCGGCCACGTGCCAGTTGATTTCAACCCCAGCCGCCTCGACTACCCGGCGCGCCGCCGCGGTAATCTCCGGACCGATGCCATCGCCAGGTATAAGCGTTACTTCATGAGCCATGCTGTTCCTGCCTCCCGAATATTTTTATAAGACTGCGCGTCATATTTTATATGATGCGCTCTGCATGACGCAGACTTTATTCCAGGTTGAAGTCGCCGTATTTCTTGAAGTGCTCGACCAGGCCGCCATCACCAAGTATCTTCACCATGACCGGCGGCAGAGGCGCGAAGACCAGCGTTTCCTCCTTGGTCACATTCCTGACCGTACCGGCTTCGAGGTCGACCTCCAGCTCGTCGCCCTGATCTATCCTGGAAGTGTCGATCTCAAGCACCGGCAAGCCCACGTTGATGGAGTTGCGGAAGAAGATCCGGGCAAACGACTGCGCCAGCACGGCATTGACTCCGGCAAGCTTGATGATGCGGGGCGCATGCTCCCGGCTGGAGCCGAGCCCGAAGTTGCGGCCGGCGACAACGAAGTCGCCCGGAGCCATCTGCGCGGCGAAATCGGGGTTGGCGTCCTCAAGCACGTGTTTGGCAAGCTCGGGGAGGTTGGTGCGCAGGTGGAAGTAACGGCCCGGAGCGATATGGTCGGTCGAGATGCTGTCGCCGAATTTCCAGGCTTTGCCCTTTAGTATCATTTCAGGAACTCCCGCGGATCGGTGATCTCGCCGGCGACGGCCGCGGCCGCGGCCGTCGCCGGCGAGCCCAGCCAGATGAAAGCCTCGGCGTTGCCCATCCGGCCCTGAAAATTCCGGTTCTGAGTGGCCAGGCAGACTTCCCCGTCGCCGAGGATGCCGCCGTGCACGCCGACACAAGCGCCGCAGCC
>JAJZQT010000035.1:0-6125 GCA_021803005.1 Actinomycetes bacterium
ACGGTGCCCTCAGCGGCGTGGGTAGAGGAACTCTTTCGAGGTCTGTCACTGGAAGCAGCAGGTGTAAGGGAATGACCGCAGGGGAAGGCCCGGGAGCGCCCGTCGAGGCCGCCTCCGATGATAATCTGCCGCCGTATTTCTTGCCGCGCCTCGCCAAGGGCGCGATGATAAATTTTTCCGGGGCGCTGGTGCGCATGGTTCTGGCCTTCGCCTATACCCTGCTCCTGGCCCGGATGCTTCAGGTCGACGAACTGGGGCAGTTCTTCCTCATGTTCACGGTGGTGCAGATTCTCAGCTCGGCGGCCCTGCTCGGCCTGGATTACGGCGTGGTCCGGTTCGTGGCTCTCTTCCTGGGAGAGGGCAAGATCGATCTCGCCCGCCGCTCGCTCTTCGCCGGCCTGCGGATAGTTCTTCCGGCGGCCTGCCTGCTGGCCGCGGTCTTTTCTGTCTTTTCCGCTGATATTGCTCATCGATTCATGAGCGATAGCCCCGCGGCGGTGACTGCTCTGAGAATCTTTGCCCTGACGTTTCCCTTTTGGGTTGCCGCCGGGCTCGCCAACGCTGCGACCCAGGGAATGCACCAGATGCGTTACCAGGTCTACAGCCGCGATATCGGCGAGCAGGCAGGCAGGGTGGTTTTCACCGCCGCGGTTCTGGCTCTGGGAATGGGCCTCGTGGGCGTGGTCTGGGCAAATCTCGCCTCGATCATCATCGCCGCATCTCTCTCGCTGTCGTTTGCGCTTCTGAAGTTCCCGCGGTCGCACAAACCGGCGAAGGCGAGCCAATGGCCCACCAGGCGGATGCTGGCATATTCCCTGCCGCTGGCTTTCTCGAACATCATGGTCATGATCCTGATCTGGGTTGACCTGTTGCTGCTCGGCCTGCTCGGCTCGGCGTCGGACGCGGGGCTCTATGGCGTCGCCCTCAAGGTGATTGCCGCCAGTTCGGTTATGCTCACCGCGTTTTCCACCATGTTCATGCCGGTTATCTCGGATCTGTGCAACCGCGGCAGGATGAACGAGCTCATGGGTCTGTACAAAACAGTCAACCGGTGGATTTTTACCTGCAGTTATCCCATCTTCCTAATATTGACGATTTTTGCCGCGTCGATTTTGAGCTTCTTTGGCAGCCAGTTCAAAGCCGGCGGCGGCGCCCTGGTCCTGCTGGCGATCAGCCTGCTGATAAATTCTTCCCTGTCCTCCGCCGGCCTGCTGGTGCTGATGTCGGGGTGGAGCCGCCTGGAAGTGTTCAATATAACGATCTCACTGATTGTGGATGTCGCGGCCTGTTTTCTGCTTATTCCCGGGCATGGCATCCTGGGGGCTGCGATCGCCAACGTGGCCGCCGCCGCCTGCCTCAACCTGCTCAGGACCGCCGAGGTCTGGTTCCTGATGAAGATGCATGCCTATGACCGCAAGTACCTCAAGCCGCTGTTCGCGGGCGCTGCCGGCGCCGCGCTGGTGTTGATTTCCTCGAGGTTCGTGCCGGAGGGCGGCAGGCTGGTCTCGATAATTCTGGCCGCGGGCCTGGTTGCGGCTTATCTGCTGATATTGCTTCTGCTGGGACTGAGCGAACAGGATACCGCCGTGTTGCGCCTGATCAAGAAAAGGATTCTTGGAGCCGAGGCGGCGTGAGCACCGGCAAGCGTTCGAGGCTCCGATACCGCGAGCCGATTCCCAAATACCTGACAATTATTGTCAACAAATATCGTACTCGATGACAAAAAAAGTATTGACCGATCCCGGGGGCGGGTATATAATCAGCGTTTAACACTACTTATTTGGTAGGGTTTATCCGGTACGGACTCATCGTGCCGGACTGTCTAACCGGGGTTGGGTGTTTGGGTTGTCCAAGGTTTGCGTTATTGGCCTCGATGGGGGTACTTTCCGTGTCATTGACCATATGGTCAATGAGGGACGTCTGCCCAATTTTGCCCGCGCTCTCAACGAGGGCTCACAGGCTTCCCTTCTCTCCTCGATACCTCCATTGACCCCGGCCGCCTGGGTCACTTTTTACATGGGCACGAATCCCGGCAGGCATGGAGCCGTCGATTTCTTTCGCCGTGTTCCGGGAACCTACAGGCTGGAGCCCGTCAACGCGGGCACGGTGATGGGCACGCCGCTCTGGTCCCACGCCAGCCAGCTGGGGAAAAAGGTCTGCGTTTACAACGTGCCCGTCACCTATCCGGCAACGCCTGTAAACGGCATCATGATCTCCGGCATGGATGCGCCGAGCCTCGACGAGCGGGCGGTGTATCCCCGCGCTTTCCGCGATGAGCTGCTGGCTGAATTTCCCCATTACACGATCGAGCCGGCTGCCGACGTCAGATATCTTGTCGAGCACAGTGACGATCCGGTAGGAGAGTTCACTGCAAACCTGCAGGCCCATCTGGACCTCCAGGTGAAAGTCATCCGTTCCCTGATGAAACGCGAGGACTGGGACCTGTTCACAGCGGTTATCCGTTCGCCGGATGCTTTCCAGCACGCCTTTTGGCAGGAAGCCGAAAAAGCCATCGAGGGACAACCGCTCGATTCCGGCGAGCAACAAAAGGCGGAACCGGTTTTTCGCTGCTACGAACAGCTGGACCGCGAGCTTGGCGAAATCTGGATGCAATGGGGCGAGGACCGTAACCTGGTTCTGATGTCGGATCACGGTTTCGGCAGCCTGCGCCGAGAGGTTTGCGTCAACCGCCTGCTTGCCGACGCGGGTCTGCTCACTTTCAGGAAGAAGGGCGCCCGCCGGCGCACCAAGGAATTCGTCATAGACAAGGTCGGCCACAGCATTTCTCCCAACCTTCGCAACACCATCAAGAACCGGATGAGGAAGAATTCCAGGACCGGATTCCTGTTTGTGGACGCGCTGGTCGCCGACGTGGACTGGAGCAGGACGCGGGTATACTCGCTAGGCCAGTTCGGTTGCCTCTTCACCAATCTTCAGGGCCGCGAGCCCATGGGCACTGTCCGATCGGAAAAGGAACGGCGCGCGACAATTTCCGCCGCCAAGGAGGCGCTTTCGGAGGTCATAGTCCCCGAGGACGGGCTGCCGCTGATGAGCGATTTTCACAGCCGGGACGATACGTACCACGGCCCGCTGCTCAACAGCGTTCCCAGCGGGGTCGTGGTGATGAGGAACCATTCTTACCGCGGCATCTACAGTACGCGCGCTGAGCTGGCGCAGGAAGAGATATACCGCAAGCCTTGTGAGGACTGGAAGGAGCTCTCGCCCACCGGCTGTCACCGGCGGGAAGGAATGCTGATGATGCACGGTCCCGACATCAGGAAAGCGAACATAGGCACCGTGGACATGTTCGATATCATGCCGACAATCCTCACCCTGATGCACCTGCCCTTGCCCCAGTGCTGCGACGGCCGTGTGCTCCAGGAAGTTTTCACGGATTCCACGCAGCTTCTTGGCGAGAATGTCTCGATCATGCCGGACATGAAACAGAATCGTGAAGCGGCCGCATACACCTCGGAAGACGAAGAGATCATACGCAAGCGCCTCGGTGATCTCGGCTACCTCTAGCGGACCGTTCCAATCCCGCCGCCCGGCCGCCTTTTCATCTTTACTAATCCTCCGCCGCTGTCTAGAATGAAATATAAGTACTTTGATGGTTAATAAAATATTTCCTGCCGGCCAACGGGTGTGAAACAATACTGTTCCAGCAGCGGTCCGTATAAATGATTCGTATTCTCGGTAGGTGCAATTGTCAGTTTTTTCCTCCGGAGCCCGCCAACCTGTCGTAGTTCTGGGTCTTGATGGCACGCCCTGTTCCTTTCTGGAAAAGGAAATGGAAGCCGGCACGCTTCCCCATCTGGCTGCGCTGCGATCACGCGGCAAGTTTGCGCAGATGGAAACAGAGATCCCGGCGATTTCTTCCGTAGCCTGGGCATCGTTTATGACCGGGGTCAATCCCGGCGCCCACGGGATTTTCGGTTTCACCGACCGCCTGCCCGGCACGTATGAGCTCTGCTTTCCGAATTACTCCAGTCTGAAGGCCGAACCGGTCTGGGACCGCATCGGGCGCGAGGGTGGACGCTGCTGTGTCCTCAACGTTCCCTCCACCTATCCGGCGCGTCCCGTAAACGGCGTTCTGGTTTCGGGTTTTGTCGCGCCGAATCTCGAGCGGGCGGTATACCCAAGCGAGGCTTACGAATATTTGAGCCGATCAGGGTATCGCATCGACGTCGACGCAGCCAGGGCCAGGGAGTCGCTCGACCTGCTTGTGGAAGACCTGCACCTGACGCTGGAAAAGCGGCGGGAGGCCATGTTGCACTTCCACGGCCAGGAAAGTTGGAATTTCTTCATGAGCGTCTTTACCGGAACCGATCGGCTTCATCATTTTCTCTGGCGTCATTATGAAAACAACGATCCGGTCTACAGGGAAGAGTTCCTCCGTTACTATCGTCGCCTGGACGAGATTATCGGCGAGTTCGTTTCGATGCTGCCCGAGGAGACGGTCCTGCTGATGCTTTCCGACCATGGATTCTGCGGCATCAGGAAGGAGATATTTTTAAATAGCCTGCTGGGCAGCGTTGGGTTGCTGGCCTTCCGGGATGGGGAGCCCAAAACCATCGCCGATATCGACCCGGATTCCACCAGGGCGTATTGTATGGACCCGGGCCGCATATATCTCAACCGCCGCGGCCGGGAACCGGGTGGCATCGTCGAAGCGGGGGAAGCAGAGAATCTAATGATTGAAATCAGGAAAATTCTGCTCGATCTGAAAGATCCTCAAAGCGGCGAGCCTGTGATCGACCGGGTGGAGATCGCGAGCGGCATATATTCCGGGCAGCACGTTGAGTCAGGTCCGGACCTGATTGCTGTGCCGAATCGCGGTTACGATCTCAAGGGCCGGATGTCCGGCCAGGTGTTTGCCGAGGCAGGGCTGCTTTCTGGAATGCATACGCACGATGATGCCTTTGTCTTTATTGACGAACGTGCCGGTTCGGAGGCTCCCGGGCACATTCGTGGGCTGGCGCCCCTGATATGGCGGTTAACAGCCGGCTCGTGAACGTGATGCAGAAACGCGATCCCTTATATCTGGCGGCCTTATTCTCGCTTGCCCTGCTTGTGGCCGGAACGCTCCTGTACCCCGACACCCTGGTTAGCGCCGGCTGGCATTTCGGTTCCATCCGCATAAGTCCCATGGGAATCCTATTTATTCTGGCTCTCCCGGCTACCGGCTGGTACTGCTGGACGAGGCGCGCCGGCATGAACTGGGGCTTACTGGACCTGCTCCTGTTGCTGACCTTGCTCTTTGTGGGAATCAGGGGACTTGCGGCTGTCAACAATGGCAACGAGCTGGGGCTGGTAGTGGCGATGGTGGGCTACGTATCGCTGCTTTATTATGGAACCGCCCAGGTAGGGCAGCACGAGGGCGCTTTGAAAGCCCTGTTCCTGGTTCTGGTATTCGTGGCCGCCATCGTCGCCGCGTATGCGATGGTTGAGTTCGCTCTGGGAAGGAATATTCTTTTTGAAGGCATCATCAAGAAGGATATGGTACCCCCTGCCCAGCCCGCGTATCATCGCAGCGGTTCCACGCTGGGCCATCCCGGGCCCCTGGGGGCTTTCATGGTGCAGGTCATGCCTTATATCCTGTTCTTCTTCATCCGGGCCGCCGGCAAGACGAAGAAGATCGCCTGGGGATCGTTAATCGTCCTTTGTTCGCTGGCGCTGTTGACGACCTACAGCAAGGGCGCCTGGATCGCTGCGGCTGTGCTGGTCTTTAGCGGAGTATCGTGGATGGTGTGGCGCCGCCCCGTTGCGATCCGTGCCGGGATTATGCTGCTGCTGGTCACCATGGTCGCCATTGGAGCCTTCACGGTTGCGTTCTATGATACGGTCCATGCCGGCACGCTGTCCAAGACCCGTACCTCGGAGAGCTTTAGTCCCCGCATTTACATGTGGTCGCGGGTACCCGAAACTTTCCTGGCCAACCCGGTCGTCGGCGCCGGCCTCTGGCAGGGAAACGCAGAGATATTTATAGTCAATCCTGCCCCAATGACGGCAAATCGGCCGACCTCCATCGACAGCCTCTACCTGACCGCTCTGGTGGAGGAGGGGCTGGCTGGCATCCTGTTGATCGGGGCCACACTGGCACTGATGGGCAGGCAGGCATGGAA
>JAJZQT010000035.1:6225-18500 GCA_021803005.1 Actinomycetes bacterium
TGCGAATCTTCGCCATCTCGATCCCCTTCTGGGTAGCTGCCCGGCTCTACAATGCTTCGACCCAGGGCCTGCACCGGATGCAGTACCAGGTCTACAGCCGCGACATGGGCGAACAGTTTTCCAAGCTGACATTATCGGTGGGCGCCATCGCCATGGGTCTGGGAATTGTCGGTGTCGTCTGGGCCAACGTGGCGTCGGTATTGATAGCCCTGGTGATGTCCATGTTTTTTACTTACAGGGTGCTCCCCCGCCCCGCGGGGGGAACGGAAGAAAAAGCACGCCTGGCCGATCCCGCGAAAACAATGTACAGGTATTCCTTTCCTCTGGCGTTTTCCAATATACTGGGAATGGCTCTTATTTGGTCTGATACTCTGCTAATGGGGTATTTAGGGACTTCAGCCGACGTTGGTTTTTATGGGGCGGCGCTTCGAGTGGGTTCGACATTCAGCGCGACGATCTTGCTGGCGTTCATAACCGTTTTTCAGCCGGTGATATCCGATCTATGTAACCGGCATCAAATGGAAGAATTGCGTTCCATGTTCAAGATTGTCACCCGCTGGATGTTTTTCTGCAGTTATCCGGTCTTTCTGCTGCTGGTAATCTTTGCGGATCCAGTCATGCGGCTGTTCGGCAGCGATTTCAGCGTCGGCAGCGGAGCACTTGTCATTCTGGCGATAGGCCAGCTGGTGAACGCCAGCACCGGAGCCTCGGGGATGATGGTGGTTATGTCGGGAAGGTCGCAGATGGAGCTCGTAAACGTGTCGGTGGCGCTGGTTATCAACACCGTCATGTGCTTTCTGCTGATCCCCGGTCACGGCGTCATCGGCGCCGCAATCGCCAATATGTCCGCGCTCTCGGTCATCAATCTCATGCGGATGGCGGAAGTCTGGATCTTTATGCGGATACACGCGTACAAGCTCAGCGATGTGAAACCTTTTATCGCCGGTACGGCAAGCGCCCTGGTGCTGGTCCTGATCAACCGCTACCTGATTGTCGGAAACAGCATTGCCATAGCGGCGGTTCTGGCGGTCGTTTTCGGGGTCATGTACATTTCCATGAACCTGGCCATGGGCCTCGATGATCAGGATCAGATCGTGCTGAGGCTTGCAAAGAAACGATTGCTCAACATGACCTGAATGATTAGGGGCATCCAATTAATTCAGTAAAGATGGGGCCGGGATGATACCGGAGACAATCGAACATATCCCGTATGATTATCCGGACCAGGTCGTCAAGTTTGAAAACCTGGCTTCTTACGAGACCGTCTTCAAGGCGATAAAGAAATATCTGCCGCAGGGTTCCTCCGTGCTCGACATCGGCTCCGGCAGGGGCGAAATGATGAAGATGCTGGCGGAGGCGGGATACGAGGTCTGCGGTTGTGATATGGATGATGAATGCATCAGGGTGTCGAGCCGTTATGGCAATGTTGTAAAGATCGATGTTAACAGCATTTCTTCCGCGTCGTGCGACCGGAAATTTGACTGCGTGCTGGTTTCACATGTGCTGGAGCATCTCGATAATCCCAGGGAATCCCTTCTCAGGATGGCGGCGCTGTCGAATGGCCTCATCGTGGCGTCAGTCCCGAATCCGTATTACCTTCTGTTTGTCGTAAAGACCATGCTGGGGGCGAAGCCGGCCTATATGAACATGGGCCACCTCCAGGTTTGGACTGGTCGCATTTCAAAACTTTCGTTGAAATTGGCTGCAACATGAAGGTGCTCGAGTTCTTTGGCGATTCCGTTCCGATGCCCGTGCTCCACAAGGTAAGAAAAATAGCGAGCAAAATCGGGGTGTTTAATTTCTTCGAGAACAAGCTGTTGCGGAAGATATTTCCGAAATTTTCCCGATCAATCACGGCGGTCATTGGCATCGATCCAGACGCTAGCCCCAAAAAGAACCCGTGGAGCCAGTTTACTTGAAATCGGGCACAAGAGAACGCAACCATCTTGAATCGGTTGCACTGGTGTCATTGCTTGTTCTTGTAGGGGGGACGCTCCTATATCCGGATACCTTTACCAGTGCCGGAATCCATCTGGCCTCCCTGCGTTTGGGCGTGCTGGCGCTTTTGTTTATCGTTACCGCTCCGCAGGTGCTCGCCTGTGTTTGGATCAATCGCAACCGCTTGAACCCGGGGGTGCTCGACACCGCCCTGGTGGTGACCCTGGCGTATTTTCTCCTGCGGGGCCTGATCGCGGCGCGCGAACCAAACATCGTCGGTTTGACCGGCGCGTATTTCCTTTACGCCCTTCTCCTTTTCTACGGATTCGCCATCGTCGTACAGCGCGGAGTTTCCCGGCGAGTCGTGGCCGTTACCCTGGCGCTTATCGCCTTCGCGATCTCGCTATATGCAATCGTTGAATTTTTCGTGGGCGAAAACTTCGTTTTCATGGAACTGATCAAAGACAAGATCACGCTGCCGTCGAGAGCCTATCATCGCAGCGGATCGGCACTGGGGCATCCGGTCGCCCTCGGCATTTTCCTGGTTCAGGCGGCGCCCTTAGCCGTGTTCCTGTATGCCAAGGCGAAGGATTATCGGGCGAGGATATTCTGGCTGGCGGCGGCAATCGCCGCCGCGCTCGCGCTCGAAGCGACACTGACAAAGGGAAGCTGGATACCCGCGGCGTCGCTGGGTGTGCTGGCCGCGTGCTGGTACCTCCGGCGCCAGCCAGCATCGCGAAGGACGGTCCTGGTCCTGATTTTATCCGTGACGGCGGCGGCAGCGCTATTTACCGCTGCTTCCTACAGAAATATTTACGATGGCATATTTTCGCAAAACCGTCAAACGGAAAGTATTGCGTTTAGGCAATATATGTGGTCTACTTCTCCTGACGTCATTCGTAACAATTTATTCTTCGGTGTTGGCATGTGGGAGGGCGGCAGCGCCGTTGCTGGCGTCGACTCCGAAGCCGTCGCCGGCAGGGGGATACAGCACCCGACCATCGACAATACCTACATCTCGTTGCTGGTTGAAGAAGGCGTCACAGGTTTCTTTTTGATGATAATTACCATTTTGCTAATAGGGTTTGAAGTATGGCGTCTGGCTCGCTCGAAGATCGCTACTAAGTCGGATCTCTATATTCCGCTCGCCTTTGGCGCCGCTGCGCTCCTGATCAACGGCATGACTGCGGACACTCTGTTGATATGGCCGGCAATGGTCCTTTTTTGGTCTTACGCCGGCATGTTGCACGGAATGGCCATGGTAAACCGCAGAGGCGAAAAATTGCTTTTTGAGGCAGGGGCGTCTGCGTAATGAATACGCTTGCGCCAAACGTCGATGCCGCGCCGGCCGTGGGAACCCCGGAATGGCGGTTGTTGATTGCCACCGCCAGGCTGGAGCTTGACGATCACTGGGCCGCCGAATTCAGACAGGTCCTTGGTCATAAACTCGACTGGGAAACCGTGATCACGCAGAGCCTGATACACGGGACCGCGGGGCTTCTGCTCAGGCATCTTGCCGCTGCGCCGGACTATATCGAGATTCCGGCCGAAGTGATGGAGAGGCTGCGGGCGATCCATCTGAGGCTGACCGCCTCCGGCATGCAAATGCTGGCGCAGTTTCACCTCTTCGCTTGGGATCTGGGCGAGGCGGGTGTGCCGACCATCGTCCTGAAAGGCGCTGCCCTGGCGGAAAGATTGTATGGAGACGTCGGGTTACGGCCGATGTCGGACATCGATCTCATCATCCGTGAAGCGGACTGGCCAGAAATCTGCAAGGTGCTCAAGAAGTTCAATTATTCTTCTGTCGAGCAGGAATTGGGGCCGCTACCGCCAAAACTTACGAAATATGACATTCAGACGCATGTCCAGTTCGTCTCACCGGCGAACACATGCTTGGAGTTTCAGTTCGATTTGTTTACCCTGGGTATAGGGATGTTTGATATGCCGGGGGTTTGGCGCCGCTCCAGGGAAGCCGGAACTGCTAACCCGGGTGTCAGGTTCCTGAGTCCGGAAGATGAGCTACTGCACCTTTTGGTCCACGCCAACCGCCACGGCTGCACCCGGCTAAAGTGGTTGGTGGACATTGCCGAAAGCTTGCGCCAGAACGGGGTAATCAACTGGGATTTACTGGAAGATATCGCGCGCCGTGAAAAAGTTACAGTGATCGTGCATCAGACGCTTATGCATGTCGAGCGTTTGCTGGGCGTGAAGCTCGTGGACGCGGCAATACTGGAAAGGTTCGCCCCTGCGAGATATCAGGGCCTTGCCTGGAACCTGTTGTGGCCGCGGCAGCAGCTGGACGAATTCCGGGGCCGCACTGAGGACGGAGTTTGCTATTATTGCTATAGGCCTGCAAGTGGATGGAATTTATTGAACTTTGCCCTGATGGGCCGAGTACGCGACAAGATGATCTATCAAGCAAGATGGATAGTGCCATCCCTGGACTGGATGGCGCAGACATTCGATCAGCCGAAGTCGCTAAGGTTGCTGAGATATTATCCGATGCGGCTCCGCGAACGGAACCGGAAAAAGTTACCTGTAGAGTTCGAGAAGTGAAGGGGATGTAGATGGAATTATCTGATTTTATCGGTGTTATATGGAGATGGAAATGGCTGGTGCTGGCGATTGTCCTCGTGGTCACCGGTTATGTGGCCGCGACGAGCGTGCGAAGCCAGACCGCGTACAGCGCCGAGGCATCCGTGATTCCAGGATTGCCTCAGATTGCCGCGGGTTCCTCGGCCGGCATCAACATCGCGCAGGCCGGCGATCGCATCGGCGCCACCTATTCGGAGCTGGTTCTGACCCAGCCGGTCATGGAGAAAGCGCTGCAGAAGGCGGATCTTAACTGGAGGCCCGAAGTGCTGCGAGGCATGATTTCCACCAGCGTGCCCAAAAACACGCCGATCTTCAATATCGATGTGGTGGATTCTGATCCGGGGCGCGCCCAGTTACTAGCCAATGCGGTTGCGGATTCGTTTGTGGAATATATACAGGAAGCTAGCAATTCCAGCGCGGACAAAGTCAAGGGAGTCCTGACCAAGGAACTGGCGGACATCGACAAGCAGCTGGCTGTGGTCCAGCCAGGCGGTACGGCTCCGGATGCCAATGTTGCCCGGGCACTCTCCGATCGGCGGCAGTCGGCTCTAAAGAATTACGAGACGCTGCTGAGTCAGCAGGCAAACAACGTGGACATCCGGGTTGCCGAACACGCCTCTTCAGCCACCATGGTGGGGTCTCAGAGCACGCAAAAAATCATGATCGCTTTCATTATCAGCTTCGCCGTAGGAACGTCGATGGCATTCGTGGCTGACGGCATCAGGAAAGCCGTGGCAAAGACAGGAAATCCTGGACTCGAGAAGTCATGACCGGGCTTTGCCTGCGGGCGGCATACCCAGGGCTTCCCTGTAAGCCCCGAGTGTGTCCCTAACACAATTCTCCCATGAGAATCTTGCAGCCTGAAGCAATCCGAGTTTGATTTTGGCCTCTCTGTACCCATCATCCTTTAACAGATGCGCGATGACATCCATCATCCCGGCCGGATCGTCAGGGTCGAAATAATCGGCGGCTTCTCCCAGAATCTCAGGAATGCACGAGGCTCTGGCAGCCGCAACCGCGCTGCCGTGGATCATCGCCTCAAGGGGCGGCAAGCCAAAACCCTCCGCCTTGCTTGGAAAAACGAACAGGGAGGCATTCGTGTACAGGGCGGCGAGTTTTGATTCCGTCACATATCCCACGAAGTGAACCCTGTCTTGCAGCCCATTGCGGGAAATTGCCTCAAGAACGAGGGGATGGCCGTCCGCCGGGACGCCGGCAAGCAAAAGGCTAAAGCCCGAAAAAGCAGGTTGTTTGACCAGGAGGGCAAAGGCTTCAACGAGAGTATGGACATTTTTATGCACCATGGTAGCCCCGGTATAAAGAAGGAAAGGCTCATGTTCGCGCCCAAAACCTTCATCAACAGGGAGCATTTCACGCCTGGAGGCGCCCAGGTACACGACGCTGATTTTTTTTCGCCGCGCGCCGAGATATTTTTCGATCTCACCGGCCGCCGCGTTCGAATCAGTCAGGATAAGCGTTGCCTGCGCAATCGTGACTTTGACCGCCAGGCGGAAATATGTGAGCCAGATGCGGTCCCGCGCCTGGGGATGGGTGACAAAGTGAGCATCGTGGATAGTGACGACCACGGGACAGTGCGTTCGCAGCGGGGCCACCATGGCCGGCATATGCAGGAGGTCGATGCCGTTCTTTTTGAGAAAACGCGGCAGGCGGAAATGAAGCCAGATCAGCTCCGATGCCAGGTTTCGCGCACGGGAAAGAAGATTTTTGACCGGGACCGGGTCCGGGCCCCTCACGGGAATGACTTCGAAATCGGCTGCATGAATCGAGCCGATAGCTTCCAGCAGCCTGGTTACATAAACGGCGGTGCCGGTTTTGGAGTGGCCGAGCACGGTGGTGTCGATTGCAACCCTGGCGGGTCCAGCAGCGTGGTTCTGACTGCTGGAAGCTTTTTTGGTGCTGCGGAAGGTGATGACGGCCATGTTTAAAGAGAATAACAGCACGAACGGGGAGGTGACAAGCTACGGAGAAAGCGCGGCCGGCCCGCCTCTGTCAGACAACAGCCAGAAGCTGCGCATCATTGTCGCCCTGGTAACCATCGCGGGGATATTGCTCGGCCTCTTTGTTACTAGAATGTCTGCCGGCAACATTATTATCGCCGTCGCCTTTGCCGGAACATTGCTGGTGATGGTTCTGGGGATGGACCTGCGCAATGGCTGGGTGATACTTTATTTTGCAGGCACCATAAGCGCTATAAAAATCCAGAGTGGAATCTTTGATTTCAGGCCCGATCAGCTGGTTCTCATCTGGATAGGGATTGTCTGGCTACTTGCCCTTGTGGCCGGAAAAGTCCACATGTATAAGGTGCCTTTGGTTTTCCCATTGACCGGGCTGCTGGTGATCAATTTTGTATCGTCGATTTTATATTCACCTGACAAATTACTCAGCTATCGCAGCTGCTTTCTTCTGGCAACATATTTCCTGATGTATATCATCACCGTGCAGATCCTCGTCGAGAAGCGCGACCTGCTCCGGCGTTCGCCATTCATCTTTGTTTTGATAGGGGTGATGATGTCCCTCTACGCCTTGTTGTCGCTCGCCATCTTCAATACAGGGATAGATTTGAGAGGCGCTTACACTGCCGCCGCCGGTGTTGGCACGATTACACGGGGAGGATTCGAAGAGGCGAACATCATGGGATCCTTTACGGCCGTGGTTGCTCTTATGCTGCTGGCTCATTTCATCGAAGGAAGCCGATGGAACAAGGGAATTTTGCTGGCGGCAGGATTTAGCATTGTTAGCCTGGCCTTGCTGCTTTCATTTACCCGGGGCGCCTGGATCGGCTTTGCCGTTGGTGCTGTGCTACTGGTCCTGGTGCAAAGGCCGCCTGGAAATATTTTCAGCCCCAAGGGATTAGCCCTTATTCTGGTGATGACCGGCCTGTTCGCTTTCATAGCGATTCCGTTGGGAAATTATGTGGGCGGCCATACCGGAGGAAAGGAGACAGCCCTGAGCGACAGGCTTAGCAATCTGGTTGACTTCTCGCAGGGATCTGGTGAAGGTCGAAAGGAAATTGAGACCAGGGCGATCCAGGCTTGGCAAAGAAATCCACTCACTGGAAACGGCACGTACTCTTTACCGCAGCAGGAGCCGGGGACGACCGCACAAGGTGCCTGGCTTTACAGCTCGATTATCCAGAGTTTGCAGGACACTGGCATAATCGGAACGGTATTTCTCATCTGGATCTATTTCGAGGGAATCATGATAGGCATAAACGGTTACAGGCGTTGCAATACGCGCTTCTGGAAGGCAACCATCATCGGGGCAACTGTCGGCTGGATAGCCATGATAACCTCATCTCAATCGTCATCCGTGTTCTGGCTGTCGTTCCCCTGGTTGTTCCTTGGGCTGCTTGTGGCCTGGGCGACGCTGGGCCCCATACTCGAAGAAAACCCCAAACCCGCTATTCCCCGCTAAAGACGTTTCTCCCCGGCGCCAGCCGGTTTCGATTTTGACATCTTCGCCTATTTATTGTCCCTTCGGGTTCAGCAATCCCAACCCATGCCGACGTAAATAATAGATAGTCAGGAAGTTCTGGTCCCCCGGAGGTCTGCAAGGGGAGGCTCAGACCGGATCATCCTGGGTTCTGGCTTCCGAAAAAGGCAAACCCATCGTGAGATGGGGACGCAAAGCCAAGGGTCTCTAAATGAGATAGCCGGTTGCCGCGGAGGTCGGAGCCGATGTTCAGATGTCTTAAAGTTGTATTTGCCGTCGCGTTGATATCAGTCGTATCGATGCTGGCGGGCACCCAAACGGGCTTGGCATCCGCCTCCTTCAACGTTTCCGATGATCCGGGCACAGGCCGGGTCTCGGTCGAAAATGACCTCTACAAAGCGATCTGGAACTATAAGACAGATCCCGCCCGGAGCAACAATCAAAGCGGCGGCAACCTCTACGGGCTATACTACAAACCTACCGACCCCCTGCAAAGCAATAATCTGATCAGTGTCGCCAACCAGGGAAACGGCAACGCTGTCATATGTTCCGGAGTGGGCGGCTCAGGTCAGACCCGCATGTACGCGGCAGATAGTCCTCCGCCTGCTTCATCAAACTATTCGTTCGGGGATCTCATTGGTGATAACAATCTGAGCGGGACCCTGCTCGATCATCACATCCAGCAGAACAGCGACGGCTCGGTGAGCATAACTTTCACATACGATGTCAGGAATCAGGCAACGGGCGCGACCTGGTATCGGGCTGAAAAGCAGTGGGTGGTCTATCCTGACGGCCATCTGACCCTGACCATAAACAGGCAGTTCCTGAGAAGCGGTTATATCTCGGAGCCGGGCACATCTTTTCTTTGGGACAAAGCCGGCGGCGGTTGGACCAGATTTGAGAAATATGGACACGGATGGAGTGAGGACTCCTCCCAGGACCGCATGGTATCGATCCAGGGTATTGATACAGTCAACGAAAAGACGTGGGATTCCCTGAACCAGTTCTATCCTCTCTGGACCAGAATGGCTGGTTCAGCGACAGCGCCTGACATCACCGTTACCGCGGTCGGTGGATTTGAGTCATCCGGATTGTTTGGTCTGGGCCAAACTGCATGGAACGGATCTTCCGGCGCCACCATGGAACAGAACGTTTTCGGTAACTCACTGGTGACTACTTATGGAATGATCTGGACCGGCTGGTGGGGAGGCAACCCGCCCAACGGGTCGCGATACAAATTTGTTTCCGCCCCAACTGCTATCTCCGACATTTATCAGATAACTCTTGGCGGCGAGCCGCAAGAAATGTCGGGACTACCCAGGATCTCGGATATTTCCATCAGCAATATAGATTCGGGAGGAGCGACATTTTCATGGACAACGGATGTGCCCGCTGAATCGACTGTCAGGTATGCACCGACCAACCAGTGGCGGGAACAGGTCGCGACAGCTCCGGGTCTCAGCACGACCCATTCTGTGCGCGTTACCAATCTGGGCCCCAATACCGTCTATCGCTACAACGTCGGCACCAGCAGCTCGGTGGCCGTGGGCGGGTCGGGTGAGTTCAGCACTTCAGCGACTACGGACCTTCACCTGTCACTTAGCCTGTCAACCGTGTACTGGGCTTCGTATCAAGACTACCTTGACCGGGTTGTCTCGGCGCAGTTTTCTGTGCTCAATCAGGGTTCCAGCAACGCCGCAATCGTTGATATAGTCAGGGACAGCTCCTCCGCGTCTGTTACCAGTGTCAATATGCCTGTGCACGTCGGCAGCCTTCCCGGCGGAACCAATGACACATTCGAGGTTCGTTACCTGGTGCCCGCCGGGGTACAGTCTTTCAGGACTTTTCTCTACGGCATAGCCACGGATGCCAGCGGCCTTCAGCACCCTTTCCCTTGATGACGAACCATTTTTCGCGGCACTGATCTGCTTGTCGCCAGTGACATACTGATGGTAAAATAGGCTCACCTCAGCGAAGGCCCTCCGGGGCCTCTCTTTGTTCCATGGCGATGGTTGCTTCAGAGGTCACGATTACTCGTTTTAATCACTTTCTTGTGTGGCGCCCACGGCTCCTTCGCAAGTCACGATTCATCGCTCATCGGAGAGACATCTGCCGGCAAGAAGAGGCTATTTACTGATGGATATTGCGGAAGCCATCGAATACAGATGCGATCTCTGCGGCGGGAGCTCGTACACCACCGATATCCCGGACGTGGCTGATAATTCAGGCCGCGCCCAGGAATTGTTCAGCATCGTCCGCTGCGATTCCTGCGGCCACTTCAGCACACAACCGGCGCCAAAGCCGGAACTTATGGCCCGCTATTATCCCAGTCAATATTACGCTCACGTTGACACCGCTGGCACAGGCAAGGACCGGCTGAAATGGTATCTCAAGGGGAAATGTTACCGGGGCGCCGCGGCAGGCGCGGAGGCAGTCAGCGTGGCGATGTGCGGCAGGCTGGGCAGGATTCTGGCCGAGCCCCCTCCGGTCGAGAATGGAAGATTGCTGGACGTAGGCTGTGGCGCCGGCGAGTACGTTGCTTTCGCGCAATCACAGGGTTGGAGAGTTTCCGGGGTGGAGACTGATGACGAGGCCGTCGAGGTAGGAAGCAAGAGGGGGCTGGATATTGTCCAGGGGATGGCTGAATCGCTCCCTTTCGAGAACGGCACTTTCGATGTCGTCAGGCTGTGGCAGGTCCTGGAACATACATACTCACCAACGAAAGTAATCGCTGAAATCAACCGGATAATGAAACCCGGCGGACATCTTCTCTTAAGTGTCCCCAATTTCGGGGGCGCTCAAAGACGCGTACTGGGAAAATGCTGGCCTCACCTCGACGTGCCCCGGCATTTGCATCATTTTACCGCCGAAACGCTCGATAGGGTTCTTACCGCCGGTAGCCTTTGCAAAGTCCAGAATCTATATTCGGGATTGCCCTTTTTTGAGTTGCGTTGGCGGATGGCGGTCTGCCGCCTCCAGGGCCTGGATTCTGCCTCGGCGGTAAAGCTGGTTTTGAAGTCCGTGATCAGAGAATCGGCGGGCAGACTGGCGGGGAACAAGGACGGAGTGTATCTTACATGGTGGGTGCAAAAGCCTGTCTAACCTCGAGGACGGAGGCTTAAAGCCACAAGTGTCCGCAAACCGGCCGACACACATTTTGTTTCTTCAATCATCTTCCGATCTTTACGGATCGGACAGGTGTCTGATAAATGTCGCTTCCGGCCTTCTCGACAAGGGCTACAGGGTGTCCGCCGTTCTTCCGTATGAGGGGCCCCTGGTGGGGGAGCTGGTGGCGTCAGGCGTCAGGACCTGGCTCCTGGAACCGTTGGTTGTCCGGAAGCAGTTACTGGCGGGCCCGGCGGAGACGGCGAAATTTTTGTGGTCTGTTCCCGGGTCGGTAAGGGCCTTGAAAAAACTGATGCGGCAGGAACAGATTGATATAGTCCATTCGAACACGGGGGTCGTGATCGGCGGCGCCCTGGCCGCAAGAATAAGCGGTTTGCCCCACGTGTGGCATTTTCGCGAGGTCTTTTCGGAATTCAAAAAAGCATGGCGCTGGTATGAGCCTTTCGTATCGAGGCACTCGGCCAGAATCGTATGTATTTCGGAAGCGGTGCGTAATCAGTTTGTGTCTGATACGGCGCGGGGCAAGTCTGTAATCGTCTACGATGGCGTCACCATGCCCCTGATCGAGGAAAGCCGTCTCCAATGGCCGGGCACAGAAGGCGACGATAATCAGGCCACAAGGGACCATGATTCGTTCAACATACTCTGTTTTGGAAGGATCAACCCTCCTTTCAAAGGTCAGGACATTCTTGTCCAAGCTACCCGAAAACTTATCGACATGGGGATACCGGCGCGAACCACTTTTGTCGGGGATGTATTCCCCGGGAAAGAGAACCTGCGTGAGGATCTTAAGAGCCTGATCGCCGCTCTAGAGCTGGAGGATTACGTAACCATGGCCGGTTTCAGGGAGGATGCAACTTCCTGGATAGATGATTGCGACGTGGCGGTCATACCTTCAAAACATCCCGAGCCGTTCGGCATAGTAGTACTCGAAGCCTTTGCCCGCGGCAAACCCGTTGTCGGCAGCGATATAGGCGGCATCCCCGAGATGATCACTGATGGGGAGAATGGATTGCTTGTGCCTCCCGCGGATCCCGGCGCGCTGGCGCAGGCGCTGGAAAAACTATATCGCGACCGCGATCTAGGCAGGCGGCTGGCCAGATCCGGATGGAAGACAGTGCGGGATGTGTTTTCTCCGGAGCAGGCCGTTGATCAACTGTCTG